>CAZWCS010000048.1:0-29192 GCA_964632805.1 uncultured Desulfobacterales bacterium
CACGATTAGAGTATACACTATTTATCCGCCGCGAAGCGGCTTCGTTCAACCAGTCTGCCGGACAGATTATCGATCTGTTTGCAATTGAGGACCAAGGTGGTTTGTTTTCAAAAATGGTCCATTCATGTTTTCAACCTGCCAAAACCGCAGCAATAAACGCCTCAAAAGGCACCAAACAGCATGTAAAAGAGTCAATCATTGTCCCTTCCCCTGCCCAAAACGCCGCTTCAGCTGTTCGTTTCACGGGAAAGAGATGACACCTCAAACCCGCCCCAAAGCATTTCAGCCATTGATATCCAGGAACCGATCTTGCAGTAAATACGTATCATACAAGAAAATGTTTGTCTTTGATGACGGGTTTTTTTCTCAGGTTCTGAGATTATGGCTGCCGGGGGGACTGAGGTGAAAATGGATGGCCCGGTGGCACAGTAGCGCTGCTTCAAAACCGCATATGTTGGCGTAGATCCGCAAATCGTTGACGAGGTTACCGGCATGGCGTATGATGTTATCTGCGTTTGAAATACCTATCGCCATTTTTGTTTTGCTGGTAACCGAAACCATTGGTAAAGGCGGCGGACCATGTCAGAATCATTTGCCAGCGCCTCGGAAAAAACCGGGTTGCCGCCCGGATCCCTGGTCCATGTGGGGACGGTGCGGGCGACCGAAACGCGGATATCCGTGGTTGACTATTGCCGGGATGCCATCCATACCAAGATCATTCATTCCGTGGAAGAACTTTTTGCCTATCAGAATACGGACACGGTTACCTGGGTGAATATAGAGGGGCTGAGCGATCCCCGTTTTATCGAATCCCTCGGCCGGCATTTTGCGATTCACCCCCTGGTTCTGGAGGATATTTTAAACACCAGCCAGCGTCCCAAACTGGAAGTCTATGAGGAATATCTGTTTCTGGTGGTGAAAGCCATGGGGCTGGCAGAGGACGAGCGTTTCGTGGAATATGAACAGATCAGTCTGCTGGTGCTGGACAACTTTGTGTTTACCATCAAGGAAAAACGGGACGACCGGTTTGAATCCATAAAAAAACGGTTAAACAGCGGCAAGGGCCGCATCCGGAACCTCGGCCCGGATTATCTGGCTTACGTGATTCTGGATACGGTGGTGGACGGATATTTCTCCCTGCTGGATTTTGTTCAGGATACCATCGAATCCGTCGAAGAGGAACTGCTGACTCACCCCACCCGGGAAACTCTGGCCGCTATTCAGCATTTGAACCGGGAGCTGATTACTATCCGCAGATTGTGCTCTCCGCTCCGGGATATGGTAAACGGCCTTTTGCGTTGTGAATCCGACCTGCTGCATCCGGACATTCTCATTTACTACCGGGATGTGTACGATCATGTTCTGCGGGTAAGCGAGCTGGTGGAGACTTACCGGGAGATGATGCTGGGTTTGCTGGATATTTTTAACTCCAGCCTGAGCAATCGGATGAATGAAGTCATGAAGGTCCTGACGGTGTTCGCTTCGATTTTTATCCCCTTAACCTTTATTGCCGGGATATACGGAATGAATTTTGAGTATATGCCGGAATTGCACTGGCGGTGGGCCTATCCGGTGCTGTGGGTGGTGTTTGTGGGGATGTTCCTCGGCTTCCTGGTGTATTTCAAAAAGAAAAAATGGCTGTAAATACCTGAGGGCGAAATTACGGGAGGAATGATGGTTTTTACACCACGCTTGCAACATCTGATCGTCGGCCTGCTGGCCGGCAGCCTGCTGCTTGTGGCCTGTGCCACCGTGCCCATTACCGGGCGGAAACAGTTCGCTTTTGTTCCGGATGCCCAGATGCGCGCTATGAGCCGACAGCAGTACAGTCAGTTTCTGCAGGAACACCAGTTGAGCCGGGATATGGAGAAAACCCGGCTGGTGAAAACCGTGGGGCAAAGGATCCGGCAGGCGGTGTCCAGCTATTTTGCCGCCAACAACATGTTAGACCAGTTGCGCGGGTTTGACTGGGAGTTCAACCTGGTGGCTGCAGAGGAAGTGAATGCCTGGGCCATGCCCGGGGGAAAAGTTGTGGTCTATGAAGGGATTCTTCCGCTAACCGAAGATGCCGCCGGCCTGGCCGTGGTGCTGGGGCACGAAATCGCCCACACGGTGGCCCGTCACGGCAAAGAACGCATGACGCAGATGCTGCTGGTCCAGATGGGCGGGCTGGCCCTGGACGCGGCGTTACAGGAGCAACCAGCTCAGACCCGGGCGTTGTGGATGCAGGCCTTTGGATTGGGCGCCCAGGTGGGCGTGGTTCTGCCCTACAGCAGGGTGCATGAAAACGAAGCCGACCGGCTGGGGATGATTTTCATGGCTATGGCCGGCTATCATCCCTCCCGGGCCATAACGTTCTGGGAAAAGATGGCGGCTTCGCAGCCTGGCGCCAAGCCCCCGGCGTTTTTGAGCACCCATCCTTCGGATGCGACCCGTATCGCCAATATGAAACGCAATCTGCCGGAGGCGTTGCGCTATTATACCCGGTAGCCGTTTTTTTAGCGGTAATGCACGGTGTTGATATCGGATCAAGGAGACGGATATGACATATACCATTCATCCCATTGTTATGGGAACCAAAGTGTTTGATAAAGGCATGATGACTTACCAGCACGACTACGGCCGGAAATATACCATTCCCATTTATGCCTGGTATCTGGAAGGTGGTGATAAAACTGTTCTGGTGGATACCGGCGAGATGCGGCCCATTCAGTCCGACGCCCGTGAAGAGGCCATTGGCGGTTCGATTTACACCTTTGAGGAGGGCCTGGAACGATACGGGTTGAAGCCGGAAGATATTGAGGTGGTTATTCATACCCACCTGCATAATGATCACTGTGAGAACGATTTTAAATGCAGCCGGGCCCGGATTTATTGCCATCCCGAAGAACTGAACGCCATTCATGATCCGCATCCCCTGGATTTTCGCTACCTGGAAGATTATATTGAGGACGTGGAGGAAAACGGACAGATGGAGACCGTGACCGACGGCGCGGAAATACTGCCCGGCGTTCGGGTTATACATACTCCCGTGCATACCCGGGGCGGATTGACCGTGCTGGTGGATACCGCTCAGGGCTTGGCCGCCATAACGGGGTTTTGCGTCATCGAAGAGAATTTTTATCCCCCGCCGGAAATCACCGGTAGGGAAATGATGGTAATTCCTCCGGGGACAGTGGTCAATCCCTATGAAGCCTACGATATAATGATGGCGGTCAAGGCCCGGGCGGATATATTAATTCCGTTGCACGAGCCCCGTTTTGCCGCGGTGGAGACCATCCCGGATTCGCCGGGATAAAAAGCAGATGAAGCAGTGATTCCTGCAGCACGGTCGTTTCGGCCGCATGGCATGTAATTCATTAACAGGATGGTTATAAATCATGACTTCCCGGATACTGCCGACGGATATTTTTGCCTATCTTTCCCGGAAGGTGCTGGGGCAGGAGGCGGTGTTGAAACAGGTCGCCGTTTCGGTGTATAAGCATATCACCGGCGTCAAGTGGGGGAATATTTTTCTTATCGGAAACAGCGGGACCGGTAAAACCACCATTATGAATTCCATTTTACAGTTTTACCGGGACCATGCGGACCTGGATAAATACCAGGCCATGTGCGTTATGAACGCCAATACCCTGCTGGATGAATCCGGCGCGGTCAATCTCCAACGTATTTTTAAAGACCTGGAAGCCGGGGTCCGGAGCCGTCTGGGAAACGATTGCACGCCACAGACGCTAAAGGAGCACATTGAAAATGCCACCGTCTGTCTGGACGAAGTCGACAAAATCTCCGCCATAATTTCCGGCCGGCCAAACGTATCCGGCATATTGATTCAACAGGCTCTGCTGACCATCCTGGAGGGCGAAACCACCTATCTGGAAACTTCCGTCATGCAGGAACAAAAGAAAAGAGTCGTCCGGATACCGATTGATACCGCCAAGATGCTTTTCATTTGCGGCGGCGCTTTTGAAGAACTGTATGATCAGGTGTATTCCCTGGTTTCCTCGGAAAAAGACGGGCGGAAGCTGAAGGTTACTTCGGTGTGGAACGAAGCGCGGGAACGGGTGGAAAGAAAAATTCTTTTTAATCTCAAAGATTATATGAAAATTGAAGATCTGTTTCAATACGGCATGATTCCGCAATTTATTTCCCGTTTCAGTGTTCTTGCCGTGCTGGAGAATCTGAAAAAAGAGGCCCTGAAAGACATCCTTTTGCACGCCGTGGATTCTCCTTATGTCAACGCCAAAGCCTATTTCAGGACTTTTGATATTGACTTGCAGATTTCCGGGCCGGCCCTGGAATTCATCGCCGCCCGGGCCGAGGAAAACTCCCGGATCGGTGCCCGAGCGTTAAAGGAAGTATTTAACCGGATTATTGTCGATCTGCAGTTCGATCCGCTGGGGTCGGAGAAACTGGTGCGGGAAGGAGAAAACCGGATTCTGGAGATCGACGCGGATATGCTGGGAGAGTCGCTTTAATTTCGACCCTGTTCGGCGATCCCTGTCTTCCCGGCCGGGAACTGCCGCCAACAGAAAGCCGCTGGTGACGCTGCTGTACCGAAAGGACTTTTTTCATTTTATGAAGGGAGGGGAAAAGATGGTTTTTTTACCCGAAGGATGTGCGGCCAGTCCGGGGGGTGACTTGCGGTTGGCGTTGTTGTCAGCAGGAAGCTTTTTTACCTCCCGTCTGTTCCCGGAGGAAAAACCGGAGCAGTCCCCGTATGACCATTATGTAATGGTTAACGGGATTAACTATCATTATCTGGAATATCCCGGGGAAAAAGAGGCGGTTTTTCTGTTGCATGGTTTCGGTTCCTCCACCTACACCTGGGAAGCGATTATTCCCCGGTTGCAGCAGACCGGCTATCATCTCTACGCCCTGGATATGAAGGGTTTCGGCTGGTCGGACAAGCCCCGGGGCGCCGCTTATGATCCCTTTACCCTCATGGAGGAGGTCAATGACTGGCTGGATCACATGGGACTGCAAAAAGTGGTGTTTGTGGGCAATTCTCTGGGAGGTGCCATCGCCGTCCTGATGGCTCTGCAGCATCCGGACAAGGTCGGTCGTATGGTGCTGGTGGACGCCGGCGGCTATCCCATGAAAAAACCGCTGATCGTTCGTCTGGCCGGAGTGCCCCTGGCGCCGACCCTGATCAAAATGATTTACGGCCCCTGGGTGGTGCGCTGGAACCTGAAGGAGGTTTTTTACGATCCCGATAAATTGACCCGAGAGCAACTGAACGCCTATTATAGCCGGTTACGGACCGACGGCGCTCTGGAGGCCCAGACGGCTCTGGCCCGGTCCCTGGATTTTGACAAATTCATGCCTTACATTGCGCGGATTTCCACCCTGGAAACGGAAACCCTGATTCTGTGGGGGCGGGATGACGCCTGGATCCCGTTGCGTCTCGCCGAACAGTTCCAGTCTGATTTAAAGAATTCCCGCCTGCATGTGATTCCCGGTTGCGGACATATCCCTCAGGAAGAGTGCCCCGTCGAAACCGCGCAGATTCTGCTGGATTTTCTGGAGGGTCGGTGAACGTTTATTTTCTTCTGTTTTCTATCGCTTCTTTTTCCTGTTGCAGTTCCTGAAGCAGGGCGGACAGCGTCCAGTTTTCAGAAGTCGGCGTCAAAGTGGCCCACAACGGGCGCGGCAGGTTTACCTGGCGATAGGCAGACAGCGTCCGGTGCAGTTCGTTTTCACTGATGCCGGAAAGAATCACCGCCCGCACGTTTCCGGCATCCGCTTCGCGGCCGGATTGATGCGGCTGGAGCAGCAGATCGCCCAGCCGTTTTTCCCCGTCCGCCGTACTGCTGAAAATCACCGGAACGTCCGTGAGCTGAATTTTTTTCAGCAATTTCAGAAATATTTCTTGTTCATTGGATGCAAAGCCGCATACCAGTACGGCGCGTGGACCATATTGGGGTTGTTCGGATTGTCCGACCTTTTTGAAGGTCCCCTGGTTCATAGCGTTTTCCTCCCTGCTGTTTGAAGCTTGTGTCCGATACCGTCTTTTATTATCATAAAATCCGGCTGTTCAAAATAAAAAGAGTGATCATTTTGATTTTATCAGCAGTGTAAAGGATAACGGCATGAAACAGGTACGATTGTCCCGACAGATTGCGTTTCTTCTGGAAATTGACCGACTGAAAACCATTTGGCGCCGCACGTACTTGTCCGATGCCAGCCGGGTTGAAAATTCGGCCGAACACTCCTGGCATATCGCGGTTATGGCCGTGGTACTGGTCGAGTATGCCAATGAGCCGGATATTGATCTGCTGAAAGTGATCCGGATGTTATTGATCCATGATCTGGTGGAAATTGATGCGGGCGATACTTTCGCCTATGATGAAACCGCCCGGGCGGATAAGCGGGCGCGCGAACAGGAAGCGGCGGAACGGATTTTTCAGCTGTTGCCGGCGGATCAGGCTGTGGAATTTCGCGCCTGCTGGGAAGAATTCGAGGCCCGGAAGACCCCGGAGGCCCGTTTTGCCGCGGCGCTCGATCGACTGCAGCCCTTGCTGCATAATTTACATACCCGGGGAAAGTCCTGGCAGGAACATGGCGTACGAAAAAATCAGGTCGTTGCCTTCAATCGGCATATGGAGGAAGGGGCTTCGGCTCTCTGGGAATACGCCGCCGGACGGATTGAACGGGCCGTGAGCCGGGGCGATTTGCCGGAGTAAAGAGGCGAAAAATTGTACAGGCCCTGGGAGCGGTAATCGGTGCCTGGGACGGGCTGGGGCTGCAGTACTGGTTTGACAGTGAATTTGATCTGCGGCAGACAGTGGAGATTTCCGGGATCTGTTGATGAAAGGGGCGCTGGTTTCTTCGACAGAATAACGCCAAATATTTAATAAGGAGATTTCAATGACACGGTGGGGATGCCTGACGGGAATGATAACAGGGATGTTTTTGCTCGTGGCTGTTCCGGCGGCGGCGGAGATTGAAACTGCCGGCGGTGATACGATTGATCCGGCAAAATTTATTCGCCAGGCCGTCAACCAGTACCGGGGAGAGGCCTCGGTTTCCACGGTGGAAATGACCATTCATCGACCGGATTGGGAACGTACGCTGACCATCAAGGCCTGGACCCGGGGGGAGAAAGATTCTTTAATCAAGATTGCCGCTCCACCGAAAGATCGAAATAACGGTACTTTGAAACGAGGCCCCGATATGTGGACCTACAATCCCCGGATCAACCGGATCATCAAGCTGCCGCCGTCCATGATGTCCCGCTCCTGGATGGGCTCGGATTTTTCCAACAATGATATCGCCAAGTCCGATACCCTGATTACCGATTACAGCTACACGCTGCTCGGCTCTGAAATACGCCAGGAGAAACGGGTCTATCGCATTCAGGCCGAACCTCTGCCCCAGGCGCCGGTGGTCTGGGGGATGATCGTGGTGGACATCCGGGAGGACTTTATTATTTTAAAGGAAGAATTTTACGACGAGGACCGGAAACTGGTGAAAACCCTTTCCATGCACGATATTCAAATGATGGACGATCGTCTTTTCCCCGTGGTGTGGCGGGTGGAAAAAGCCGAGGCGGAAGACGAATACACGGAGCTGAAGCACTTGTCCATCGATTTTAAACAGACTATTGCCGACAGGTATTTTACCAAGGCCGGCTTGAAACAACCATTGAGGTAGGTGATGCTGTCAACTGATGCCAAAATGGCCTTCCGCAATATCTGGCGCAATCCCACCCGGACGATTCTGACCATTTCCGCGATTGCCTTTGCGGCCCTGCTGCTGGTCTTTGTCCTCTCCTTTCAGTTCGGCAGTTATGAGGCCATGATTAATGCCTCGGTCAAGATTCATACCGGGCATTTGCAGATACAAGCCGAAGGCTATCATGAGGATCAGGAGATACGGGATGTGATTGCCGATCCCGGACCGGTGGGAAAATTGCTTTCCGAAAATCCTTTTGTTCGCCACTATACTTTCCGGGCCAACGGGTTTGCCCTGGTTTCTTCCGAAAACCGGAGCCGCGGGGTTCTGGTGGTGGGGATTGAACCGGAGCGGGAGGCGGCGGTTTCCACCCTGGCGTCTTTGATTCGAAAAGGCGATTTTCTGACGCCGGGGGATACGGACAGGGCCCTGGTGGGCAGTCTGCTGGCCCGGCATCTCAAGGTGGCGCCGGGCGACGAATTAACCATTCTGGGGCAGGCCCGGGACGGTTCGGTAGCGGCGGCCATCGTCACGGTCAAAGGTATTTACTCCTCCGGCATGGACGAGTTCGACCGCAGTTCCATCCAGATTCCGCTGAGCTATTTTCAGGAGGTATTTGCCATGCGGGGCGGCATCCATCAGGCGGTCGGGATCTGTGAGACGCTGTCCGATGTGAAACGGGCGAAAACAATACTGACCCCGGCGGTCCGGCGGCTTGACAACCGGAAGCCTCTGATCTGTCTGGACTGGAAAGAATTGATGCCGGGGCTGGTGCAGACCATTAAACTGGATCTGTCTTCTTCCGCCATTTTTTATCTGATTTTGAATATCGTGGTTGCCTTCAGCATTTTAAATACCTTTTTAATGGCGGTTATGGAACGGACCAAGGAGTTCGGGGTGATGCTTTCCATGGGCACCGGGCCGGGCCGGCTGTTCAAAATTCTTTTGCTGGAATCGGTGGCCCTGACGCTGATCGGGGTCGCCCTGGGCTGTATCGGCGGCTGTCTGGTGACCTTGTGGTTCCAGGAACACGGCATTGATATTTCCGCTTTGTCCGCCAATGCCACTGATATGCTGGCCGCTTACGGCATTTCCGGAAAAATTTATCCCCGGCTGTCCGTGGTCTCGGCTCTGACCTGGCCGGCCATTATCGTGGTGTTATCCCTTCTGGCGGCGTTGTACCCCGCTTTGAAGGTGCGGAAACTGCGCCCGGTGGAGGCCCTGGCGCACATGTGAATGCTTTAAGATCGGAGTGGGTGCATGTTTTTTCAGCTGGCCTGGCGCAATATCTGGCGGAATCCCAGACGGACCCTGGTGATCATGACGGCGGTGATCATCGGGGTCTGGAGCATGGTTTTTTTCGGGGCGGTTTCCCGCGGCATGTTGAACAGCATGCTGGAGAACGGCAAGTCGATTCTGACCGGTGATATCCAGATTCATGCCGGCGGATACAAGGAAGATCCTTCCATTGACAACAGCATTGGCGGCGAGGTTCCGCTGGAACGGGTTCTTGCCGCGAAATTGCCGCAGGGAGCGATGTGGACTTCCCGTATCCGGGTGTCGGCCATGGTCAGCAACGCCCGGCATTCCACGGGAATTACCGTGGTCGGCATGCAGGTAGAGCGGGAAAAAAAGATCTCTTTTATCGGGGACGGGCTGTTCGAAGGGGATTATCTGGCGGCCGATGATGACCGGGGTATCCTGGTGGGCCGGGCCCTGCTGGAGAAATTCGAGACCCGCCTGGGGCATAAGCTGATTCTGATGACCCGGGATACCGAAGGGGAAATTGCTTCCCGGGCCTTTCGCATCCGGGGGGTATTCCGCTCCGAAATGGAGGCCACGGAAAAGTCATTCGTTTTTATCACCATGGCCGCGGCCCGGGAACTGGTCCATCTGGACGCCGGTATCTCCGAAGTCTCCATCCGGCTGCCCGACCAGGATCGGGTAGTGCCGGTTGCCCGGCAACTTCAGAACAAACTGAAGAGTTACTATTGTCAGGTGGAGACCTGGCAGGAACTGCTGCCCATCCTGAAAGCCTACGTGGATATTTTCGACGGGTTTATGTACATCTGGTATGTAGTGGTTTTTGTGGCCATGGGTTTCGGCATCGTCAATACGACACTGATGGCGGTGTATGAACGGACCCGGGAGTTCGGCCTGTTCAAGGCGTTGGGAATGCGCCCCTGGTGGATTATTCGTTCTGTAATTACCGAATCGATCTTTCTTCTGCTGGCCGGAATTATGTTGGGCAACCTGCTGGGAATCGTCTGCGTCTGGATTTTTGCCCGCACCGGCATTGATCTTTCCATGTTTGCCGCCGGCGCAGAGTATATCGGAATGTCCCGCGTTATTTATCCGCATCTGGTGGCCGGGGATTTCCTGGCCGCCAATACGACCATTTTTTTTCTGGGATTACTGGTATCGCTGTATCCGGCCGCCAAGGCGGCCCGGTTTACGCCGGTGGAAACCATGCGCAATTAATGAGGTGATTCATGAATATTGTTGAGGCAACCGACATTTCCAGGATTTATCAGCAGGGCAAGACCGAGGTGGCTGCGGTCAGCGGGGTCTCCCTGACGGTGGAAAAAGGCGAGTTCATGGCCCTGGCCGGCCCCTCCGGATCGGGGAAAACCACCATGCTGAATATCATCGGGGGGCTGGACCGGCCGGATAAAGGGCGGATGGTGGTGGATGGTCACGTTTACGGTGATATGAGCGAATCCGACCTGGCCGGACTGCGGCTGTTTCACATCGGCTTTGTCTTTCAGGCCTACAATCTGATTCCGGTGTTGTCGGCGGTGGAAAACGTGGAATATGTCATGCTGTTGCAGAAAGTACCGTCCCAGGAAAGGCGCCGGCGGGCCCGGGCCATCCTGGATGAAGTCGGTCTGGCGGACATGTATCACCGCCGGCCGTCGGAACTGTCCGGTGGACAGCAGCAGCGGGTTGCCGTGGCCCGGGCCATTGTTTCCAATCCCGCGCTGGTGCTGGCGGACGAACCCACCGCCAACCTGGACTCCAAAACCGGCGAAGGATTGCTGGCGATGATGCAGGAGATGAACCGCAAACGGGAAGTGACCTTTATTTTTTCCACCCACGACAATATGGTCATGGAGTATGCCCGCCGGATCGTGTATCTCAAAGACGGCCAGGTGGCCGATGACCAGCGGAAAAGGGAGGCTTCATGAAGGTGGGACGCTGGTCCGTTTTCCTGATGTTGATTATTATATTGGCCGGCTTGCCGGTTGCCGCCGCAGAATCCGGAAAGAGCCGGCTGGAGTCGCTGGACAGCGACTGGGGCGGCCAGCTGAAAGCCGTCGGCCGCACCACCTTTCCGGAGGACGGTTCCCTGCAGGAGGCCTACGAACAGGACCCCTGGCTGGACGGCAGCCTGGAACTGCGAGTCAAGAACCGCACCTTTTTTACTTCCCGGTGGTCGTTGAATACCCATTATCAGGCGGGCTATTCTGCCGGCGACACTCGGGAATCCCGGCTTTACAACCAGAAACTGCTGACCGGCCTGCCGTTGGCCGGCCGGAGTTTGTTGACCCGGGACACTATCGAAGATGACCGGCGGCTGCTTGATCTGACGGGAGTGGTCCGTGACGACGATGATGAGATTTTTTATCACCGGCTGGACCGGCTGTGTCTGGAATACCGGCCGGACTGGGGCCGGCTGGCGGTGGGGCGGCAGGCGGTGAGCTGGGGCAACGGCTTGTTGTTCAACCCCATGGATCTGTTCAATCCCTTTTCGCCCTATGATATCGACCGGGACTATAAAACCGGCGATGATATGATCAATCTGGAAGTGAACCTGTCCCATCACCGGAGCCTGCAACTGCTCTATGTGCCCCGGCGGAATCCGCAAACCCGGGATGTGGACGCGGACTGCGCTTCGCTGGCGGCTAATTTTCAGGGGTATCTGGGGACAGTGGAAGCTCACCTCATGCTGGCGGAACATTATGATGATGCAGTGGCGGGCTGTGGGGCGTCCGGATATCTGGCGGAGGCGGTCTGGCGGTTTGACGCCACCTATACTTTTGCCGACGGCCGTATGGAAGAGGATTTCTGGGCGGTGGTGGCCAATATTGATTATTCCTGGGTCTGGCTGGACAAAAATGTCTACGGCTTTCTGGAATTTTACTACAGCGGTCTGGGTACCGGCAATTACCGGCATAAATATACGGACCCCGATATTGCCGAGCGTATGGGGCGGGGGGAGATCTTTACCGCCGGCCGCTGTTATATGAGCCCCCACCTTCAAGTGGAACTGCATCCGCTTTTGAATACCTTTTTAACGGTTACGGTGAATGCGGAAGACCCTTCCGGCTGTATCCAGCCCCGGATGGTCTGGGATTTCAAACCGGATATGCAGCTGACATTCGGCGGCAATGCCTATTTCGGGAGCAGTGATACCGAATTTGGCGGGGTGGATATTCTGCAGACGCCTTTGGGCCCACTCACGGATGAACCTGGAGACAACCTGTTTTTCTGGCTGACGATGTTTTTTTGATTTTATTCTGCCGGTTGCGTGTCCGCATTGAGATAAACAATTTTTACTGAGGACGTTTTTATGCCGATTATATTGGATAAGACCATCGCTGCCCGGATGGTTCTGTCCGGCTCCTTGTTAATGTTTGGGGGCTTTTCCCCGATTTTGTGTCCGGAGGAAATTCTGATATATGAGCTGTCTGAAAGCTTTTGCAGCACTTTTGGGGATATATATATTATGGGTAACGGTTTCCTGGCTTTTATACGAAATACCCCGATTATGGCCGATTGTAGGGGATTTGCAGACAATTTTGTTTCCGCTGCTGGTGGTTCTGTTTGTCCTGCTGGGATGTTTTGTGAATGCTTTTTATCTTATTTACGTCGAATCCCGGTTAGCGCATAAACCGAAAGTTCGTTTTATCTGTTTACTGGTCGTACTCTTTATTGCTGTTCTGATGTATATGGCCGCCCGACAAGGGGCAATCCGGTCGCCGGTTTTTTACATGATTTATACAGTCAATCTGCTGGTTTTTGCCAATTTTCTGGGAGTGTGGATCGCTGCGCCTCTGAAACGGGAAGCGGAGCTGGTGCTCGTATGTCTGGCCATGGCGCTGGCTGATCTGTTCAGTATTATCCGGGGCCCCACCCGGATTTTTATCAAATCCATACAGACCTATTACGAATCCGGTCTGGCCGGGCCACCGCCGGTCAGCGATTTTCTGCTGGTAAAAATTTCTGTTCCCGGTCTGGCGCATCTGCAACCTGTCTTTGGTATCTCCGACTGGATTATTGTTGTATTTTTGTCGGCAGCAGCCGTAAAATTCCGGATTCCGGACAATTTGCTGGGCAAGGGCCTGGCCGCTATGCAAGACCAGACCTGTCCTTCCCCTTATTTCCCGGTGGCCGCCGCCGGTCTGATCGCGGCCATATTCACGGCTGTGCTGCTGAATCGTTTTATCCCGGTGTTGCCGGTGATCGCTGTTCTGTTTGTGTTTTTTGTTCTGGTTCGGCGGCCGGCCGCAAGAGCGCTAACCCGGTCCGACTGGTATCTGATGGGGATTTTTTCCATTGTGATGCTGGGATTGCTGGGTCTGGGATGGCTGATGACGACCTGAAAAGCTGCCTGTAAAGGATTTTACAGGTATTTCACCCGGTTTTTCCCCTCCATTTTGGCATTATACAAAGCCCTGTCCGCGCGGGCGACGAGAAAATCAACGGATTCCGGCTGCTGGTAGGCGGCGACACCGATGGAAGCCGTGATTTTCAAAGATTGGGAGATTTCCGGAAACCTCAGCTTTTCAATAATACTTCGGATGCGTTCGGCATATTCGGTGTTGCTGTCTTTGTTGTTTGCGTTCACCAGTACAATCAGAAACTCTTCGCCACCGTAGCGGGCCACATAATCTTCTTCACGGATGTTTTCCGTCAGCGTTCGGGCCAGGGTGGAAAGAACTTCATCACCGGCCGGATGGCCATAGGTATCATTGATTTCCTTGAAGTCGTCAATATCAAGCATGCAGACGGAAAAAGCGCTGCCGGTGCGATTGGCCAGGGACTTTTCCCGGTCCAGAAGTTCGAATATTTTTCGGCGGTTGAAAATATTGGTCAGGGCGTCATGGCTGGCCAGTCTTTCAATTTTTCTTCGCAAGGTGGAGATATAATTGGCCATTATGGATAGCCACAGAAGTGCTACCAGCAGGATGAAAAAGCGGATGATTTCCAGTTTGGTTTCCACCGCTGCCGGGTGAAGATGCTGCAGCAAGGTCATGGCCGCGGCATATAAAACCACCGCCAGGACGGCCAGAAGGAGGAAGTCCCGCAACCGGAGCTGAAAGGTACCAAACAGCAGAACCAGGACATAGCCGACCAGACCGGCTCCCCGGATCGAACTGACCAGGTAATAACTGAGCCAGGTGATAAAGACAATACCCACGATCAATTGTGGAACCGTCAGGCTGGGGTCGTTGAATCTGCGGTTCAATTCCGATCGGAAAATCATATAAATCAGAAAGTTGACCAGAAGAAGCGTCAGCGCCAGCAAAGGGACCGCGTGAAGATCCGGGTCGCGGATATACCCGGTGCCGTACATAAAGAAGGCGGCTACAAGCAGCACCAGGTAGCCGGTAAAGGCCAGCAGAAACCGCCGCATCCGCAGGGTTTGCCTTCGGTTTTTCGTGGGTATCAGACGCATCAGTATCCAATTTTGCCGGGTGATCTTTTTTTAACAATATAGTCGGGCTTTTCAGCAGTGTCAAATAAGGGATGAATATAAGGAGACGGCAGAAGGTGATGCGTTTGGACAGCAAACCATTGACTTCTCCTTTCTTTATATGGTGATTGAAAGCCGGCTGAATGAATTCACCCAACCGAAGGAGCGCGGCCGGGTGTTTTCGGTCTACATGGTAATTACTTATCTGGGCCTGGGTATCGGACAGTTTCTGCTGGGAATCGCGGAGATTCATCAGCCCCATCGTCTTTTCCTGGCGGGGATTCTGTTTTCTTTATGCCTGATCCCCGTCTCGGTCACCGGTTCCATTCATCCGGAGCCGATCTTCCCAACCCCTGAAGGGTTTTTTTCGTCTGGTCCGCCTTTTTTCCCTTGATTATGCGAAAAATGTTGATAGTTGACCTTGACTTGGCGAGGAACGGTTTTATTTTTAGTATATTTAAAAAATGTGTACATCAAATAGGTTGAATACAGACGATTACACAGGGGAAAAGGTCTGGAAACAGGCGTTGTCCTGTTGATTTTTTATAAATTGAATCGGTTGATGTAAGCCTTATCTCCGACGTATCTGCCTGGAAAGAATCGGTGGGGTGGTAGACGGCGGCATCAACATAACCCAACTTGCAAGATCAGGAGAACCAACCATGAACGTAAGACCCTTAAATGACAGGATACTGGTCCGTCGGGAAGAAGAGGACACCAAGAGCAAAGGCGGGATTATTATTCCGGATACAGCCAAAGAAAAACCGATAAAGGGAAAAGTTGTGGCCTGCGGCCCCGGGGCCCTGGATGAAAAAGGAAACCGCCGATCACTTGATGTGAAAAAAGGAGATCGCATTCTGTTTTCCAAATATGCCGGTACCGAAATTCAAATCGATGGCCGGGAATATCTGGTCATGAAGGAAGACGATGTATTGGGAATTATTGAATAATATAAGGAGGGTCAAGCTATGTCCGCAAAAATGATTTCATACGGCGCCAACGCCCGGCGGCATCTGTTGCACGGGGTCAATACTTTGGCAGACGCGGTGAAGGTCACGTTGGGGCCGAGGGGAAACAATGTTGTCCTGGAAAAGTCCTTCGGGGCGCCGGTGGTTACCAAGGACGGGGTCACTGTGGCGAAAGAAATTGAGATTAAAGATAAATTTGAAAACATGGGGGCGCAGATGCTGCGGGAGGTGGCCAGCAAGACCAGTGATGTGGCCGGTGACGGAACCACTACGGCCACGGTTCTGGCCCGGTCCCTTTTTAACGAGGGTCAGAAACTGGTCACCGCCGGCATCAATCCCATGCCGCTCAAGCGGGGTATCGATCGGGGGGTGGCGGCGGTCGTCAAACATCTGGCGTCGATCTCCAAACCCATCTCGGACAAAACGGAAATTTCCCAGGTCGGGGCCATTTCCGCCAACAGCGATTCGTCCATTGGCGCCATTATTGCCGAGGCGATGGAAGCGGTGGGTAAGGAAGGTGTCATCACCGTGGAAGAAGCCAAGAGCATGGAAACCACCATGGAAACCGTGGAAGGGATGCAGTTTGACCGGGGGTATCTGTCGCCGTATTTTGTGACCAACGCCGACAAAATGGAAGTGGCCTTGAAAGACGCCTATATTCTGCTGCATGACAAAAAGATTTCCAATATGAAGGACTTTCTGCCCCTTCTGGAAAATGTGGCCCGCAGCGGCAAGCCCTTGCTGGTGATTGCGGAAGACGTGGAAGGCGAAGCCCTGGCTACGCTGATTGTCAACAAGCTCCGGGGAACCCTGAAGGTAGCCGCGGTCAAGGCGCCGGGATTCGGTGACCGGCGGAAGGCCATGCTGCAGGATATTGCCGTTCTTACCGGTGGAAAGCTGATTTCCGAGGAAATCGGCACCAAACTGGAGAACATCACCCTGGATGATCTGGGAGAATGCAAAACCGTCAAAATCGATAAGGACAATACCACCATTGTGGACGGCGCCGGCAGTAAAAAAGAAGTGGAAAACCGTATTAAGCAGATCCGGGCTCAGATTGCGGATACCACCTCCGATTATGACCGGGAGAAACTGCAGGAACGTCTGGCCAAGATGGTTGGCGGCGTGGCGGTGCTTCATGTGGGCGCGGCCACGGAAACCGAGATGAAGGAGAAAAAAGCGCGGGTGGAGGATGCCTTGAATGCCACCCGGGCGGCGGTGGAAGAGGGAGTGGTGCCGGGCGGCGGTGTGGCTCTGGTCCGCTGTATTGCGGCTTTGGACGGGGTCGAGGCGCCGGGAGAGATGGCTCACGGCATTCAGATACTGAAACGGGCCCTGGAGGAACCGCTGCGTCAGATTGTCAACAATGCCGGGCATGACGGCAGTGTGGTCATTAACCGGGTCAAAGAAGGAAGCGAAGATTTCGGTTTTAATGCCGCCAGCGAAAAATTCGAAAATCTCGTTCAGGCCGGGGTTATTGATCCCACCAAGGTTGTGCGTTCGGCCATTCAGAACGCCGCTTCGGTCGCCGGACTGATGCTGACCACCGAAGCTATGGTTGCGGAAAAGCCCGCCAAAAAGAAAATGCCGGATATGCCGGGCGGTGGTATGGAGGATGATCTCTATTAGCCTTTAGACAGTATGTCTGAAACGCGAATCGCCCATCCGGATATCTGTGATTTCCGGATGGGCGCCGGTTGGATGATTTTATCGACAATGCGTCATGATCCGGGATGGGGAGGGCTTTTTTTCTATGGTCGTTTCCGGCGGGGAAGTATTTTATCCGCCGTTGTTCATGGCGTCCCGGTTCTTGAGATATCCTCTGGTTAGCATATCCGGTGGAAGTTGCAGAATCTTGGCATAGGTGCGCAGAAAACTTTTCAGATAAATATCGGGCGGCAGATCATCAAAACGGTCTGCTTCTATCGCCCGGATGATCGCTTTCCTGATTCTGGTAATTTCAAATATATTCGATACGGAAATGTTTAAGGAACGCCGTATCGCCTGAATGTCCCGGCCGGAAATTTTTTCCCTGGCACAAATGGCTGCAGACAGTTGCTGTGTCTCTTTCGAAGGAGAGACGTTTTCCGCTTTTTTCGTTATGCGGGAGCTGTGTGAAGATCGTTGGGAGGGAAAAAGGGGAAAGGTGGTCCCGGCGTGTTTATCGGATCCGCGGATTTCAGCCCTGGGACTGGGAACCGTGGGGGTTCGGGTCTGCTGAGTTTGGTCATAAATCCGTTTTTTTTCCGGATCGCTCAGAACTGCAAAAGCGGTTTCGATTCTTTCAACAATTTGTTTTTTTTCCGCTTCCGTGAAAAACGCCTCGGTTACGAGTGGATCCTGGTAAAGGGCAAGCATGTCTTGCCGCGCCTTTCGGATTTCATTGGCGGTCGCATCCGGTAAGATTTCCAGAATTTCATAATACGTAAGATCTTCCAGTAGTCTCATAAGGGCTCCGCAATGCGGTTACAGCAGTTTTTGTGCAATATTTTTCAGGTCTTTCGCCACCGGCGTGTGAGGAAATTTCCGGGTGAATATTTGCTTGGAAAGCATGGACTCATACACCCGGTCGTCAAAAGCGACATTGCCCAGAAATTGAAATTCGGAATAAAAGTGTCGGTCACATAACCGTTTAATGGTTTCTCCTACCGGAAAACCGGATTGTTTCCGGGTTTGATTGACAATAAAGTGGAATCTGTTTTTTTTTAATTGTTCCCGCAGCAGCGGTTCTTTTTCCGGATCATACCGCAGGACCCGTTCAATAATATTCGGAGCGTTGGGGCCAAACTTTTCTTCTGTTTCTTTAAGGATGGCATTCAGGGAGTGTTGCTTGATGATTTGTTTCAGCTGGCGGTAATAAGCGGCTTTAATAAAGAGTACGCCGATTTCGATGGAAGTCGGTTCCGGGGTAAAGATAAGGATGGTGTTGCGTGAACTCAGAAAAAAGTCCAGGGTATTGAAGTTGGTTCCGGCGCCGAGATCCAAAAGAATGTAATCATAGGGAAGATGCCGGATGTTTTTGATAATTTTTTGTTTTTGGAAATGCTGGAGGTTGGCGATTTCTATAGAACAGTTTTTCGAGTTCAGCAGGGACAAGTTGGGGACAGGAGAATCGATAATCACCTGGCGCAGTTCTTTTTTGGATTTATCAAGGAAATTGTGTAAACCGAATTCGGCCTCTTTGATGCCGAGAATGTTGTGCAGATTTGCTCCCCCAAGGTCAAGATCCGCCAGAAGTACCTTTTTCCCCGTTTTTGCCAGCAGGCAACCAATGTTGGCCGTAATAAAACTTTTTCCGATACCTCCCTTTCCACCCGCAACCGGATAAATGACAGCCACTGCCCACCCCCCTTGCCTGATCTCCGTCTATCCAGCCTTTTTTTCAATACCCTCAATTTGTTGTGAACTTCTTGGCTACGATGCACCCGGATTATTGGGGCAAATTGTATCGGTACAGGCCGTGCCTGTCAATTCTAAATATTTTGAAAAAGAAGTTTTTTTAAATAGTTAAAAAAAAGCGACCCGGCGGCGCGAAGTCTGCCCAACTTTTTCTGCGGCAGGGGATTTGGATGGGGGCTCCTTTGTTATTGCAAAATTTTATGAATTAAGAGATGGTGGATAAAAATTCATTTATGGCAATGCAATATTGATTCGGTCCGAGCCGACCGGACAGAGGGATGAAAAATTTTCAAGGCAGTGGGGCGCCCGGACGAAACCGGCCCTTGCGAGTAAATTGATTCGAAAGGCGGCTTCGGTTGATGATTGTAAGGCACAACTGCGAAGGCGGTTGTTTTTTGACCAGGCTTGATATACCCGGTGTCTCCGAACGGATCGACTTTTTCCTTCACACCGGAAGGGATATCTGTGTTTCCCGGCAGATCCGGGACAACGGGATATGGGAACCGTATGAGACCTCCCTGCTTGTGCGCTATCTCAAAAAGGGAGATACGTTTCTGGATATTGGTGCCAATATCGGTTATTACTCGGTCATTGCCGCCTCCCTGGTAGGTGAGGAAGGACTGGTGATTGCTTACGAGCCGGATCCGGAAAATTTCCGTTTATTACGGCAAAATCTGGCGGCCAACGCCTTGACCAATGTATATCCGGTGATGGCTGCTGCGGCGGATTATGACGGCAGAAGTTGTCTTTACTTGTCGGAAGACAACAAAGGGGATCATCGTCTGTATGATAACGGAAAGGGCCGCCGCCACCGCCAAGTGGCCGTTATTGACGCGGGTGCCCATATGGCGGAAATCGGCCGGCAAGTGGATTTTGTCAAAATTGATACCCAGGGGTCGGAAACTGCTGTTGTCAGGGGATTGTATGATTTGCTCCGAAAGAACCGCTCTCGTTTGACCATGGTAGTGGAGGTGTGGCCCTATGCGTTACGGCAGGCCGGATCTTCCGGGGTGGAGTTGCTGGACCTGTTGAATGGGTTGGCACTGCCGTTGTATGTCATCGACCATATCAATCACGACCTCTGGCCGGCGAGTCATCAGGATTTGCTGGACTGGGTGGAGGCTGCAGAAGCGGACCCCGGCAATCAGGGATTTATCAATTTATTGGTACTGGCCGATAAAAAGAAGCATAACGTTTTGGCCGGCTGAAATTTGATTTGAAAAATTTTTTCTTTTGGACAGGCGAGGATGGCGGACAAAATACGGATACAGATTTATGAGGTGCAGGAACCGGCCGAGGCCGAGATCCTCATTGAGTTGGGAATCGACCATATCGGCAGTGTTCTGCTGGAGGCGGATCAGTGGAAGCAGCCCGTTTTGGCGGATACGCTCCAGGTGGTCGCCGCCTCTTCCGCCCGCAGCAGTTTGCTCCCGTTGTTTTCTTCAGCGGATATGATTTCCCGGGCGCTTGATTTCTATCGCCCGGATATGGTGCATTTTTGTGAATCGATTGCAATGACATCGGCCGGTCGCAGACACTTTGATGCGGTTGTGGCGGTACAGGAAAAAGTGTCTCAGCGGTTTCCGGAAATAGAAATGATGCGATCGCTGCCGATCGGACCGCCGGGCGTAGAGGCGGAAGACCATCTTTTTGAGATGCTGGGCATTCTGGAACCGATCAGCCATTGGTTTTTAACGGATACGCGGTTGCCGGTGGAGAAAGAGAAGAAAGCGGTGGAGCCGGTAGCCGGTTTTATCGGCATTACCGGCGCGGTCTGCGCCTGGGACCGGGTGGCGCAGCTGGTCAACGCTGCGCAGATACCCGTGATACTGGCCGGGGGACTTTCCCCGGACAATGTTTACGATGGTATTATGCAGGTTCGGCCGGCGGGCGTGGACAGTTGCACCCGGACCAATCGGGAAGATGGTCATGGCGGATATGTGCGGTTTCAAAAGGATATAAACAAAGTGAAGAATTTTGTAGCGGAGGCCCGGCGGGCGGAAGCGGATATGGGGGAAAAATAGTCGGTTCTGTTTTTTCTGGGGGTTATCTTTACAAAAAAGGATGCAGACGGTAGGATTTGAGAAGGATCAGGGCGGAAAAGATGCCGCCGGTGGCGAGTGTAAGTACAGAACGACCTTCTCCCTGAGTCTCCGGCTTTGCATTCCGGGCCGAAATTGTTTACCAAAAGTTGCTGAGCGCAAAACACGATGGTGGAGGAAAAAAGATTATGTATGATGTAGGGGAGTTGCGGAAAGGGTTGAAAATCGAAATTGACGGTGAGCCGCATGCCATTATCGGTTTCGAGTTCGTCAAACCCGGTAAGGGGCAGGCCCTGTATAAGTGCAAATTAAAGAATATGGTTACCGGCGCGCAATTTGATCATACCTATCGCAGCGGAGATAAACTGAACAGGGCCAATCTGGAAGAGCGGAAAATGGAATATCTTTACGCCGACGGGGAAAGCTACTGTTTTATGGATTCGGCCACCTATGATCAGATCTTTATTTCTGCGGATCAGATGGGTGATGCCCTGGATTTGCTTAAAGAAAACACGGTTTGCGACGTACTTTTTTTTGATAACAATCCCATCGGTGTTACCCTGCCGAATTTTATCGAGCTGGAAGTGGTCGAGGCTGAACCCTGGGTAAAGGGGGATACGGCCTCCGGGAGTACCAAGCCGGCCACTCTGGAAACGGGATATCTTCTCCAGGTGCCCCCGTTTATCGAAGCGGGGGAAAAAATCCGGGTGGATACCCGAACCAGAGCTTATGTGGAAAGAGTTAAGGGTTCGGCATGACCGGTCAGTTTTCCAAAACAGTTTTGATCGTGGATGATGACAGAGTTTTTCTGGACTCCCTGGAACAATTTTTGCTGCAACGGGGGTATCATTGCAAGGTGGCCTGGGATGCCGCCGGTGCTATGAAAATTATTCGGGATTTTTCTCTGGATGTGGTGGTGGCGGATGTGGTGATGCCGGGTAAAGACGGCATCGAGTTGATGCACGAGGCCAAAAATCTGTTGCCGGATCTGGATTTTATTATTATGACCGGCTACTCTTACGACTATTCCTATGTGGAGATTATCAATGCCGGGGCTTATGATTATATCACCAAACCCTTTGAGATGATGGAACTGGTTGCCCGGATGCAGCGGCTTGACCGGGAAAAGCGGCTTTTGCAGGAATTGAAAAATACCAATGAACAGCTCAAAGGCACCGTCAAGCAGGTCAACGAAATGATGGAGGAAGTGCATCAGGCTTCTCTGGCCAAGAGCGATCTGCTGGCCAATATCAGCCATGAAATCCGGACGCCGCTGACCGGAATTCTCGGCTTTACGGATATTTTATTATCCTCCGATCTGGGGGATGAACAATTGGATTACGCCAGCAACATAAAAATGAGCGGGGAGGTCATTCTTTCTCTGATTAATGATTTTCTCGATTCCTCCAAGATCGAGGCCGGTAAGATGCGCCTGGAATCGATTGATTTTGATCCCGAGATATTGTGCTACGATGTATGTGATCTGATCCGTCCCAGGCTATACGGCAAGCCGGTTGACCTGATCTGTCGTATTGATGACGATGTTCCCGCCAAGGTTTGCGGGGATCCGCACCGGTTTCGTCAGGTTCTTATGAATTTAATGAGCAACGCCGCCAAATTTACCGACAGCGGCGAGATTCAGCTCTCATTGGGGCTGGATAAAGAGGTGCCCAGGGACCGGGAGATCGTGCCACTTCGGATTACTGTCAATGACACCGGTATCGGCATTCCCGACGAAGAGTTGAAAAATGTCTTTGAGCCCTTCCGGCAGTCGAATACCACGGTTTCCAAAACATACGGCGGTACGGGGCTGGGGCTCTTTATCTGCAAAAAAATTATTGAATTGATGGACGGTGAAATTCAAGTCAGCAGTAAACCGGGGCAGGGCAGTCGTTTTTTGTTTATCGCCTGCATGCGCCGGTCGGCGGAGGACGCCGCTCCCAAGCAATATTCTTATCCCGATCTTTCCGGCAAGCGGGCCTTTGTGGCTGACCGCAGTGAGACCAACCGGCAGATTTTTACCCATTTACTGGCGGTGGCCGGTATGGCCACCGATGTTCAGGCCGAATGTGTCGATTTTCCGCGGGAAATTGAGATTGCGGCCGCGGCCGACCGGCCTTTTGATATTGCCATTATTGATATTGCGATGCTGAAAAACGAGGACGGGCAATTTTCCTGTATGGATACGATAGAGGCGGGGCCCGTGCCCGGTCCTTGTCCCCCGTTGATTGCCATTTCCGATCCGTTTGAAGGAAACGCGCGCAAGTGTGAGGAGGCAGGATTTGACGGCTTTTTAACCAGACCGGTTAAACGGGAGGCACTGTATCAGATGATGCAGCAGCTTATCGGGCAGGGCCACGGGGCGATTGCCTCCGCGTTGGGGAATCGCAGAATGTTGACCCAATATGCCGTGCGGGAAAACATCAAACGGACCGGTACCATTCTTCTGGCCGAAGATAATCCGGTAAATCAAAAGCTGATGTCCGCCATGCTCACCAAAGGTGGTTATCTGGTGGAACTGGCCGAAGACGGCAGAACAGTGGTGGAACAGTATACCACCTCGCCGGACGATTATTGCCTGATTCTTATGGATGTGCAAATGCCTGAAATGGACGGTATTACCGCCGCCCAGTCAATACGGGAATGGGAAAACAGCGAGAGGGGAAAGACCGCGGCTGTCAGCCGGCATATCCCGATTATTGCCGTGACCGCAGGAGTTGTGGAGTATGAATTGAAAAAATTTCTCGATCTCGGTATGGATGATTTTCTGTCCAAGCCGATTCGCCGGGAGCTGCTGTTTCAGACGATTCAAAAATGGATAGAACGATAAAAAAATATTACCGGGTGGAGCGCCGGACAATCTCTTTTATCCGGTTTATTCTGGAAGGATATGAAGGTCTGGCGGTCTTGACGACCCTTGACCGGGGAAAAGGAATCGTGGTATTTTCCATCGCGCCCGGTTGTGAGCCGGAGATGGATAACCTTCTGGCGGAGCTGGGAAAGGATATTGTTGTTCGCAGGATGCCGGTGCCGCCGAAAGAGACGGAAGTGTTCTGAAAAGGAGCAAAGCATAAATAACGATATGACTTCCCGGTCTTTTTATATCAATACCATGGGCTGCCAGATGAACGTCTATGATTCGTCGAAAATGGCGACGATGCTGACTTCTCTGGGATACCGCCCGGCGGCCTCCGTTAACAATGCGGATATGGTTATCGTCAATACCTGCACCATCCGGTCCAAAGCCAGGCAGAAAGCAGCCAGTTTTCTCGGCCGGCTGGCGGTGCGCAAACGTAAGAATCCGGATATGATTATTGCCGTAGCCGGTTGTGTGGCGCAAGAGGAGGGCCGGCGGCTTCTGTCCCAGTTTGCCCATGTGGATCTTGTTTTCGGCACCCGGGCAATTTCGCGCTTGCCGGAGTTGCTGGAAACGGTCCGCAGCAAAAATACCCGGTTAATTGATATTGACATGACGGAAACCGCCCCTTCAGCGCTGTTTCAGTGTCTGCCGCATAAGGCGGAAATTTCCGAATTTGTCACAGTCATTCAGGGGTGTGATAACTATTGTACCTACTGCGTCGTTCCCTATGTACGGGGCCGGGAAACCAGCCGTCCCCCGGACGAGATACTCCGTGAGATTCGCGGGCTGGTTGCCGCCGGTGCCCATGAGGTGACGCTGCTGGGACAGAATGTCAACAGCTACGGCCAGAAAGAAAATTTTTGTTCTTTTGCCCGTCTGCTGGCGCGGGTGGATGATATTCAAGGGTTGAAGCGCATTCGTTTCGCCACTTCCCACCCCAAGGACCTTTCCCGGGAACTCGCCCGGACCTTTGAAAAACTGGATAAACTGTGTAATCATTTCCATCTGCCGGTGCAGTCCGGTTCCAACAGGATTTTGAAACGGATGAACCGTAAATACACGCGGGAACAGTATCTGGAAAAGATCGGCTGGTTGCGGGAGTTTCGCCCGGACATCGCTCTTTCTACCGATATTATTGCGGGCTTTCCGGGAGAAACCGAAGCGGATTTCGAGCAGACATTGAATCTGTTGCAGGTTGTGGAATTTGACGCGATATTCGCCTTTATGTACTCGGATCGGGCTGTGGCACCGGCTTCAAAATTTTCCGATAAAATACCGGAGGCGATGAAGCACCGGCGGCTGAAGACGGTGCTTGCCTTGCAGGAGGCCATCAGCCGGAAAAAGAACCGGGCCTGTGAAGGGCGGACAGAATCCGTTCTGGTAGAAGGACTGAGCAAGACGGCCGCCGCCCGGCAAAAGGCCGCCGGTGCTTCGCCATTGCAGTGGACAGGCCGGACGACTACCAACAAAGTGGTGAATTTCACGGCCGATACTGCCAGCCGGGAAAAAACGGCCCTGAATCCCGGGTGTTTCGTGAAGGTGGCCATTGAACGCGGTTTTACACACAGTCTGGCCGGGAAAGCCGTTGTGATTGAAAAACAGACAACAGGGGCAGGAGGTGTTTATGCTGCGTAAAGTGACCATTGCCGGTTTAACCCTGGATCAGGATTCCCGCACTCCGATTCTGATTTTAAAAACGGAGGAGACCAACGAAGCCATTCCCATCTGGATCGGTCTGCTGGAAGCCACCTCTATTGCTACCGCTCTGCAGGAAATCGATTTTGACCGGCCCATGACGCACGACCTGTTTAAAAATTTTATTTCCCTGATGAATGTTGATATGCAACGGGTTGAAGTCTGCGATCTGAAGGACAGCACCTTTTTCGCCCGTATCTATTTTCTGGCCGGAGACAGTGAATTTTCCATGGATTCACGGCCCAGCGATGCCATTGCTATGGCGGTTCGTTTTAATTGTGATGTCTACGTGGATGAGAAGGTGATTGAGGCGCTCAGACCGGATGGCGAACCGCAGACTTATGAGGTGGGAGATGAGAGCGAAGAAGGAAAAAAGTGGGCGGATTATCTCAAAAATCTTTCTCCGGATGATTTTGGAAAATACAAGGTGTAAGCTGGATGATTGATCTTCATTCTCATTCTGTTTTCAGTGACGGAGTACTTATTCCGTCCGAACTGGCAAGGCGCGCGGAATATGCCGGTTTATCGGCTTTGGGCATAACCGATCACGGCGATTCTTCCAATATTGATTTTATTGTGCCCCGGATTGTGTCGGTAGCCACAGAACTGAATCAGGTTTTGAATTTGACGGTCATTCCCGGTATTGAAATTACCCATGTCCATCCGTCGCTGATTGCTGAAACGGCCAATCGGGCCCGGTCTTATGGGGCCAGGCTGATTATTGTTCACGGGGAAACCCTGGCGGAACCGGTGGCCTCCGGAACCAATGCGGCGGCGATTGCAGCCGATGTGGACGTACTGGCCCATCCCGGGTTGATTGCCGAGGCGGAGGTAGTGGCTGCCCGGGACCGGGGCGTCCTGCTGGAAATTTCCGCCCGCAGCGGTCATTGCCTGGCAAACGGTCATGTGGCGGCGCTGGCCCGCCGACATGGTGCCAAACTGGTTATCAATACGGATACCCATGCACCGTCGGATCTGATTGATGCGGATACAGCCCGGCGCATTGTTCGCGGAGCCGGCCTGACCGATGCGGATTTTGCAGCCATGCAGGAGAATGCCGCGGCTTTTCTCGGCCGCCCTATGGACTGAATAATTTCACAAGAAGAAAATTCATGGGACGGGATCATCTCATGCTGGGCGAAACCACGGATTATATTACCGGTGAGGCGGTGGTGAATACCCATGATGAACGGGCCTGTCAGACCATCGCCCGGTTTCTGTTGGATCGCAAGGGATTCCGCAAGTCGGACCTGGAGACCCGGCGTCGTTTGACGGTTACAGTGGATGGAAATTCCGCCGATCGGATCGATAAGGAAAGGCGCATCCTGTTTGCCATGGAAGTTCTATCGGAGCGTGAGTGTGAAGAATATACCTGTTCCCGGAAGTGATGCCGGGTGTTATGGACAGGCGGTGCCGTCTTTTCGAGAAAACACGGAATTTCCGGTGGCGGTACCAGTCGGAGCAGTTACCGGATTTTTCTTTAAGGATACCATATGGCGCAGACGGAATCGGTCAAACCGATCCACATGTTTCAGAACGGTCATCAAGGGGAAGGGCGTATTTCCCTGATCGTGGAGGAGCCGCTTTCCATTCGGGTTGACGGCGAACCCTATGCGGTGGTCATGCGTACGCCGGGACGGGAGATCCATCATGTGGCCGGCTTCTGTCTGGCGGAGGGCTTGATTGATTCCCCGGCGGACACGGTGACCGTTGGTTTCTGTCCGGAAACCGGGGGAAACGTGGTGACGGTTACCCTCACCGCCGACCGCCGGCAGAAAGTTGCCGATCTATTGCAACGGAAAGGGTTTATCAGTCAGACCAGTTGTGGAATCTGCGGTAAAGAGGTGGTGCAGGACATGTTTCAGATCATAACCCCGCTTGCGGAAACGGTTCGTTTTACCGCCGGGCAGCTTTTGTCCACTGTAGCCTCCTTTCCCCTGCATCAGCCGCTGTATCAAAATACCCGCAGTGCCCATGCGGCCATGGTGTTTGATGCCGACATGAACCGCCTGGCAGTGGCCGAGGATGTGGGCCGGCACAACGCGCTGGACAAGGCGGTGGGCCAGGTGTTTATGGACCATCGGCTGGCCGCTGCCAAACTGGGCATTATGTCTTCCCGGCTGAGTTATGAATTGGTCCAGAAAGCGGCCCGGGCCCAGTTGGAAGTTCTGGTGGGTCTGTCCCATCCCACCGCTCTGGCCGTGGATCTGGCCGCCTCCCTCAATATGACCCTGGCTTCCGTTCGTAAGGGTCGCCTGCTGGCCTTCAGCGTTCCCGTGCGCATTACTTCCTGATTGGTGGTATTATTTTGAATGGGTAAGAAAAACAGCAAGCGTCCCTTTATCAAAACGCAGCCGTGTCCCTTTCGGGCTGGCATCGTCTCAGGCGAATTGGATTGATTGTGATGGTCAGGAAACGCTGGTTACTGATTACTCTTATCTGGCTGTTGGCCGGACCGGTTGCCGGTCTGGCAAACGAGGAACTTTCCGGCCATTTCAGCTTTTCGGCCGGGGTCTTATTGACCGATGATGATTTTTCAGAAGCCTTTGATGTGGATCGAAGAGCAAAAATCGGGGTTGTTTATGACGCCAAAAAAGATCGCTGGCCGGCCAGTATCGCGGTGGAGTACTTCCTTTCCTGCAGCCATTCAGAAACGCCGGTTAATCCGTATGGGCTGCGGGAAAATAAAGATGTGGAGATTTATTGTACAGAGTTGTATGTGGGCGTAAAAAAAATTTTTGATTTCAATTTTATTGTTACGCCCTATCTGGCCGGGGGAGGATATAGTACCAACATCTACGCGGAAATATCCGATGATCGGGAATATGAGGGGGCATATGGCGTATGGTTTGGCGCCGGAGGGTATCTGGCAATTTCAAAATACTGGAAGCTGAACTTTGAATGGCGGCGGACGAAAGCCGAGGCAGATCTGTTTCATCACAAGCTGGATGTCGGCGGCGATCATTTCCATGTATCCCTGGGATATTGTTTCCCGCGTCCGTATGCGCACCGGCAATGATTGTTTCCGTGTTTTTAAAAATTTTACGGTGGGGGTGAATCGTATCGTAATGGTCGATGAAGATTCGGACCCTCTTCCCCCAACATTTTGCAAGGCGCATGGAGCAGTTTCAAAAAAAAGAGTCAGCACCTTTTTTCGCCGGCGCTGACTCTTTTTTTAGCAGGGCAGAAATACGGTTGTTAATTAATCACCGGTAACGATCGTGGTGGTCTTGTTGATAATCCCTAAAAGTGAATCATAGTTGTAGTCAACGGTTTTTACCTTGGAGATTTTTCCGTTTTTCGCGGCTGCTGTGATGCTGGCGTCTCCCTGGGCAATCAGACCAAGATAGTTGATCATGGTTGCTTTGCCGACTCTGGCCCCGATATCAAGACCGCCGGCCTCGTCAGGAGAACATGCCGGAGCATTATACTGTGACAGAATCCAGCCGCCGGTGTAAGGGCCGGCACAACCAATCAACATGGCAAAACTGAGTAAAGCGACGATTATCCCTAATTTTTTCATAATTTCTCCCTTTCCTGTATGCCCTGCGTTAAACGAATATATTTTGGTTCCCAGTCGATTTTGATTGCTGCCCATATGGAGAAAGTTTGCTTCCGCGGCATATCTTTGAAAAAGGCGGGATGGTCCGGGGTCATAAACGGGATTTTCTGCTGCGGGGAAATTGTTGCCGAGCAAATGGTGAATGCTTGCGGACATGCCGGTAACCTCCTCCCTGGTAATTTTTTGGTAACTTTCCAACAGGCAATTGTTTTTGGCAAATTCCCAAAAAGATGAAAACAATATATTGTAAAATTTTAACTGAGTCAATTGTTTTTTACCACGGCCGGCCTCT
>CAZWCS010000049.1:0-4775 GCA_964632805.1 uncultured Desulfobacterales bacterium
CAGCAAGGAACTGGCAGGTCAGGGAGAGCTGTTTGGCCCGGCGCTGCCCTATCGACTGCTGCAGCAATTGGGTCATGCCCCAGCCGGGCGGTATGCCCACTTTGGCATGGGTATCGGCAAATGCGGCTTTTTCCGAAGCGATCAGAAAGTCGCAGTTTAAAGCCAGTTCGAAACCCCCGGTAATCGCATAACCGTTGACGGCCCCGATGACCGGTTTGGGGCAGTCATCCAGGATATCCACCAGATCCCGGCCATCGCCCCGGGGATCGATAAGATTGTCACTGGCCAGGCAGTCCAGGTCCAGCCCGGAACAGAAGGCTTTGCCCCGGCCGGTCAGGACAGCAACCTTGATATCCCGTTGGCGGGCCACTGTTTCAAGGCAATCATAAAGACCGGCCAGCAGGGCTTGATTGATCGCGTTGCGGCGTTCCGGACGATTCAGCGTAATAACAGCGATTTCATCTTTGCATTCAAACAATACCGGTTGTTCCATGCCACAGGCTCCTGTGTTTACAGAAGTTGTTTGTGTCGAAGGACGAAGAGGAGAGCAAAGGGCCCTTTGTGAATTGATTCATAAACCAATATTATTCCACTTTCAGTTTTTTGCGGGGTTTCTGGTAGTTTTTGAGATCGATGCTTTCTTTCAGTCGTTTGGCTTCCTGCTCGCTGATATCCGTGAACATAAGACCGTAATGAAAATTACCGCTGCTGGCGCTGACCGCTACCCGCCGTACCGTTGCCCGCTCTATGCTGATCGGTTCTTTTTCCGGATCGTCAGGGGTCAGATCAATATACAGGTCGGTCAAGGCCTGATCTTTTTTCAGCAGTTGTCGAGGCGGATCGCATGGTGTTTCGTTCATTACCAGCGCACCACCTTCGCTGATATCGTTAATGGCCATGGCATATTGTTTATCAGATGACCGGGCGGTTAAGCGGGAACCGGGGGCGAGCTTGATCCGGGCATGCCTGCGGCGCTGGTTTTGTCGGATAGTCTCCGGGAAGCGGAGCAAAAGGGTATTGTTTTCAAGAAATTCTCCCCCGGACGTTTCAAAAACATGGGGAATCCCTTCCTCACCACTGAAGGAAAAGAAGATCACCCAGCGGAAAACAGAAGCGGCGGCCTCCCGGAATCCCTGGGGGCAATTGACAATAAAATGTAAATGGTCGTTTTTTCGAGCAATTTCGTTAACAACGGTGAGTCTGGTAAAGTTGGTTCCGGCCAGCGACATTTGCATAATGGTTCGGTCGTTTTTTAATGCTTTCATGACCGGGAGCCGATTGTCGCCGGTAATAATTTTGTTATCAATCATGCCCGAAACCTGCCTGCGGACGCGCCTTTAATAAAATTCATCGTAAGCCGGAAATAAAAAAGGAAAAGCAAAAAGTATTTGCTTCCTTTACAATTACAATACAATTTGAACTTTTAAAGAATTTATCATATTGTTGGAAATAATACTTTATTTTACCGCCGATGTAAAGCTGAGATCAGGGCAGTTGATCACCGGGTGGGCGGCGGGGCCCGTCGGAAATGTTTTTTGTAAGTGACCTGTGCCGCCACTCATGATATGTTTCTCATTTCGGCGGGTTGTCGAAATTTTCGATAAGGCGGGCATGGGGGACGGCGTTTTTTTGATATATCGATGTTTTGCAGGAAGAAGCGGAAAGGAGCGGACATGAATGTCGGCAAAAAGATCCGTATTAAGCGGATTTTTAATACGAAATCCGGTAAAACGGTGATTGTTCCGATGGATCACGGCGTAACCCAGGGGCCCATCGCGGGCCTGGAAGATATTGATGCCACGGTTAATATGGTGGTGCGGGGCGGGGCCAACGCCGCCGTGGTGCATAAGGGGATTGTTATTTCTACCAGCCGATCCGAAGATACGGATATCGGCCTGATTATTCACCTGTCCGGATCCACTGTCCTGGCGCCAGAGCCGAATAGCAAGATCGCGGTCTGTGATGTGGAAGAGGCTTTGTCTTTGGGCGCGGACGCGGTGTCCATTCACGTAAATATCGGGGCGGTTTCGGAATCGGTTATGATGGAGTTCCTGGGAAGAACTGCAAAATCCTGTCACTTATGGGGCATGCCGTTGCTGGCCATGATGTATCCCAGAGGCGATAACGTCAACGAATCGGTTGATACCATCAAGCTGGCTGCCCGGGTGGGCGCGGAACTGGGCGCTGATATTGTCAAATGTCCCTATACCGGCAGCGCTGAATCTTTTGCGGCCGTCGTTCGGGGTTGCCCGGTGCCGGTGGTCATTGCCGGCGGCTCTAAGCTTTCGGATGAAGAGACTTTGGCCATGATTGAAGGCGCCATGTCTGCAGGTGCTGCCGGGGTGTCTATTGGTCGCAATGCTTTCCAGCACGATAGGCCGGAGCAGTTCGTCAAGGCCGCCTGCCGTATGGTCCATGAAAACCTTTCCGCCGCCGCGGCGCTGGAAATCCTGCGGGGATAATCCCATATATTTCTTTCCTTTCGGATGTTTTCCATCCCTTTTCTTGTTTCGATCATGGCCTACATCCGCCCGGTATTGGCGAAAACATTGACATTCGACGCGGATTGTGTTAGGTATAAGTTCATACGCAATATGTAACCAGAGTCAACATGTAACCAGAGATTGATCGCTCTTCCCTTGTGCCATCGGTTTTCCTGTTTCTGCAAAGAAAGGAGTCTTTCATGACCAACCGCTACGATACTGTTTACCAGGCCTCCCTCAAGGATCCGGAAAGTTTCTGGGCGGAAGCGGCCCGGGACTGTCATTGGTTCAAAAAATGGGATCGGGTGTTAGACAACACCAATAACCCGCTTTACCGCTGGTTCGCAGGAGGCGAATGCAACACCTGTTACAATGCCCTTGACTATCATGTGGATGAGCGGGGGCGGGGAGAACGGCTGGCGTTGATTTATGACAGCCCCGTGACCGATACCATCCGGAAGTTCACTTATACCGATCTCCGCGATGAGGTGGCCCGCTTTGCGGGTGGGCTGAAAAATCAGGGTGTCGGTAAAGGGGACCGGGTTATTATTTATATGCCCATGATTCCGGAAGCGGTTATGGCCATGCTGGCTTGCGCCCGTATCGGTGCTATCCATTCCGTGGTTTTTGGCGGCTTTGCCGCCAAAGAACTGGCCACCCGTATTAATGATGCCGGGCCGAAAGTTATTGTTTCCGCGTCCTGTGGTATTGAGGGCCGGCGGGTGATTCCCTATAAACCGCTTTTGGACGAAGGGATTGCGATGGCTTCTCAAAAACCCTTGTCCTGTATTATTTATCAACGTCCACAACTGGAAGCAGCCCTTTTATCCGGGCGGGATGTAGACTGGGCGGCGGCCATGGCGGCCGCTTCGCCCGTTGATTGTGTTCCCGTGGCTGCCACCGATCCGTTGTATATTCTGTATACATCGGGTACCACCGGTCAGCCGAAGGGGGTAGTGCGGGATAACGGTGGTCATGCGGTGGCCCTGAAATGGAGTATGAAAGCGATATATGACATTGATGAAGATGATGTCTGGTGGGCGGCTTCGGATGTGGGCTGGGTCGTGGGCCATTCTTATATCGTGTATGCGCCGCTGTTAAAGGGGTGTACCACGGTACTGTTTGAAGGGAAACCGGTTGGAACACCGGATGCGGGAGCGTTCTGGCGGGTGATTTCCGAGCATAAAGTGAAATGCATGTTTACTGCGCCCACTGCTTATCGGGCGATTCGACGGCAGGATCCCGGGGCCAGGCTGGTAAAAAAATACGACCTGTCTCATTTTAAAAATTTATTCCTGGCGGGTGAACGCTCCGACCCGGCCATTATTCAGTGGTCCGAGGAGCATTTACAGGTGCCGGTGGTTGACAACTGGTGGCAAACAGAAACCGGATGGGCCATTGCTGCCAACTGCATGGGACTGCATCCTTTTCCAATCAAATACGGTTCTCCCACCAAGGCGGTTCCCGGCTGGGATGTCCGGGTGCTGGATATCGAGTGCCGGGAAATGCCGCCCGGAAAAATCGGAGCACTCTCGGTCAAGCTGCCATTGCCGCCCGGCAGTCTGATTACGCTGTGGCAGAATGATGAGCGGTATATCGAGACCTACCTTGCGGAGTATCCGGGGTATTACAAAACAGCGGATGCGGGTATGATTGATGCGGATGGCTATATTTATGTCATGAGCCGAACCGATGACATTATTAATGTGGCCGGTCACCGGCTGTCCACGGGAGCCATGGAGGAAGTTCTGGCCGGTTTACCCGATGTGGCTGAATGCGCCGTGCTGGGTGTGGAAGACGCCCTTAAGGGGCAGATTCCTGTCGGTTTTCTGGTTTTAAATGAGGAGGCCACGCGGGATCCGGAGGAAATCGTTAAGGCGGCGGTGCAACAGATTCGGGAGCAGATTGGCCCGGTGGCCGCGTTTAAAATGGCTACCGTGGTCAAACGTCTACCCAAAACCCGTTCCGGCAAGATCCTGCGCGGAACGATTCAGAAAATTGCCGATAACAAAGAATATCAAATTCCGGCGACAATTGATGATCCGCAAATTTTGGAAGAAATAAAAAATTCTCTGAAAAATCTGGGGTTGGCAGGGTCTGAAAAATGAAACAAACAACACGAAATTTCAGCATTTTTTTCTCGGTAATGACAACCGTTTGCGCGGTGTTTTTTTTCACGACCAGCGCCGGTGGATCGCCCACGGTCGCCAGCCTGGTTTCGCCGGATGCTTCCACGGCCAACCCGGTGACCTATACCTGGGAGGCGGTTCCCGCCGCCAGCTGGTATTATTT
>CAZWCS010000049.1:4875-28177 GCA_964632805.1 uncultured Desulfobacterales bacterium
GGAGCGGGCACCGGGCAATGCGCGGTCACGCCCGCGGCGACTTTAAATGCGGGGGAGCATACCTGGTGGATCCGCACCTGGAACGACGACGGCTACGGCCCCTGGAGCAGCGGCCGGGATTTCCAGGTGGAAGGGCAAACCGGCCTCCCGGCGGCAGCAAGTCTGCTCGGGCCGGAGGATACTGCTTCCAACCCGGTGACCTATACCTGGGAGGCGGTTCCCGCCGCCAGCTGGTATTATTTATGGGTCAACGACGGTTCGGGCAATAAGATCAAGAGCTGGTATACGGCGGCGGACTGCGGCTGCGGAGCGGGCACCGGGCAATGCGCGGTCACGCCCGCGGCGACTTTAAATGCGGGGGGACACACCTGGTGGATCCGCACCTGGAACGACAACGGCTACGGAAGCTGGAGTGCGGGACTTTCGTTTGCCATTGCGGACAGTACCGGCAATACGAAACCGGTTGCCGAGTCGTTAACGTTGAATGTGGATTCGACCACACCCTATATTGAAAAACAGTTGTCGGCTGATGATGCCGACGGAGATACCCTGGTTTATGAACTGGTGTCACCCGCAGCCGGTACCGGCTATTCTTCGGCCTACATCAACTCCGATTCCGGAATGCTGTATATCACCCTTGAGGCTGCCGGCAGTGATCGTACCTTCTCCCTGGAATACCGGGTTACCGACGGCCGGCTTTACAGCGATACCGCCACGGTTACGGTGTCGGTAACGTATCTTTCCGAAGAAGATAAGGAGACCGGTCAGGAGGAGGTCGATCCCCGGGAATACTCCACTTATGATCTGAGCACCTATAACAGTGATCTTCTGGGAGGAGATAATCCCCCTTCCATTCCCGGGGCCATTGATTTAAGCGGAAATTTTCCCACCCCGGGCGATCAGGGGGCACAGGGCTCCTGCGTGGGGTGGGCTACGGCCTATGCCTTGAAGTCCTACCAGGAAAAACTGGAAATCGGCTGGTCGTTGAACACCGCGGCCCACTTATTCAGTCCGGCCTATGTCTATAATCAGATCGTCCTCGGCAACGACGGCGGCTCCTATATTCCGGATGCGTTGAATCTGGCCGTGAACCAGGGTATTGCCACCCTGGCCACGATGCCCTACTCCGATCAGGACTATTGGACGCAGCCTTCCGCAACGGCCGTTTCAGAAGCCTCGCAATACAAGGCCGCCAGCTGGCACCGGGTCAATGACACCTCCCAGATAAAAGCGGCTTTAATCAACCGAAAACCGGTTGTCTGCGGTATAACGGTTTATTCTTCCTTTTATTCCCTGTCCGGCACCGGCGCTGTCTATAATACGGCTTCGGGGCAGAATGAGGGCGGCCATGCCGTCACGATTGTCGGATATGATGACAATAAATACGGCGGTGCTTTTAAAGTAATCAATTCCTGGAGTCCCAATTGGGGAGACGGCGGCTATTTCTGGCTGCCCTATGATTTTGCCAGAGACGGCATTATGAGCGAAGCGTATGTCCTGGAAGATGCGGAGAACAGCGTCCCCACCGACCCCCAGGAGCCCACGGAACCCGAGCCGGACTACAGTACCCTGCCCAATCTGAGCGTAGCTTCCTGGAACGCCAGCTATGATCCCCGGCCCAAAGGATCCGGTGTTTTAACCTATACGGTCACCAATTCCGGGACGGGAACCGCCTTTGCCGGCGCCGATATCAACCTGATGCTTTCGACCAACACCACCATTACCAGTTCGGATTATTATGTGGTGTATGAAGAAATCGTTTTTGATCTGGATTCCGGAGATTCGGTTTACCGGGATGAAGACAATGCCCTGTCTTTTTGTTTTCCGGACGGGATACCGCCCGGTACCTATTATATGGCCTTGTGGGTGGATGATCTGGATGAAGTGGTTGAGTCCAACGAAGGCGATAATGTTTCCCGGGGAGACCGGACCGTGTCTATTTATAATTCTCTGCCCGATTTAAGTGTCAATACCTGGTATGCCAACTGGGATGGTTCGGGAAACGGTACGTTAACGTATGAAGTGGAAAACAGGGGGGCTTCGGCCACTGCGACGAGCGACTGGTGGATCAATCTGATTCTGGACGCTGATCAGACGCTGGGCAACGGTAATGAAATATTTCTGTTCTATGAACAGGCGCAATATTACCTGGATCCGGGAGACAGTATTTACCGGGATGAGGGCAATCCCGCCTATTTCAATATGTTTGCGGATTATCTGGGCAACAGCGTTCCTGCGGGAGAGTATTATATGGGACTCTGGGTGGATGACCTGGATTCCGTATCGGAAAGCAATGAATTGAATAATGGGTCCTATAGTTGGGGAACGGTTGCAATATCGTATGCTGCCAGTCCGAGCAGGGCCCTGCTGGGTAACCAGGGTGGTCGGGAAAAGGCGGTGGAAGCCGGCCAGGCCTATAACGGCAAACGGTTACCGGCGGATACCGAAAAGGTGTATTGGAAAAAAATTGTCATTCCCCCGAAGGACGGTGGTGTGAGCCGGCATTTACTCGAGAAGGGGGTCAGTCATCGCAGTCAGGCCACCCCCACTCCCCCTCTTAAACAGAATGAATCCGGGGCCGGCTTGATATTTCCGGCGGCCGAACGTTTTCCCATGCCGGAAGAAGGAGCGCGGTATGATAAATAAGCTTGTTTTTTTTCTGGCCGGACTGTTGCTGCTTTTCCTTTGCAGCGCCGGTTGCACCCGGGAAAAGGGGACGGCCGGAGAAAATAATACCGGGAATCCTGTAGAAAAGGTGACCAATCCGGCTGTTCGCAAATGTCTCGAGGATGGCTACCAGGTAGAGGCGGTAAAAGAAAATGGTGTGGTTCGCGAATACCTGTGCGTCAATCCGGAAACCGGGAAGAAATGCGAAGTGTGGTCCTATTTCAGAAACGAATGCAGCCTGGAATTTTCCGGCGATTGATGGATTTTCAGGTACGGCGCCCCTTTGTTTAGAGCTCACTGATCAATCTATCAAGAACAGTAATTTCATTTACAATCGCATTATTCACAGGATCAAAAATCAGTGCTCGTTTCTGCAACTTCTTTGCTGCTTTAAAATGTCCGAACTGCCGGTTGACAATACCAAAAAAATAATTCGCCCAACATCGATCAGATTGTTTTTTGTACCAAGTCTCAAAAATTTTCATAATCTCATCTTCTAAAAAAACCAATTGCAAAGGGTCTCTTTCAAAGACTTGAAAAAAAATGGCCACGGCTTGGTCATCATAACCGGCCTTCCCAAGTGCAACAGCATAGTATATCTGGCCAAGGGGGAACGCGGGGATTTTTGATGATATATACTGCAGTCGCTTTACCGCTAAACATGTGTTTTCGCATTCAAGAGCGGCGACACCAACAAAAAAATTAACGGCAATGGCATCATGGTACCGGAGTAATTGTTTATAATAACTTTTTTGTTTCGTTAAAGCATAAAGCATGGAGAGGGTGAATATATCCCCCGGCGTTCTTTGTAAGGCTTTTTTTAAATATACATGAGCTTGGTCTATATTGTTCCGGCGAACGGCGATTTTTCCTAAATAGTATAACGGTTCGGAGGAACAATGGTTTTTTCTATAAAATTTTACATTTTTTTGAATAAGTTTTTTTAGTATCAACGAGCTTTGCTCCAACCGGCCGTCATTAAGCAAAAGAATGGCTTTATCCAGTTTGAATGAATTACTCGAAAAGTTTTTTTGTTTGTAAAAACAAAGGGTGTGGTCTACGATTTCAGAGCGAGAAAAGGGAAGAAGCGGAAGGCGCGGAATATCTATCGTCCAGCCCGAATATATTAAATAATTACTTATAGAATCAAGTGCTTGAGAAAATTGATAGTTCGTGATATGTTGACGTGCGTCTTCCAGATAATTCTGCAAGTTTTCTACAATTGACTTTTCCGTGAAATATTCTTCTTCATTTATAATATAATTTTTTGCCAATAAAAAGGGCGAAAAAACGGCAAATGAGATTATAAGTATGAAAAAAAAATATGTTTTTTTTAAAAAAAAATTAAGCGTGGCAACTCCAAAAAAAACCAGAAACGGGAGTAAAGTAAACCGCTGTCTAGCTGAGGTATAAGTTAAAATCATAAGCCCACATTGGTTAAAGAGTAGAAAGTAAAGAGGAAGGTCTTCTTTGATATTTCTTATATGGCAGAAAACGCCTATTACTCCTATAAAAGAAATAACAAAAAAAGGAAGATAAGGAACATTGGAGTCTTTCATCTTTATCTCATTAAGAAATCCTATCTGTAAATCGTGATGCATATAATTGTGCAAGAGCATATAGCTTTTAATAAATACCTTTTTTAAAAAAAGGACCGGATAATCGACAACAAAGTTGGTTGTCCGAGTAAGCCAGAAGGCATTGGCTTCTCTTACTCCATAATCCCGCTGATAAATGATCGATGGTATCATACGGTAAATGACATGATTTCGATCAGGTCCGGTTGCACAGTAGGCTTGCATTAAAGGCGGAGGAACGGCAATATTCCCCTTTGCCCCGGGATTATTTCCTTCATAGATCACGGCTCCGGGATTCATAAAAAAAGGAGTAAATTTTCCGTCAACAGCAGCATTTCTTGCGCAAATACACACCATCGCTGTTAATACCGGGATGAAAAAGTATATGCAGCACATTATTTTACGTGGCGGTATTTTTATCGTGTAAATATAAATCGGTATGATAAAGGTCAATAAGAAAAAACTAGGGCGGATACAGAAAGCCAGACCAAACAGGCAGCCTGATAGAAAAGGGCGGAATGATTGCTTGGCAGTAATGAAATATAAAAATCCCATCAGAAGAAAAACAAATATTGGCTCCGGTTCAGCAATAGAGAAATAAACAAGCGTATGATCACTTAAAAAAAAGAGGAAGGCGCCTATACATGAGAGTGCAAGAGAGAAACGTTCCTTAAGAAGAAGAAATAAGAAAACGCCACTCCCCGACGTACATAAAATATGAAGACTTTTTACCACAAAATCCGCATCCGGAAAAAATGTAAAACAAAAGATGTGTAGATAGAGATATAATGCGCTAAAATCCAGCAATCTGCTGTTTGACATTTTTCCTTTTAAAATCTGATTGGCCGCATCGGAATATTTGACGAAATTGCCAAGAGTAAAAATATAAGAATGTAAATACCAGTAAAAGATAAACGAGGATAAAAACATCAAAAACAGAAATATTGTTCTGTTTTTATTGTAAAAATTTTCTAAGATGCTGATATAAAGGGACATGACAAGATTTTTATGAGAGCAAAAAGTTACAATTGTTATTTACAATTTACCTCTTAAGAAGGCGAAGGGGAAGCAAAAAATATGTTTGGCTGATTTTTAACAGTTCAATTTTTATTTTTCTACAAAAGCAATAAGTTATAGGGCACAAAAATGTCTTTGGCACTACCCCCATGCCAACTTTGCAAAAATTTGCAATTACATTTCGCGAATGGTTGGCGGTATCGCCATACCGACCGCCTGGAAAACTTTCCCGCATACGCCCTCTGTTCTGCTGCGGATCGCCAGTCGCGCTCCGTTTTCCGCAATATGGGTTTCCTGCAAAGCCTGCAGGTCTTGTTTGATATGCGCCCATTCAAATACATGACCGGAATTTTCCAGATGGCGTTCGAGTTCTTTGCGAAGAACCAGGGCAAGGAAGCTGCAAAAGACATGACCGCGGATGGTGTCGTCCTGATGAGAAGGGGGCATATTATGCGAGAACCGGGGTTGGTTTTTCCAGCGATTGATTATATTGACTTTTTTCCAGCCGGTCGATCGCTGAAAGCAGGATTTGTATAGCGGATTTATCCGGCCGGCCGCACTTTTAAAATTCCGTTTTCCGGATAAATAGTTACCCGGTGCCGGCTTTCCAGCATTTGTAAATGGGTATATACTTCCGATACCGCCAGGAAAATTTCCAGCGGCAGCCGGGCCGTATTCAAGTTGGGAAAAAGTTTTCGGGCCATGCGGTAAACAACGGTTTCTCCCGCCGCAACAATATCGATGATCAACGCTTCCCGCTGGCGGAAATTGTCGGTATACATGCGGGTGATTTCCGTCAGATTATCGATCGGGTGTCCATGGGCCGGAAAAACCATTCGGGGTTGCAGGCGGTTGATTTTTTCCACGGACGAATAAAACTCCTGTTGGCTCTTGCGTTGCGGCAGGGGATGACCTTCTTCCAGCATGACAAAGGCATTGGGAGTGATGTGCGGCAGGATGTGATCCCCGGAAAACAGAACCTTTTCTGCTTCCGCCCACAGGCAGATGGAATCCACCGTATGGCCGGGCGTTTCAATGACGCGACAGGCATAATCCCCCAGAAAGATTTCATCTCCTTCCCGGAGAAAAGTGGTCACCCGGCATTTTTCCCCCAGCATGGTAAAGATGGTGGACAGCCCCCGCATGCTGTTGCGCACTATCCATGGTACTCCCATCAGACACAGAAAATCGTTCAGGGTCTTTTTGGAAACCCCCAGTCCCGTGGCAATGCTTTTGGTTTTTACAAAATTTCCGGCGACATCCGTAAAGGATGGAGATGCCCGGAGGATCTTTTTGACTGCGCCGTAGTGATCAATATGACTGTGGGTGATCACAATGCGGTCGATATCGTTACAGGTGAGGCCGTGTTCAGCCAGCGCCCGGGTCAACATTTTAAAAGTTTTGGCGGTACCGGCGTCCAGAAGGGTAAGGGTATCTTTCCCCTGAAAGAGATAGACATTGACCGGCCCGGGTTTGGCCCCGGGCAGGGGAAGGGTGATGCAGTATACGTTCGGCAAAACTTCCCGGCTGCGTTTTCGCGTGGGTTCAGGCAAGGGGATGTCTCCTCGGCAGGGGATACAATGTAAAGAACTCAGGCGGTCTGCGCGGTGTGCGCCCGCAACTGGGTAACCAGTTCTTCCAGTGATTTTAAGGTGTTGTGTGTTTTTTCCGCCGCTGTCGCGGTTTCTTCGGTGCCTTTTTTAATCTGGGTAATAATGCTGCTGAGCTGCTGGTTGGATTCCGCCTGCCGGGACGTCATGGTTTCGATTTCTTCCAGATCCCGGGCTGCATTCAGGTTGGCCCGGAGAATTTTTTCAAACTGTTCCGTCATCTGCGTCATCACCCGCCGTCCCTTGGATACGGCCTGCTCTCCTTCTTCGGCATAAGCGATGGAAGTGGCCAGGGCCTGTTGAATGCTCTCAATATTACTCTGGATTTTTTTGGCCGACTGACTGGAATCTTTGGCCAGCAGACGGATTTCTCTGGCCACCACGCCGAACTGAAGGCCGCTTTCTCCGGCTTTGACCGCCTCAATGCCGGCGTTCAGCGACAGAATATTGGTCTTGCCGCTGATTTTTTTAATGGTCTCCACAATGGCGTCGATTTCCTGCGACTGCTGTTTCAACCGGGTGATAGCGGCCATGATGTTTTTCATACGGGCGGTGATATCCTCCAGAGTGGTTTCCGTCTCTTGCAGCCGTTGCTGACCTTCCTGCGTTACTTCCCGGGTAATTTCACTGTTGCGGGTAATGCGGGCGGCATTTTCCGCGATATGCCGGGCACCTTCGGCGATTTGCCGGCCGGTGGCGGCGGCCTCTTCCGTGGCGGCGGCCTGCTGGACGCTGCCGGCGGCCTGTTGATCCGCAAAATTCACCAGATTCCGGGACATGGGGCTGAGGGTCTGCACGGCGTCCCGGATACCGGTAATCAACACCTGATTCTGTTGCAACTGGGCGAACAGGGTTTCGGTCATCCGATTGAAGGAGGCACCCAGCTGGGAGAATTCGTCGTTGGTGATCAGATTGATGGATTCATCGTAGACGCCGTTCCGGATTTTTTCGGTAACCCTTTCAAAGACGTTCAGGGGGTGGGTGATGGCATTAGTGGCCGCCAGACTGACACTCAGGGCCAGGAGGGTGGCCACGATCATAAAACCGATGAAAAACAGGGTGATGCTGCGCATTCGGGACTGAAAGTAGACGGCCGATTTTATCCGTTTGTCTCCGGATCCCAAGCTGTTGCTGGCAAGTTGCCGCGCCTGGGCCGCCGGCACCAGTTCTTCGATGCGACTCATGTTGTCTATGGCGGAATGGATCAGGTTGTAGCTGATGATGGCGCTGTATCCGGTAATGCCCACTACCATGACCACTACAATGAGAACGAATTTCCGGCGCAGGGGCATCCGGAACCCCGCCGTGCGCGATTTTTCCAAACCGGTCTCACCGGCCATTATGATTTCCAGTACCGGCCGGATGGCCCAGGCGGTAAAGTGCTCCGCCATGGGGATGGTCAGCAGACCCGCGATAATGCCGCCCAGAAATCCGAAAAACATGATCTGAGGCGGCCAGTGGGGCAGCGCCCGGACCATCATGCCTACGCCGAATATCCCTCCCAGGATATAGGCGGGAAAGGACAGGCCTGAAAGAAAATAGGGAAGATTGATACAGCGGCTTTCCGCCGTCCGAATCAGTTGCGGAGCAGGGGTTGTCCCTTTTTCCAGGACTGCCAGAAAATCCCGGATGGGACGCACATAATAGTAAGCGATGATAATGTAAGAGGCGACCAATGGTATCGCCACCGGTAAAGGACTGGTAAGTATGGTCACGCATTCGGCCCAGGTCGGGGCCATGATAAAGAAAACCAGGATTTCAATACCCAGTATATGGAAGGTGACCACGCTGAGGATGATAACAACGATTCGGGCAAAAAACTGTCTCGGCCCCATGGCATAATCCTGTTGTCGGTTGTTTTCTTTTTTGGGATTTTTTTATTTATCAGCAATTATGTAAAAAAAGTCAATAAAAAGATTATGTTCGATCATGTTCCCGGAGGGCGGGGGTTCGATGCGGGGAGCAGTAATGAGAAGCGTCGAGTGGCCGTTATAATGCGAATTTTGAAAAAAATTGACAATCAATGAAGTATGTTATAGGTTTAGCCAAATGAAAATTGTGCGCTCCGGCGTTGTCAGGGAAAACGACCCGCCGGTGCTCCGGTTTGACCGGAGGAGGGGCAGGACAACCGTTGCCTGCGGCGGCTGGAGGAAAACCCGAGGGGGGCAGGTGGGTATCCGGGACAAAGGCATGGAACCAGGGCGCTTTTTTATGCGGGTGGTCCTCGTCATTGTGGGCGTGGTCACCTTTCATATTCTGGGGATCGAGTTTCTCATTTTCTTTGTCATGGCCCCCACCTGGTCTGAATTCGGCATTATGCTGCTTTATCCTCTGCCGCTGGCCGGTTCCATCGCCTATGCCAACCAGGGAGAGCAGGCTGTGCAGACCGGCAAAGAAACCATGCAGCAGATGACGGAACAGTTTGATAAGATCCGGGAATCCAGTATTAGCGCCGTGCAGCAACTGGCGCAGATTGAGACCATGACCCTGCGGCAGGCCGAGGCCAACGAGCAGTTGAGCAGCATTATTTTCCAAATCAAAGAAAGCACCCAGGAAACCTCGGCATCGGCGGAACAGACCCATAATGCGCTGCGGTCTTTAAAAGATCTGGTAGCCCAATTACAGGCCCACCTCAGCGCACAGAAAAATATCAGCGCCTCCGGACCGCTTTCTCCGGATGCGTTTCAGATGAAAATGTAATATAATCCGAAATTGATGGTTTCAAATTTTGAAGGTTTTTGTTTTTATAATAGAGTAAGGAAATGAAGCCAATTTTTTGCCTTTTCCCCTACGCGTTGATTTCACCAGGAATTTCAGCCGGAGAAACCGGAGATTGCCCCTATGCTTCAGAAAGACGATTTTAAAGAACTTTTACGCTGGGACCGGTGCGAAGAATGCGGCGAGTGCCTGGTCAATTGCCGCTATATAAAACTGGGCCGGGAAACGGCGGTAGCGGAGATCAAGAAGATCAACGCCGGGCTGCCCTCAATGGTGATCCAGCGGTGTATGAGTTGTTATGCCTGCAACGCCTTCTGTCCCCGAAACGCCCATCCCTACGAGCGGATTCATTATCACTGGAACGAACGATACCAGCAGAAGGGTTTACCCGCCCGGGCTTCGTACTTGATGCCGTCGCAACGTCCCAATTTCCGGCAGGACATCAAATATTCTCCGGCGGAACGGGCCCTGCACGAGCAATGGCGTGCCCCGCAGCCGCCGGCCGCCACCGTGTTGTATCCCGGTTGCAATCTCCTGGCCATGCCCCGGCTGGCTACCGGCGCCCTCTTTGAAAGACTGCCGGTCTGGGGAGACTGGGACCTGTGCTGCGGAGAAATGTATTTCCGCATGGGACTTCTCGATCCGGTGGCCAAAACCGCGGAAAAACTGACCGCCTTTTACCGGGACAAGCCCATCGAAGAGATGGTGTTTATCTGTCCGGCCGGGTATAACATGTTCACCAATGTTCTCCCCCAGCAGTTCGGGGCGGAATTTTCTTTTCAAACCACTTTTTTTTCGGACTGGCTGTTGCAGGAACTGGAGCGGGGAACCTTTCGGCTGAAAAAGGTTTTGAATCGAAGCGCGGTAGTGCATGACTCCTGTCATGCCCGGGTGCTGGGGCCGGATTTCATGGAAACCCAGCGACAACTGCTGTCTTTGCTGGGGGTAACCGTGCGGGAAACGGAATACAACCGGGCGCAAGGTCTGTGCTGCGGAGTGGCTGCGGCCTGCAATCGTTACAGCGTGAAGGACCTGGTAATCAACGGCATAAAAGCGCTTCTGGCGCTGGATGCGGCCGAAGGGGAGGAGGCCGCCATTTACTGTACAGGCTGCTATCTCACGCTGGGTTGCCTGCGGCTGGTCTATCCCTTGGGTAAACCCCTTTTTCATCTATTGGAGTATGTGCGCCAAGCCCTGGGGGAGGAAGTGCCCCGGCACAATACCGCCCGGGCCTTTTCCCTGTTGCGCGGCATTGGATGGCATGCGCTGCCGGCTTATTTGAATCCCCGCCGGTTTTATCTGTAAAAATCATGGGGGTATTTTTTTCTTTTCTGCTGCCTTGGCGGTGCCCGGATATGTTTTGATTGCCGCTCCGCACCGCCTTGGGATTTTTTTATACTCTTCTGATCGCTGATTTAAAAGTATCCGGAGAAAAGGAGTGAAACCAAAATGGCGGTCTGCCAGAAACAGGCGGTCTATCTTCTCAGCCGCCGGGTGCGAAAGGTACGATAACCGTTAGTCAGCACGGTTGCCAAAAAGCCGGCCAGACCGCTTTCGCTGGACCGGGGATGTTTTCCTTTGGCCAAACGATTTTCCGCAAAAAGATAAACAATGTTATGACCCGGTCAGCCGGTCAGAACCGGTCGGCATAGGCTTCATAGCCTTTCTCCGCCAGTTCCGCCGCCGGGATAAACCGCAGGGACGCGGAATTGATGCAATACCGTCTTCCCGTGGGCGGCGGGCCGTCCGCGAAAACATGGCCCAGATGGGAATCGGCCTGCCGGCTGCGAACTTCCGTGCGGGTCATGAACAGGCTGCGGTCCTTTTTTTCCACCACTGCGTCCTCCTGAATCGGACGGGTAAAGCTGGGCCAGCCGGTGCCGGAGTCAAATTTATCGGCGGAAGAAAACAGCGGCTCGCCGGAAACCACATCCACATACAATCCCGGTTGCTTGTTGTCCCAGTATTTGTTTTGAAAGGGGGGTTCGGTTTTGTCCTCCTGCGTGACGGCATACTGCAGCGCTGTCAGACGTTGCCGCAGCATTTTTTCCGACAGTTTATGGCCAGGGGCGACCGCGGATCCGGCTTGCGGAGCAGGGGCCGGAACGCTGCCCCATATTTTCTGGATATACCGGTCCCGTCCGGAATGGCGGCGGTAGATTTCATAGCGACCCGGGCTTTTTTGGTGAAAATTCTGATGGTACTCTTCCGCTGGATAAAAGGTTGTATATGGCCTGATTTTGGTGACGATCGCACCTTCAAAGCGGCCGGACTCTGCCTGGGCGGCTTTGGACGCTCCGGCCGCCTGCTGCTGTTTTTCATTATGATAAAAAATCGCCGAGCGGTAGTGGTCGCCCCGGTCCACAAAGGAGCCGCCGGCATCCGTGGGGTCGATCTGTCGCCAGAAGATATCCAGGAGGGTCTGATAGGAAATTTGTTCGGGATCATAAACGATTTGAACGGCTTCCAGGTGGCCGGTGGCTCCTGAAGAGACCGCCTCGTAGGTAGGGTTGGCTTCGGTTCCTCCGGTATATCCGGAAGTTACCGACATCACGCCGGCCAGTTTTTGAAAAGGCGGCTCCATGCACCAGAAACAACCGCCGGCAAAGGTGGCGGTGGCAAAGGCGCCTTCCGACCGGAGGCGGGATGCCGTGGTGTTTTCGCCGGAACAGCCGGGAACGGTAAGTGTGGTCATAATTATCCCCGTTATTATGGTTAAGGTTGTTTTCATGAAAATTCCTTATTCGTATCCGCCGCGATTGTTTGATCCATACTGTTACAATAAGATTGAATCGGTAAATGGCAATAGCACTGGAGAGAGAGCAGGCCAATTCCGGTGGAGAAAGTTGACAGAATGCCGTATTGTCTGATAGTTGCAGAAAAAGAAGGGGATGCCGGCAGTGCCGAGGATGTTTTTGGTCCGGACGGGAAAGTAAACATTTGTTTCCGGCGTTTTTTTTGGGAAAAACGCAACGAAAGCGGGAGGTGATATGCTTGGAGCCATAGCCGGGGATATTATCGGATCGGTGTATGAGCACCATCCCATTAAAACCAAGGATTTTCCGCTGTTTCACGAAAATTGCCGTTTCACTGATGACACGGTGTTGACGGTGGCCGTGGCCGGAGCCATCCTTTCCGGCCGTCCGTATCGGGAGGAAGTATGGGAAACCGGCCGTCGTTATCCCGGTGCGGGATATGGTTTGAATTTTTTTCAGTGGTTACAGGCGGATAATCCGCGACCCTACGATAGCTGGGGAAACGGTGCGGCCATGCGCGTCAGTCCGGTTGGCTTTGCCTTTTCTTCGGAAGCGGACGTTCTTCGGCAGGCGGCGGCTACGGCGGAGATTTCCCATAATCACCCTGAAGGTGTAAAAGGGGCCCGGGCAACTGCGCTGGCCGTGTTTCTGGCCCGGACCGGGGCCGGTAAAGAGATGATCCGGTCGCGTCTGAGGGATACTTTCGGTTATGACATGGATCGAACTGTAGATGATATTCGTCCGGAATACCATTTTGATGTTTCCTGTCAGGGAACGGTACCGGAGGCGATGATCGCTTTTCTTGACGCCGGCTCTTATGAGGATTCGGTCCGCAATGCCGTTTCCCTCGGCGGCGACAGTGATACCCTGGCCTGCATTGCCGGGGGAGTAGCCGAGGCCTTTTACGGTTTACCGGAGAAGATAACGGAAAAGGTGCTGGCCTGTTTGACGCCGGACTTACGGGAAATTACCCTGCGTTTCTGTCATCAATACGGTTGCGGCCCTGTCATCCGTCACACATAAACGGTATGATCCTGATCTTTACGTAAGGCATAAGCAGGAATAGAACCGGCGTCGGGGAAACGTCTCAAAGGGGAAAGCAGCTGCAATCAGGTGCTGGGACCGGTATAGATGAGATTGATCGGAAGAGGGGAATATTTCCTTCTGGCGGTTTTCGGCGGGGGAACGGGCAGGATATACTGGTTGATGACTGTCAACCAGGGCTTGGCCGGATTGAGTTTGCGGATTTTATTGTCCATGGGAACGCGGGCGTCCTCGGTATGCATATAAAATACTTGCAGGATGCAGACGCCGCTGCGGTTGATCTGGTCCAGCACATAGTGCTCCAAAAATTCTTTGAGATTGAGGTCGTTCTCATTGGCCAGGGCGGTCATGACCTGTTTGGAGAGTTTGACCAGTGCGATTTTGCTGATTCCCCGTTCGGAGATTCTCGTGATGTGCCGGCCTTCGCTGCTGGAGGCATAAACCGTACTGATGCAGGGGAGCCGCCGCAGAAACTGGGCGGCCACCAGGGCCGCAGTGCGCCGGCCGCCCGCCATGAACTGGAACCCGTAGTACTCAAAGAGTTTTTTCTGCAGGTCTTCAGCGTATTTGTCGCCTTTTTCATAAAGATCTTTGGAAATATAGCGCAGAAACCGCCCCAGATCCTCGGCCGCATCCGCCACCGGCCAGTCAATGCGCACATGGAAATGACTGACTTCGTAACGATTGGTGGCTGCGGTGGAGGGATCGCGCTGGAGCAGCAGCGCGTAATCCAAGGGCAGCAGTTCTTTTAAAAAATTGAAAAACCGGGCGGAGTTCAAATACTTCTGGTTGCGATCGAATTTGGTGGATAAGTCCAGCGACTGGGAGCGCAAAAGATTGGTTTTGGTGGTTTTGTTCACATCGAAAAACCGGATATGTTTTTTGCAGATTTCCGGTATGGTGTCTTCCACAAAAAGTACCAGAAACGCGTTCTGCTCTTCATATTCCTGTTTCGGTAGCTGGGCACGGGGCTTCAGCTCCCGTTTTTCCGTAAAGGGATAGGGCTTGTTGTTCCGTTTGAAATTTTTGTAAGAATCCCACAGGGCATATTCTATAATGTACTGATCCAGTTCGTCCCGGAGCAGTTCGTAATAAGAACGGCGTAACCGGTTTTCCAGGCTGAGTGAACCCCGTACCCTCCAGTGAAACATGGTCCCCTTTCTTAGAAGCCGGCTGGCGGCCCTGTAAAAAGGACCGCTTCCTCTCTGGCGGCCCGACCTGTCTGGTCAGCCTTGCCCGTGGATAGTAGCTTTTTGCGGTATCGTCCCTGCCAAAAATTTGACCCAGAGAGAAAATGGCTGCTAACATTTTCGAATTTTTGCATAATCTAACATACTTTTCAGCTTGCTGTCAATATGGTAAACAGGGGAAAATAATTTTTTTGTCTGTTTTTGGGATAAAATGACCGTCGATACGTTGAAAACTTGATACCCCGGGCCCTGCGTGTGGACCGGCGGAATGCTCGACGTCGGCTGAAGCGCTTGCGGCGACGGGATGCGAAGGAAATCGATAAGTCAACGCTGCGGGAATTGACCCGGCTGGAGGAGCGATTACAACGATCGGCTGCCACCCGGTCTTCCCGCTTCAATGATTTTCCCGTTTGCCGGCCGGATCCCGGCCTCCCCATTACGGCAAAACAGGAAGCCATTATCCAGGCGATCCGGGATAATCCCGTGGTGATTGTCTCCGGGGCCACCGGTTCCGGAAAGACCACCCAGATCCCGAAGTTCTGTCTGGCCGCCGGTCTGGGCGGGGACGGCCGCATCGGCTGTACCCAGCCCCGGCGTATTGCTGCCATATCGGTGGCGAAACGTATCGCCGAAGAGCTCGGCGGGGACGCGGACAGGCGGGTGGGCTACAAAATCCGGTTTGGTGATCAGACCGGCGAGGACACGCTGATTAAAATCATGACCGACGGGATTCTGCTGGCGGAAGCCCAGCGGGACCGATATTTGAACGAATATGACGCACTGGTGGTGGATGAGGCGCACGAACGCAGCCTGAATATTGATTTTATTCTGGGTATTGTAAAAACGCTTTTGAAAAAGCGTTCCGATTTGAAAGTGGTTATTACTTCCGCTACTATTGATACAGAAAAGTTTTCCCAGGCTTTTCATCAGGCCCCGGTCATCGAGGTTTCGGGCCGGATGTATCCGGTGGAGGTCCAATACCGAACGCCGGAAGAGACGCAGACCGAAGCCGCCGGTGAAACCGGCTATGTGGAACAGGCGGTGGCCGCAGTGGATGATATCTGCCGCCGCAACGCCGCCGGCGATATCCTGGTCTTTATGCCCACCGTCCGTGACATCCGCGAGACCTGCCAGTTGATTGCCGGCCGCAAACATCCCGGCACAAGGGTTCTGCCTTTGTATGCCCAGCTTCCGGGTGATCAGCAGTCGCGTATCTTTGCGCCATCTTCCCGGCGGAAAATTATTGTGGCCACCAATATTGCCGAAACCTCGTTGACCCTTCCCCATATCAAGTACGTGATTGATACCGGTCTGGCCCGGATTTCCCATTACAACCCCCGGACCCGGGCCACATCCCTGGCGGTTCGGTCCATTTCCCAGAGCAGTGCCGAACAGCGGAAAGGCCGCTGCGGACGCGTGGCCCAGGGGGTATGCATCCGTCTTTACCCGGAAACGGATTTTGCCGCCCGGCCGCTGTTTACGCCGCCGGAAGTGCTCCGGGCCAACCTGGCCGAGGTGATTCTGCGCATGCGCCATCTGGGTCTGGGCCGGGTCGCGGATTTTCCTTTTATAGACCCGCCGCCGTCCAAAAGCATTCAGGACGGTCACGAGTTGCTCTATGAGCTGGGCGCTACCGCACCCGCAGAACCTGGGGAACCGGCGGCTGCGGGCAGGCAACGGCTGACCCGCCGGGGCCGGATGATGGCGAAAATACCGGTGGATCCAAGATTGTCAGCGGTATTACTGGCGGCCGGCCGGTCCGGCTGTCTGCCTGAAGCCGTGATTTTGGTGGCGGCCCTGAGTATTCCGGATATCAAGCAGGTTCCGCCGGACCGGATCGCCGAGGCCCAGACGGCCCAGGCCGCTTTTTTTGATCAATCGTCCGATTTTATCAGCCTGTTAAATATCTGGGAGGCCACTTGCGATCTGACAAGCAGCCAGTTGAAACGATTCTGCCGGGACAACTATTTTTCTTGCCGACGTATCCGGGAATGGCGGGACGTGCAGGGGCAACTCACCGAGGTTGTCCGGGAGCACCGGCTGGATCGGGGCGGGCGGGGACGGATAGACCGCCGCCGGGAGCCGGAACTCTTTTATACCGCCTTGCATAAGTCCGTTTTGAGCGGGTTTTTATCCCATATTGCGATGAAGAAAGAGGGGAATGAATACCTGGCGGCCCGATCCAAGGAAGTCATGATTTTCCCCGGGTCAACACTGTTTAATAAAGGCCGGTCGTGGCTGGTGGCGGCGGAATATGTGGAGACTTCACGGCTTTTTGCCCGTAATGCGGCCGCGATAGAACGAACCTGGTTGAACGCTCTGGGCGGTGAGCTGTGCCGTCATACATATCACAATCCCCGCTGGCAGAAAAAGCGCGGGGCGGTGGTGGCCGACCGGCAGACTACCCTTTTCGGACTGGTTATCGATTACGAAACCGGCGTACCGTACGGCGGCGTAGAACCGGAAGAGGCTACCGCCATTTTTATTCGCAGCGCCCTGGTAGAGGAAGATATTGACGGCCACTTTCCTTTTCTGCAACACAACCGGGACGTGATGGGAGAGGTGGAACAGTTTGAAGACCGGCTGCGTCAGCGGGATTTTTTGATCAGCAGCGAAGATTTGTTCCGCGTTTACCAGAAGGCTTTGGACACCCCCGTTTTTGATTATAAAACCCTGAAACAGTTTTTGAAAAAGCGCGGTGATGCCGGATTGCGGCTGACCCGGGAAACTGTTCTGCAGAAAGAACCCCCGCCCGACCAACTGGCGCAGTTCCCCGTGCAGGCGAAGGCCGGGGGCGTTCCGCTGGAGTGCACTTATCGTTTTGATCCGGCGGACACCCGGGATGGGGTCACCGTTCGGATACCGGTCAGTCGGGTTCCGGATGTTCCACCGGAAAAGCTGGACTGGCTGGTTCCGGGTTTGCTTCCGGAGAAGATCGCGGCCCTGATCAAGCTTCTGCCCAAGGAGTTGCGGAAAAAACTGCTTCCCGTCAGCAATACGGTGGCCCGGATTGTAGCGGAGATGGAGCCGCAGGAGAGGCCCTTTCTGGCCGGGTTGTCGGAATGTATCCGGGAGCGGCTGGGTGTGGATATTCCCGCTTCGGCCTGGCGGCCGGATCTGCTTCCGGATCATCTTCAACTTCGAATTGCGGTTATCGATGACGGCGGGCAGGAGATATGTGCTTCCCGGGACAGACAGGTTCTGCGCCGGGAATATGGCGGCGGCAGGGATTCGCGCCTGGTAGCCCGCCTGCGGCGGGAGTGGGAGCGGGATGACCTGGCCCCGGAGACGTTCCCGGATCTGCCGGAGGCGATTCCGGTGCCGGAAAAACGTTCCGGACAAAATTTTTTTCTCTATCCGGGTCTGCAGGAGGGGAAGGACGGCGTTCTTCTGCGTCTGTTTGAAAACAGGCAGAAGGCCGTCGCTGCGCACCGGCGGGGGGTACGCGCTCTGCTGACGCGACGTCTTGTTCGGGAAATTCAATATCTGAAGCGGGATGTGGCCTTATCGGCTGCGGCGGTCCGGGCGGCGGTCCATTTCGGTGGTGCCCCGGCGGTAGAGAAAAAACTGCTCGAACGGGTTTTGACGGACGGTTTGTGCCGGGATATCCGCACGGCTGCAGAATTTAACGATTATGCCGCCCGGGTAGCGCCGCAGATGTATGAACACGGGGCGCAATTGCGGGAACAGGCGGAAAACGTTTTGTGCCGGTATCATGAGGTCCGGCAGGAGCTGTATGACCTGGAGTCCCAAAGCCCTGTCAGAAGCGAAACAGCGACGGTTTTGGCCCGTATCCGGCGCGATCTGGCGGCGCTGGTACCGGACAATTTCATGCAGATTTACTCCCGTCAGCGCCAGACCCATCTGCTTCGGTATATGGAGGCGGCGCTGCTGCGGGCGCGTCGCATGGCGGCGGATTTTGCCAAGGATCAACGCAAAGCAGAGCAGTTCCGATGGGCCCGGGAGGCGCTGGAACGACTGATATCCGAATTGAAGGCGGCCACTACCGCGGAAAAACGGGCGGCCGTGGAAGATTTCCTGTGGCTGGTGGAGGAATATAAGGTGTCGATTTTTGCCCAGGAACTGAAAACGGTTCAGCGGGTTTCCGCCCGACGGTTGCGGGAAAAAATTGCGGAGATTGACAGGATGGTTTAGCGCAATTTTTCATCGGCGCCCAACCACAGTCGTAAGTATTGGTTGGACGCCGTTACAGATATCGGCCTTTAGATAGAGTCCTCAAAAGGCTTCTAAACCTTGAAAGCAGTCGGCCAATTGCCCATCATCACAGGGCAATGGAAAATTCCCGGATGGCTCCTTCTTCTTAAGGGGCTGCCGGCTCTGCTTTTTCCGGTGCCGAAGTTTTCTTCGCTGCGTCGCTTGCCGGTTCCGTCGACGCTGCTTTTTCGGTTTCGTCGCATTGTTCCGGTTCGTCTTTCACTACTGCTTCGGTGACCACCGGTGCCACCGTAAAACCGGCCTCTGTTTCCTTTACGACCAGGGTTCCCTTGCATTCAATGGAACCGGAGACCAGAACGACCTTGACGTTTTCTTCATCGGTCTCCTGAACTTTCAGTTCCAGATCCGAGAGATCGCATTTCAGACCGTCCAGTTGCCGGGTGAGATAGGCCTTTACTTCGGCTTTGGGGTCCACCACCGGGCCGTTGTTGAAAAGAAGTTTGATGCCAAAAAATCCGATCACCACGATGACCACCGCTATAATTGCTTTTTTCATGGTTTTTCTCCTGCTGTTTCAAAATTATGGTCAATAACCGGCCCCTGCGGGCACGGTTCAGTCTCCCGCTTAAAGCTACTTAATTATCCTACTTGGGCCGGCAAGTCAAGAAGAAGAAAAACGGGAACAAAAACCCGATGTCGGCCAACGATTGTCTTACCCGGAAAAGTATGGTAAAAATCGGGGAAAGCGGATTTTGGCGGCCGGGTAAAGGAAGCGCTGTTGACTGCGCCCAGGTGATTATCAAACAGGATGATTTTATGACCTTACTTTTTCTGTATTTGTTTGTTGCGCTGGGCATTTCCTTTCTGTGTTCCGTGCTGGAATCGGTAGTACTCAGCATTCCCTTGTCCTACATTACGCTTCGGATCGAGGAGAATTCGGCGTACTGCAAGGATCTGACCCGGCTGCGGGATGATATTGATCAGCCGCTGTCGGCCATTTTAACCCTGAACACCTTCGCCCATACACTGGGTGCGGCCGGGGTGGGGGCCCAGGCGCAGATTATCTGGGGAGAAGCCTATCTTTCCCTGATCTCCGCTGTTTTAACCCTGTTGATTCTGATTATTTCGGAAATCATTCCCAAGACCCTCGGTGCCAGCTATTGGGAAGAGCTGGCGCCCCTTGCCCTGCGTCTGACCCGCTGGTTGGTTTTCCTTCTTTATCCGTTGGTCAAGGTGAGTCAACTGCTGACCAATCTTTTAAAAAAGAAACGGGTGGGCAGTATTTTTACCCGTTCCGATCTGCGGAAACTGGCGGAGGTGATTCAAAAGGAAGGCCGTCTGGAACAGCAGGAGTCCCGGATTATTCAGAATTTGATGCTGTTTAAGAAAATTCCCGTGCGGAAAATCATGACCCCGCGAACGGTCATGCTGGTGCGGGATGAAACGGTTACCGTGGAGGAGTTTTACCGGGAAATTGATAAGATCCCTTTTTCCCGGATTCCGCTCTGCCGTTTCCATATTGATACGATTACGGGCTTTGTGTTGAAGGATGATGTGCTTAAAGCCATGGCCGATGACCGGGGGCAGCAGAAACTGGCGGATATTGCCCGGGAAATTCATATCATTTCTTCCGGGACAAATGCCTTATCGGTGCTGGGGGAATTGATTCGTCACAAAGCCCATATCAGTCTTGTTGTAGATGATTACGGCGGCACCGCAGGGGTTCTGACTATTGAAGATGTGGTGGAAGCCCTGCTGGGTATGGAAATCGTGGATGAGACGGACAGTGTTCGCAATCTGCGCCGTATGGCCCGGCAGCGCTGGGAAAAACAGCAAAAGCGGGCCGGTAAGCATACTCCCAAAGGCCAGTGATGCCGTTTCGCTCCTTTTATGCCGCCCGGAGGGAGATAAAGACGGAATCCAGCCGCCGGATTGAATGTTCGCCGGTATTTCCGAGAGAGATTACATCGGGGGACGGGAAGCACCAAATACCGAGAACAGCATGGCGATGATCACAACCTGAATGATCCAGCCGATCAGGCATACCCCTACGGCCCGCAGGGTACTTTTATAGTCCAGCGCCTGCCGCACGGCAATTATCATGGCCACCAGCATCCATATGCCGCTGATGGTAAAAACAATCATCGCCAGCCCCGGAATGATGCCCAGGATCCGGATCAGGCCGGGAGAACTGGAAAAGCCGATGGTTCGCAGCAGTTCCCCGGGGTCGGCATCCGTCTGCGGCTCTGGAAGCAGTTTGGCGCCGATAAAATAGGTCAGATAGGCCCAGATAACCCAGCCGGCCAGGGCCGACAGAGTGCCCACGATGATGCCGGGCAGGCCGGCGGTGGTAATCGTGGCGATTCCGGCCGCCAGGCTGGACAGTACCACCACGCCCATGGCCTGCCCCATGGCAGACGAATCAGCTTCCACTTCTTCATAAAGGGCGGCATCCAGTTTGGCCGCCCGCAACATGCGGTCTGTGAAAATAGACATGTAAACTCCTGTTTTATATATCATTCATGTTACAAATCCTCCCCAACATTATTATTATAAGCAAACATTCTATTGTTATACAAGAAAAGATTTTTTCTGGCGGGTCGTATTTTTTCTTTGACGCATATTTGGATATATGTTACATTTGTTACATTATTATCAAAGGGGGAATTTATGATCTGCAAACCGGAGATTTTAACCATTCCCAAAGCGGCGGCTTACTGCGGGGTTACCCGCATGACCATGTGGCGCTGGGTCAAATCCGGTCTGGTGGAAGTGTCCGTCACCCCCGGGGGGCATCACCGGATTTCGAAAAAGGATCTGGCGTCGTTTCTGCGCCAGCGCGGTATGTATCCCCTGGGAACCCGGCACTATCGGCGGGATCGCTTACTGATTGTTGATGATGATCCTCTGATTCAAAAGACCCTGCCCCGGGTTTTGCGGGATTACGGGTATAAGACAGAGACGGCGGGTGACGGTTTTGAGGCCGGTATCAAGATCATGCGCTTTCAGCCGGATCTGGTTCTGCTGGACCTGTTCATGCCACGTATGGACGGATTTGAAGTCTGCCGTTATCTCCGGGCCGATCCCCTTACCGCTCGAATAAAAATTCTGGTTCTCTCCGGGTACAAAGCTTTTCAACAAAATGCGTTGGCGGCCGGCGCCGATGCTTTTCTGGAAAAACCGGTGCCGGAAGAGGTCTTGCTGGAACACCTGGAGCGCCTTCTGGGAAAAGAACAAAAAAACAAAAATTCAGTAATTTCAAATAGTTTATAATATCGTCGGAAGGGAGCGCCGATATGCCCTCCTTGCCGGAAAAATTCGAAAGACACCACAGCCCTTTCGATTCCTGAGCGCGGATACGGTCGGGCCGCTGCATTTGAACGGTACGCAATGAGACAAGAAGCGGGGTGATTTTGAAACAATCTGTTCCTGATTCTCCGGAAGCCGCCGGCACCTCCGGGGAGGTTACCACGGGTGAGAAAAAAGAGGGATCGAGCAGCCTACAGTTGCAGACCATATTGGCGACAACACCGTTTTTGGTGGCGCTTCTGGATACAGATTTTTGCTTTCTTTATGTGAACAGGGCGTATGCCGAAGCCGGGGGGCATCCGGCGGATTTCTATCGCAAACAGCGGTATTTTGACCTGTTTCCCGGGTTGAAAAAAAGACGTCCCTTGTTTGCACAGGTGGTCGAGACGGGGAAACCCTGTTTTATGACTGCTGATCCGTTGCCCGTCAGGGAAGCTTCGGAAGGTGATCCCTGCTATTGGGACTGGAGCCTGGTGCCGGTAAAAAATAACGCCGGACAGGTAGAACAACTGGTATTATCTCTGGTGGAAGTCACTTCCCGGCAGGTACTGGAAGAGGAAACCAGAAAATTTAAAATCATTACAGACCACGCCAATTGCGGTGTGGCCGTTGTTGCGGCCTCGGAACAGCTGCAATATATCAATCAATATATGGCGGCCTGTCACGGTTACGCACCGGAAGAGCTGATCGGGAAACACCTTTCCATTTTTCATACGGAAACGCAGATGCCGGAGGTTCGGTCCATCCTGGAAGAAGTCTGCCGGACAGGAGCCTGTGACTCCCGGGAAGTCGGCCATCAACACAAAGACGGGAGCACCTTTTTCATGCTGATGAGTGTCATCAAGGTGGAAAGTGCCCAAAAGGAAAATTACTATATCGCGACTACGGCGCTGGATATAACCCCGCTGAAACAGTTGCAGCAGCAATTATTGAAGCTGGAAAGTCTGGCCACCACCGGCCGGCTGGCCGCCTGTGTGGCCCACGAGACCAATTCTCCCTTGCAGGCGGTCTTGTTCTTACTTAATCGTATGGAATCATTAAGTAAAAATGGGAAACAGCTGGGCCAGGAGACTGCCCTGCTGAAAGAAGCCTTTGAGATTATTCACCAGGCCAATAACAATTTGCTGGATTTGAATCGGCCGGCCCTGGCCGAAAATCAGGCGGTGAACATCAACCGTATGATCTGGATATTCGATATAATTCATAGCGCTTTGATCTGGTTGGGTATAAACGGCCAT
>CAZWCS010000050.1:0-1270 GCA_964632805.1 uncultured Desulfobacterales bacterium
GCCTGAAGGGATTCGAACCCCTGACCTACGGATTAGAAGTCCGTTGCTCTATCCAACTGAGCTACAGGCGCCCAGGCAGCAACTGCGATTGCCTTTTATCACAGCCCTTACCGGTTGTCCATAAAAAACGTACAGCCCTGCCATCTGCGGAAATACGGGCCGGTGGCAATATTTGAGAAAAATCTTATTTCCGAGCTCCAATTTAAATAATATATTGAATTAATTTAAAAATATATCTATTCTGTCCTTGACAAGCTTCTTTGTTTCTGTCAATAATATAACACTTTTTCAAAACAATAAGACCCTGCAATTGCCAATTACGGATGGAGCCGTTCGGCATTCGCTGTCGGGTATTCGCCGAATCGGGGTAAAACCCCGTTTTTACTATCTGATACCGAAAAACCGGTCGTTAGCCGCTCCATCCGGAAACCAGGGGTTGCCGGATGGGCACTGCCGGAAAGGGAACACTTCCATGGTGACAACAACCAATGAAGCGCCGGATTCCGCTGTTTCGACAAAAAAATCGTTCTCATTGCGGCCGGAATGTTACATGCCGAGATTACAGTTTATGGTGCGCCTGCTCTTCGGCATGCTGGCCACGGTCTATTTCTTCTTCCTGCCGGTACCCATGGTGATCTTTGATTTGCTGGACGTAAGTATTATTCTGCTTGCCTTTTTTTTGTTTCACATTGTCTGGTATGCTTTCTACAATTTCCGCGGGATGGGCGCAGCGGGGATACGGCTGGCCGCGCTGTTTGATATTATCGCCTCTTTCATCGCCATTCTGAACGACCCCTTTCCCACCCCCCCCACAGGGACATTTCTGCTGGCAGCCGCACTGGGAAACGGTATGCAGCATGGCTTTCGGCTCTTTCAAGAGCAGTTGTTCCTGATTCTGGTTCTGATTGTACCGGTTTTCTGGTTGCGCCAATCGCTTCTCCACAATACACTGCCGTACAGCTTGATTTTTGCCGTGGTATTTCTGGCCATTTGCCTCTTTTACGCCTATATTCTCGTCAACCGCATCGAGCAATTGCGTCAACAGGCCCTGAACCTGGCCGAACAGGACCCGCTGACGGGAATTTATAATCGGAATGCCTTCGTCCAGGCTGCGGATTATCTGCTTTCCCTTCACGCCCGGCAGCAGATGTCTCTGGTGTTAATATTTGCCGATCTTGATGATTTTAAAAAGGTTAATGATACTTTGGGGCATGCGGTTGGCGATGAGGTGGTGGTGCATTTTGCCCACTCAACGCGCCACCTGTTGCGG
>CAZWCS010000050.1:1280-27701 GCA_964632805.1 uncultured Desulfobacterales bacterium
GTAGCCCGGTACGGGGGCGACGAGTTTGTGTTTATGTTAACCAATATGTCGGTCCGGGAAGCGGAACAGGTCGCCATCCGCTTGCAGCGGGAATTCCTGAAATGGACCGGCCAGCAGGGTATCCCCGTCGGTGTCAGTTTCGGGATAATGGGGGTGCCGGAAGAAGAAAGCACCCTGGACGATCTGTTGCGTCAGGTGGACATAGCCCTCTATCAGGCCAAAGCAGATGAAGGACAGTCCAAAATCGTCGTCGCCCCTCCGGTTTGCTGACAACCGAATTTTCCCGTCACCAGGGTTGTTTTCTTTCTTTTCCCCAACAGAACCATGCCGACAGGGCACGTCATGAAGCCGGGCAGTGTACACGGCCGAAGATAGGGACAACTTTTTTCGAAAAAAACTTGAAAGTTTTTTAGCAGCCATGCTAATTATGTTCTTTTGATTAACATGATAATGTAGGCGTTGCGTAAACCTGATTGGAGTAAAGGGGTAGGTAATGAACGAAAACAATAATGTCAAGCGTGCTTATGCGTTAGCTGTGGTATTGCTGATTGTGGGAATTATCTGTTATGCCAAGGGCGGTTCGGGATTGGAGCCCGGGGAAGAACCCGTCCGGAAAGTTTATAAAGGTCTGGCCGGGGATGTCCTGTTCGACCATCAGGAGCATGCCTACGAATATGAAAGTGACTGCTATGTCTGCCATCATCATGGCGACAGTGCTGAATTCATGGCCTGCGATGTCTGCCATAAAGAAGAAACCCCGAAGCAGGTGCCGGCCGTCTGCAATGACTGCCATCCCCTGTCCGGCGACACCTATGTTTTCGATGAACATCACCGCCTGCTGGAAGACGAACCGGAGGCCTGGACCTGTACCACCTGTCATCAAAAAGAAGAAGGGGAATCGCTTCCTTACGCCTGCGGCGATTGTCATGACCCCTACGATCCCTATTTTGCCGAAGCCGCAGCCCGGATCGAAATGACCTATGAAAAAACGGATGCCGCCTTCCATTCCCAATGTATCGGCTGTCATAAAGACTACTCGGCCGGTCCCGTGGAATGCGGCGAATGTCATGCACAATAAACGTCCGGCCGCCTGTCAGGGAGAATGAGCGGCTGTTTCCGAATCAACGCGCAAATAATAAAGGCAAAAAAATAAAGGTAAAATTATGATTAAAAGACCGTTTTTCGGATTGGCCAGGCCAAAAGTAGAATATGATTTACCCGGATCTTTGTCCGTTCCTGCGGCGGTCCCCTCTCCATCGGAGATGACATTTCTGGCGGATGTACCCTGTGAAAAAACCGACCGGCTGACGATCAAAAACGGTGATACCGTCAAGGGCGGGCAGAAACTGGGGCCGATAAAAGACAGCAGGGAATATGTCGTGCCCGCCTTAGATGGAACCATAACCGCGATCACCTCCCATATCGGCAATTTCGGCCGGAAATACACCGCCATTACTGTGGCAGTCGATGGTGCCGGCGCGGAAACTGAGACGGCCTTTGCCGGGAAAGGGCAAACACCTAGCCTGGAGGCGATCCGGAAAAATCTTCGGTTTATTCCCGGCGGTCTGCCACAGACATTGCTGGCCGAAAACAGAGAGGTGGAAACCATCGTCGTCTGTGGCGCGGATGAAGATTTACTGTGCATGACCCGGCAATCGGTATTGAAAAACGAGATGGATGCCCTGCGCCAGGGCGTTAATATTCTGCAGAAGCTGTTCGGCGGCAAGACGGTGGTCCTCACTGCTCCGGAATCCATGGTTTCTGCGGCACGGGCTGCAGGAATAGAAGTCAAAAATATCGGCCGGAATTATCCGGCGGCCAATCCCTTCCTGGTTGCGCGCAATTGTTTAAACCGGACCATACCGGCCGGAAACGCCTGTGAAGACGAAGGACTTCATTTCATCAGTGCGGAGGCCGCAGCTTCCCTGGGGAAAGCCTATGCCGGCGGAATCCTTCCGAATCGAAAAATCATCACCGTGCTGGGCCCGAATAACGAGAAAAAACTGGTCACAGCGGTGTTGGGGACCCCGACAAAAGATGTTTTGACCACCTGCGGCATAACCGTCAACCAGGGCGACCGGATTGTGTTCGGGGGGCCGATGACGGGACGGGCCGTTTATTCCGAAGACTATCCGGTTCGACCGGATACGGATATGATCCTGGTGCAGGAAGCCGGACAAATTCCGCCGGTGGCCGACCGCACCTGCATCAACTGCGGCGAATGTGTGCGAATGTGTCCGGCCAATCTCCCGGTAAATGTTTTGATTCGCTATCTGGACGCCGGCGAATACAGTGATGCCGCAGACAAATGTGACTTGCTCTCCTGTATCGAATGCGGTTTGTGCAGCCTCGTCTGCCCGGCGCAAATCCCGATTTTTCAATATATAACTCTCGGCAAATATGAATTTGCCAGACTCAGTGCAATGGAGGCGGATAATGCATAGCGAGAAAAAACTGGTTGTTTCCCACGCTCCATTTTGGCATGACGGGACATCGCTTTCTTCCAGACATTACAACCTTATGCTGGCGGCACTGCTGCCGGTTATCGCCGGATTCCTCACCTATGGCACCCCCGCCATAGGTGTTGTCTCTCTGGCGGTATCAACGGCAATATTCTGGGAGTTGCTGATGAACAAAATCATGCAACGGCCGGTTTCCGTCGGTAATGGTCAGGCCGCCCTGATGGGCCTGCTTCTGGCCATGCTGCTGCCGGCCACCGCCCCCTGGTGGCTGGTGGTCGTAGGGACTTTCCTGGCGGTGGTGCTGGCCAAAGACATTTTCGGCGGTCTGGGGGCCAACCCTTTCCATCCGGCCGTTGTCAGCCTGGCCATGATTATGGTCTCCTGGCCGGAATTTCTGGATTTTAACGCCATGCTGGCGGATTATGATACCGGCTTTATCATGGCCTATCCCCTGGCCACCGTCAAACATTTCGGCACAGAGGCCGTGGCGGGCATTACTTCGGCGGACCTCCTGTGGGGCCGGCAATCCGGCGGCATCGGCACAACCTTCGGCCTGGGCATCATCATCGGCGGCGTCTACTTGATCGCCCGGGGATTCATCCGCTGGGAAATCGTCCTTTCCTTTCTGGCCGGGATCCTGGTAACCGCCCTGATGTTCAGCATCTTTGGAGATTCCAGTCAGTACGCCGGACCAATGTTTCATCTGCTGACCGGCTATACCCTTATCGGTGCCGTATTTCTGGCAACTGAAGATTCCTCCTCACCGGTCAATTTTCTGCCGATGATAATTTATGGCGCCACCGGCGGCATTTTAACAGTGTTGATTCGAAATATTGGGGCCTATGTGGACGGAGTGGTATTTGCAATCCTGATTATCAATATCGTCAATCCCCTGATTGACAAAATACGACCAAAAGCAATGGGAAAGGTAGCATAATGCGCGAATTTATTAAAATGGTGTTGGTATTGACCGTTTTGACCGCCCTTTCTGGCGGATTGCTGGCCGGTTTGAAAGCAAAGACTGAAGACCGGATTGAACTCCAGGTGCTCAATTTCGTCAAAAAACCCGTATTGAAAGAACTTTTTGCCGACGCGGAAAACGATATGGTGGCCGATCGTTTTACGATTATCAGGGAAGAAGAGGAACTGACGGTTTTCCCGGTGAAGCGCAGCGGAAGCTATCAAGAGGTGGCCTTCAGTGCCAGCGGCAAAGGATATGGCGGTGACGTGGGGATAATGGTCGGCGTAAACATTTCCAGCGATAAAATCTCCGGGGTACGGGTGACCACTCACAGTGAAACGCCGGGGATCGGTGCCCGGGCCAAAAGCAATCCGGAGCTGCTCATGCCCGAGTTTGTCGGTTTGCCGATGGACAAAACCTTCACGGTGAAAACCGCCGGCGGAGAGATAGACGCCATCAGCGGCGCCACCATTACCTCCAAAGCCGTGTGCGGCGGCGTAACCGCAGCCGGAAAAATCTACCAGCAGCATAAAGATGAAATCAAGGCCCAGTTAAAAGCGCTTTAACATATCAGGTAACAGGATATCGAAATAAAGATGTCGGGAGAAAATTATGGCTAAATCGTTAACACAGGAATTTACCAAAGGGTTGTGGGCGGAAGTTCCGCCGTTTCGTCTGGTACTGGGTCTCTGCCCGGTGCTGGCGGTCACCACCAAAGTGGAAAACGGCATCGGCATGGGGCTGGCGACCACTTTTGTGCTGGTCTGTTCCAATATACTGGTTTCGGCTTTGCGCAACATTATTCCCTCCAAAGTTCGAATCGCCTGCTATATCACCATTATCGCCACCTTTGTAACCGTGGTGGAACTGCTGATGCAGGCTTATACCTACAATCTGTTCATTCAGCTGGGTATGTTTATCCCCCTTATCGTGGTGAACTGCATCGTTCTCGGACGGGCGGAAGCTTTTGCCAGCAAAAATTCGATTGTTCCCTCCATAGCAGACGGGCTGGGCATTGGTATCGGGTTCACTCTGTCATTGGCCGCCATCGCCGCCGTTCGGGAAATTCTCGGCGCTGGCACCATTACTGTATTCAGTGACCCCGTTTTCCTGTTCGGCAGCAGTTTTTTACCGTTCAGTTTTATGGTTCAGGCGCCCGGCGCTTTTGTCTGTCTGGGATTAATGCTTTGTATAATGAATATGTTTGATTAAAAGAAGGGGAAAAATCAATGGCCGAATTCATTCTTCTGGCGATAAGCTGCATCCTGATTAATAACATCCTTCTGGCCCAGTTTCTGGGAAACTGCCCTTTTCTGGGAACTTCCCAGAAAATGGAGACCGCCGTGGGTATGTCCATGGCGGTGGTTTTTGTACTGGTCATGGCCGGCATGATCACCTGGTGTGTGGACACCTTTCTGTTAAAAACGCTGGACCTGGAATTTCTGCGCACGGTCTCGTTTATTCTGGTGATCGCTTCCCTGGTGCAATTCGTGGAGATGTTTCTGAAAAAAATGATTCCCGCCCTCTATGCCGGACTGGGTATATTTCTGCCGCTGATTACCACCAACTGTGCGGTCATGGGCGCCTGCCTGATTAATATAAAGGAGGAATACGACTTTTTAGAGGCATTGGTGGCTTCTTTTTCCTATGCCGTGGGATTCGGCCTGGCGCTTATACTTTTTGCCGGTGTGCGGGAGCGCATTAATCTGGGCCGGGTACCCAAACCGTTGCAGGACACCTCCATCGGTCTGGTGACCGCCGGCATCATCGCCCTGGCCTTTTTCGCCTTCAAGGGCATGGCCTGACATTAAAAAGCCTTTTCCGGACAGACAGAAAACGCAGAATAATTTTGGCTACAATATAAGGAGTACACGTTGTGATAGAAACAGCAATCATTTCCATGCTCGGACTCGGCGTGGCAAGCAGTGTGATCCTGGGATTTGCTTCCCGGGTATTTTATGTCTATGAAGATCCCCTGATCGGCGAAGTCTTGAATTTCCTGCCCGGCGCCAATTGCGGCGGCTGTGGTTATGCCGGCTGTTCGGCCGCGGCCGAGGCGATTGTTAATGGCCAGGCCCCGCCCAATGTTTGTGTGGCTTCCGATGCTGACTCCGCCGAGGCCATTGCCGCCATTATGGGTGTTGATCTCGGCAACGCCGAACCGCTTTTATCGGAAAACGTCTGTCACGGCGGCCATCGTGCGGAAAACAAATATGTCTATGCGGGAGTTCCCTCCTGCCGGGCCGCCTTTGCCTTTTATGGCGGCCGGCGGGTTTGTGAAATCGGCTGCCTGGGATATGGCGACTGTATCCGCGCCTGCTCCTTTGATGCCATCAGCATGAGCAAAGAAGGATTTCCGGTTGTTGATGAAAGCAAATGTGTCGGCTGTGGGGCCTGCAAAGAAGCCTGTCCCCGCAGTATTATCGAAATCAAAACCATGTCCGACCGGCTGCTGTCCATGAATGTGGAAGACGGCGCCCATGCCCCCTGTGCCCAGACCTGCCCGGCCCAGATTGATATTCCCCGGTATATCCGTCAGATAAAAGAGGGTGACTACCAGGGGGCCGTGGCCACCATCCGGGAGCGCAATCCCCTGTTGCTGGCCTGCGGCCGGGTCTGCCCCCATCCCTGTGAAGATCGATGCCGGCGTGGGGTGGAAGACGAGCCGGTTTCCATCAACCAGCTGAAACGGTTCGTCGCCGATTATGAAATGAATTCCGGCAAACGTTTTCCCATTCCCTGTGCCCCGGATACCGGCAAGAAAGTGGCGGTTATCGGCGGTGGACCGGCCGGGTTGAGTTGTGCGTATTTTCTGCGCCGAGTGGGTCACGGGGTGACGATTTTCGACACCATGCCCGAACTGGGCGGGATGATCCGCTACGGCATACCGGAATACCGTCTGCCCAAAAACGTCCTCAAATGGGAAACCGACGGAATTTTATACCTGGGAATCGAACATAAACCCAACATGGCACTGGGGCGGGATTTTGACGTCAGCAGCCTGGTGGCGGCAGGTTATGACGCGATCTTTCTGGGAGTGGGTGCCTGGAAAGACTACAACCTGCGTATAGAAGGCAACGACTTGCAGGGCGTTTATACCGGCATTGATTTTCTGACCAAATTTGCCCAATACCAACAGGGTGTCAGAAAAGAACCAGTGCCGGTGGGCCGAAAGTGCGCCGTTATCGGCGGCGGCAATACCGCCATTGACTGCGTTCGCACCCTGAAACGGCTGGGCGCCGAAGAAGTCTCCATTGTCTATCGCCGAACCCGCAACGAGATGCCGGCCAATGCCGTAGAAATTGATGCCGCCGAACACGAAGGCATCATTTTAAAATATCTCTTCTCTCCCAACCGGATTGTGGGCAACGACGAGGGGCAGGTGGTCGGTCTGGAAGTCCAGGAAATGGAACTGGGAGAGCCGGACGAAAGCGGCCGGCGCAAGCCTGTGCCCAAAGAAGGGGCGGTCCAGGTACTCGAAACCGATATGATCGTTCTGGCTATTGGCCAGGGGCCGGATGTCTCCTTTAAAGAGGCCGAGGCCGGCCGGCGAACCGAAGAACTGGCCATCACCCGCTGGGACACCATTGACCAGCTGGATCCGGATACCCTGCAGACCAATATTCCCTATATTTTTACCGCCGGTGACGCCGCCACCGGCGCCTCTTTAGTGGTGGAAGGAATTGGCGGAGGACGACGGGCAGCCCGATCCATTGATCTTTATCTGAAAGGCGAACCCGTTATTCCGCCTGAAAAATCATTATTCGGTAAAAGCATACCCGGTACCATCTTCGAATCCGTGCCCGGTATTATCCGCAAAAAACGGGCGGAAATGCCTGAACTGGAAGTAAGCACCCGCATAGAAACTTTCGAGGAAGTCGATCAGGTAATCACTGAAAAAACAGCCAAAGAGGAAGCAGCCCGCTGTTTGAACTGCTGCCGCATCTGCTATACCCCGGAGATGTAGTCCGAAGTTGTGGCAAATAAGGCGGCAAAAATAAAATCAGACAACAAAAAAAACCCGCGCCAAAAAGGTGCGGGTTTTTTTTGCTTTTGAAATATCTGCGCCGAAAAACATCGACCCGTTTATTATCCTGCGGTCGTCGACTTTTCCGATAAGACCTGAAAATAATAATTCAACAGATACTTCTGATCTTCCGGCTGGATTTCCCGATTCAATTTCTCTGCAGCTGCATCCACTGCCATATCAATCAAATCGGAACGAAATTTTTTGCGGGCTTCCTGAAATTGATGGGCGACCTTGCGTTTGGCGTCGGCCACCATGAACTCGCTCTGTTTCTGGGCATCATCAATGATTTTCTGTTTCATGCGTTCGCCTTCACTGACAATTCGCTCCTTGATGGTGGCAATATGGGCGTCCCCTTCTTCTATCCGGGACCTGGTCTCCTGCAACTCGGCGGCGGTTTTATCCCGAGCCTCTTCCAGCGCTTTGATCTCGCCGGCCACCGCCTCCCGCTGATTTTCAAAGAACCGCTTCAGGGGCGGGCGGCCGAATTTCACAATCACGAACACCAGAATCAGAAAGTTGACCCACAACATGACGGTATCATATACGGGGCGCCAGCCCGCCGCCTCTTCGGCCACTGCCGGAACCGCCCCGGCAAGCAGAAATATGCCCGCAGCCATGACGCCCATTCCAATCAGCCGGCCCGGTTTCATTGACTGTTTCATCCTGTTGCAGTCTCCCTGCCCAGTATGGTTTCTGTGATGGTTTTCGCCAGCAGCTCCGTTTCCTTCTGAATCTGCTCGCGGGCCTCTTCGATCTGCTGATTGACTTCCGCCTGGGCGGTGTTTCTTATCCGGGTGACTTCCGCCCGGGAAGCCTGGAAGATATCATTGGCTCTTTCACTGCCGGCCATCTCGATTTCCTTTTTCATCTGTCGGGCTTCTTGTTTCACCGCCTCTTCCCGGTCCTGCAATTCCCGGGTCAACTGCTCCGCCTGGGTCCGCATTTCCTTCACAGCGTTTTCCAGTCCCGCCAATCGTTTCTGCCGGGCATCCATGGTGGCCATCAGGGGACGAAACATCAACCGGTTCATAATAAACACAAACAGCAAAAAGGAAAGCACTACCACCACCATGGTTTCATTGATGGTAATCATCCCATCCGTATAAATAAATTCCATGGGTCTGTCCTCATTTCCCAACCAAACAACTTGCAGCGTCTCAAGCCCCCTCCCCGGCAGCTCCGCTTTTAAACAGCGTTGTTCTTTTCAAAAACGAATAAAAACCGTCTTACACCACAAACAGCAGCAACAACGCCACCACCAGAGAATAAATGCCGGTCGATTCGGAAACCGCCTGCCCCACCAGCATGGTCCGGGTCAGCAGGCCGGCTTCGGACGGATTTCTGCCAATTGCCTCACAAGCCTTGGCCGCCGCCATGCCTTCACCGATGCCCGGTCCGATGGCGCCCAATCCCATGGCCAAACCCGCACCCAACAGCGTACTTGCTTCTACAATACTTCCTTCAATCGCCATTTTCTTTCCTCCTGTTGATAAAATATTTCCTGTTATCCTGAACGCACTGTCCCTATTTGATCTGTACCGATATATACACAATCGTCAGCATGGTAAAGACAAAGGCCTGGATGGTGCCGATGAACAAGCCGAAAAAGAAACACAGAAACGGGGGCAGCACCAGGCTGTAAACCAGATGGGAAACCACCAGAATAATAATAGAGCCGCCCATGATATTGCCGAACAAACGAAAGGAGATGGAAATCACCTTGGCCAGTTCGCCGATCAGATTTAACGGCAGCATCACAAAAAAGGGTTCCATGTATTCCTTGATATAGGCTTTGAGCCCTTTTTCCCGAATACCGCAGTAATGCGCAATAAGAAACCCCATAATGCCCAGACTCAAGGGAATATTCAGATCCTTGGTCGGTTCTTCCAGGTAGGGAACGATTCCCAGGGAATCCGAAATTACCAGAAACATGAACAGGGCACAAATAAGCGGGGCAAACTTTTCCCCCAGCCTTTCATCCAGGGCGTCCTTGGTCAGATCCGAGAGCTGGGTAAAAAAAAGTTCGCCCAGCAGTTGCATATTACCCGGCACTTCACTGCGCCTCCGGACCGTAAAATAGGCAAAAACAATCAGCCCCGCCATAACCAGCCAGCACATCAGAATGGCTTCCACGTTGAAAGCCATCTCGTGTCCCATAAAAGGAACAATCAGCTGGTGTATTTTCCCAAGTTCTTCCATGGTTTCACTCTCCCGACACTTTTTTCTGTAAATTCCGCAACATCGGAGCAACCAGGTAATCCGCCAGAATCATCAGCTGTACGGAAAAAATACCAATGATAGTGGCGACAATATGAAACGTCTCCGTTCGCAGGGCCATCACCATTGGTACCGCCAGCAGAACAAACCGCCCGCCCAGAGAACCCAGCGCCACCAGCAGTGTTTTTCCCCGGCTGCGCCCCAGTCGCGCCGGAACCGAACTGCCCAGCAGCAAAAAATTCATAATACTGAACAGCGTCCCCAGGATCAGTCCTTTGCCCAGGGAGACCCGGCCGAAAGCGATCAGGACAGCAGCAGCCAGCACTACCAGCATAAGCGCCCGGCTGCAATATTTTTTCTGAACGGCCTTCATGGGGGCCAGGTGAACTGCGGTAGAAGATGGCGCCATTATTTCTTGTCCTCATTATCCGCATTATCCGCGTTCATAATTTCCATGATCTGGCGATAAACCACATTCCCTCCCCCCAGAATGCCCAGTATGGTAAAAATGGTGACAAAAACACCTCTGGTGCCCAACCAGGCGTCCAGGTGATACCCGACAAAAAAACAGAAAACAATACAACCGGCCATGGTCAGACCGATCTGCATAACCACCTGCAGATTTTCGGCCCAGTAACGATTCTTTTTGTAATCAAATTTCATGGCTGTCATTTTTTCCGGCCTCTGACCGCTCTGTATTTTCTGCACCATGTCCACTGAGACTCCGTTACCACCCTTTTTTCTTCCTCCTAAACCACGAAAATCATCACAAAGGCAATGACCAGGGCATATATACCGGTTGATTCGGAAACCGCCTGTCCCACCAGCATGGTCCGCGTTAGAACCGGGGTCTCTTCATCATTTCTGGCAATCCACTGGAGGGCTTTGCTGCCGGTAAGGCCTTCGCCGATACCCGGACCGATGGCGCCGATCCCCATGCTGAGCCCCGCCCCCAGAAGAGCGCAGGCGGCGGCGATATCGGCCGTGGCGGCAAATTTTTTGAAAATAAGAATCATGGCGATCAACAGCCCGTAAATCGCAGTTGTCTCCGAAACCGCCATACCCAGAAACATGATGTTGGTAATTCGTGAACTCGCCTGCGGTTTACGGGCGATGCCTTCGCAAGCCGCCTGCGCCACCAGGCCTTCGCCGATGGCGGAACCGATGGCGCCGACCCCCCCGGCGATGCCGGCACCGATAATCGCCGCCCAGGTGGGTGCCACCGGATGCGCACTGAAATCGGAAAACAGCAGGATGAGGGCCGTAGCCAGGGCGAGAATGGCTGGTGTCTGGGCAATGGAGGAACCAATCAGCATATTGGTGGTAATGGAATTGCGCGCTTCCGGTTGCCGGTCAATGCCGATACAGGATTCCCCCGCCGGCAGTCCGGAACCAATGCCCGAACCGATGGCACCGAATCCCATACATATACCCGCGGAAAAAAGGACAAACGCACTCAGTACCAAATCACCGCCCACATCCGTGAAAAGCAGCATCATGGCCACCAGCAGTGAAAATATGGCTGCTGTCTCCGCAATGGCTTCCCCCACCAGCATATTCTTAAAAATATCCCCGGATTTGTCCGGACTGCGACCGATCGCTTCATTCGCCCGGGCGGCGGTATAGCCTTCGCCCACAGCCGCCCCAATGGCCCCCAGGCCCATTGACAGTGCCGCCCCGCTGATGGCCGCAATTTCGATCCACGATTCGACTTCCATGGCTACCTGTCCTTAAAAAAAATTGTCAATATCAATATAGGTTCCATCCGGGGACTGTGGTTCGCAAAACCTGACAATCCGTGACGCCCCGTTCAAATTTTTACTATAAAAACAGATGAAAATATCATACAACGGTTCCCGGCCGCAAGGAAAAATTATTAGCCGTATTTCTGTCACTTGCGGGCTATATAACACGGCATTAGCGCATTTTGCAACACCTATTATAAAAAATTGTTGCAATTTTTCACTTCGGCGACCGATTGACCTTTCCCCTTGACTCTGCGTTTATCAAACATTCCCGCGGATGCAAAAAAGAAAACCGATTGTCCCTGCTGACCGCTGGAACAACCGGTTTCGAAGAAATATTTTTCGCCTGCACCTTAGCCGGCCACTGACGCGAAAAAAGTTGGCGAAATAAAATCAACCTCAAATCACAAGATCATCAATCTCCAAATATTCCGTGCCGTCCCTGCCCCCCGGAGAAGCGCCCGGCCCCCGTCTGTGTCTCCCCGCTGGCAATCGTTTCCAGACCAAGCGCGAACTCGTTTTGCATGGCCCGGGCAAATTCCAGGTCGACCTGTTCATAGGCCGATTGCCGGTCACTGCGAACACAGTTCCGGGGAAAGGCGGCAATCTGTTTGGCCAGCTTGACGGCCTCCGGCAGGGCCTGTCCCGGTGGCACTACCCGGTTGGCCAGCCCCATCGCCAGGGCTTCCGCCGCCTCCACCGGACGCCCGGTCAGAATCATGTCCAAGGCCCGGGACAGCCCGATCATACGCGGCAGCCGCACCGTTCCGCCGTCAATCAAGGGTACGCCCCACCGGCGGCAGAATACGCCGAATACCGCCCCTTCTTCGGCCACCCGCAAATCGCACAGCAGAGACAATTCCAGGCCGCCGGCCACGGCATAACCGGCCACCGCGGCAATCACCGGTTTGGAAAAAACCATGCGGGACGGCCCCATGGGGGCATCGCCGGTTTCCTGCAAGCGGTTGACGGTATCATCTCCTGCCGCCACTCCCTTTAAATCCGCGCCGGCGCAGAAATTGCCGCCGGCCCCGGTGAGCACCGCCACCAGCGCTTCCGGGTCGGCTTCAAAGGCGCGGAAGGCTTCCGCCAAGGCATCGGCCGCAGGACGATTGACGGCGTTCCGGGCTTCCGGGCGGTTAATGGTGATGATCCGCACCGGTCCGTCGGTTTCGGTGACAACCAGCATGGTCTCCCCCTTTATAATTGGAAATTACGAATGATGAATTACGAACGGGTCTCGCAATTTATTTTCGATGGTTGCCTGGCAAAATCGTTTATTCCAAAGCTGAAGGCCTTTATCGATTATACATGTAACGGTCAGGAAATATTGACCGCCGCCATGTACCCGCCATGAACGGCGTCATTGATCTTGCCGGGCTGGACGCAATCGCCCACCGTGGTATAGGGAATCCCCAGCTCGGCCACCTTCTCCGACAGGGTACGTACCGGGGCCGAACCCGCCGCCAGCACCACCTCGTCAAAATCCAGTTGCTGCTGCTGGCCGTCCTTTTCCACCGTCACCCGGCCGCCTTCGATGGCCACCACCTTGGAAGTGGTATTCACGACAATGCCGTATTTCTGTACTTCCCCCAAAAGGACCCATTTGGTGGACTTGCCCACATCCTGCCCGGCCTTGGGCAGCATTTCAAAAACGGTCACCTCATGGGTGCCCTGAAAAATCAGCTCCCGCAACCGCTCCGTGCTTTCCGCCTCGTAGGAGAACAGAAAATGGAGGGTATCGGCGTTGATGGTTCCCTTGGAGGCGATAAACAGGGCAGTTTCCAGTCCCACCGCGCCGCCGCCGATGACCGCCACCCGTTTTCCCAGACGAGGGTTGTCCCGCAAGACATCCCAGGCGTCCCGGACGGCGGGATCATCCACGCCCTTGATGGGCGGAACAAGAGGTTTGGCACCTTCGGCAATAATCAGATAATCCGGCTGACGCTCCTTGATCAACGCCGGATCCACCTCCGTAGACAGTTTCGGGGTAAGGCCGTGTTTTTTCAGCATCACCCGGTAATATCGCAACAGTTCCCGCTGCTCCTGTTTTCCCGGCGGCATCGCGGCAATGTTGGTCTGCCCCCCGATAACCGGTGCCTTATCGTAAAGTTCCACCGTATGACCGATGGCGGCGGCCGTCACCGCCGCTTCCAGCCCCGCCAGACCGGCGCCGACCACCATGACCTTCTTCGGCGTCGGGGTCGTTTCCAGCACCCGCTCCCCTTCAAAACCGGCCCGGGGATTGCATACACAAAACAGGGGCTTGCCGCTCATAATACTGTCCATACATCCCTGCAGGCAGGCCACACAGGGCCGGATCTCATTCGCCCGGCCCTCCCGGGCCTTGGTCGGCCAGTAGGGATCGGTAATCAACTCCCGCCCCAGATTAATCATATCCGCCAGCCCGTCCCGGATCAGTTGCTCGGCAATATCGGGATACATGATCCGGTTGGAGGCGAAAATCGGCACGGAGACCGCTTCCTTAATGTTTCCGGCCAGGTAGGCATATCCGGCCCGCGGCACATGCGGCGTCATCTGGGGCACCCGGGTCTCATGCCAGCCACCGGTGACATTAATGGCATCAATCCCGGCGGCCTCATAAATGCGGGCAATGGCGGGCATTTCTTCGTCGGTGTTGCTGCCGGGAACAAAATCATTGCCGGCCATGCGGATGGTGACCGGGAAATCCGGCCCCACCCGCCGGCGAATCAGTTCGATGACTTCCCGGGGAAAGCGGGTGCGGTTTTCAAAACTGCCGCCGTATTCATCGGTCCGCTGATTGGTCAGCGGCGACAGAAACTGCGGGATCAGATATCCGGCGGAACCAATGATTTCCACCCCGTCGTACCCGGCCTCCTTGACCCGCAGGGCTCCTGCGGCAAAATCCTCCTGCACCTGCTTGACATCCTCTGTGGTCATCTCGAAAGGGGTGGTTTTGGAAAATTTGGAATACACCGCCGACGGCGCCATGGGGGTTTTGCCGTTAATCAGCAAGGGATTGGAATAGGCCCCGGCATGATAGAGCTGTACCCAGGCCCGGGCGCCCTCTTCCTGGATGGCGGCCGACAACCTGCGCATACCGGGAATGTCGTCATCGGTCCGCAGCAGAAGCGTCAGCAGACCGGACCCCAGCTCGTCAAAGCCCACCGGCCCGACCGTCACCAGCCCGGCACCACCCCGGGCTTTTTCCCGGAAAAAATTGATATGCTTGTCATTGGGTTTGCCCTCATACGAAAAGAGGGTGCCCAGGGAAGGATAGGCGATGCGGTTTTTGATTTCCGTCTTGTTGATGGTCAGGGGAGAAAACAAATGGTCGTACATAACAGCCTCCTTAAGAAATTGGCACTGATAATCTGCATTTTTTGATGCGGCCCTGAACTTCATGTTTCCTTATGGTTTCTCAATGGCAGCGGAAATCATGGGATCGTCGGCGGAAATCAATTCCGCCAGGGTATTTTTCAGCAGAACCCGCTGCCTGGCGGGGAATCCCTGCAATATCTCTTCATTGGCCCGCAGGCGCAGGGCCCGCAGCTCTTCTTTCTGGGCGGCGCCTTTTTTCGTCAGACAGACACGGATGGCCCGACGGTCGTCCGGATTGCGCTCCCGTACCACAAAACCGGCCCGTTCCAGCCGGTCAATCAATCCGGTCAGGGTGGCGGAATCAAACCGCAGCAGTTCGCCCAGCAGTTTGGGCGACAGGCCGTCGACCACCCACAGACACTCAATAATCAGATACTGGGCCGGAGTAATGCCATAGGGTTCCAGCAGGTGGCGCAGATGTTTCTGGGCGGACTGGGCGGCCCGGGACAGCAGAAAGCAAACGCAGCTCCGGGGATCATCCGGATTGTTCAACATATCATTGTCTTTTATCTCGTTATCTTGCATACAAGATATTTGTATGCAAACTATGATCGGGTGTCAAGATTTTTTTTCAGCTGCAAACAATGAAAATCAAAAAAAAAACCATTTTCAAACCGCCGGTTTTGTGACATTTTTAAATCTGATATGACCGCCTGTTTATCCTCGACAACCGCTTCCAGACTCTTCCGGCACCTGGACCCGCTGTTGCCCGCCGGTATCTGTCCCCTGCTGTTTTACAGCCTGACGCCCTATATCATTACCCTGGGCCGGAGAGGCTGGTTTGGCTGGGTGACCTGCACGTCTTTTCCCGGCCATCGAAAGGCCGCTAACCCGCTTGACTTTACCCGCAAAAACGTCAATCGCCGCTACCCCAATGAAGTGCTGGTCCGTTGCCCCAATCCCCATTCCCTGGTAGTCGCCGGGCTCGGGCCGTGGGAAGGGGGAACCCTGATGGTGCGCTTTCTGCACGGCGAAGAGGCCTGCCCGTTCGCTCATCAGGCGGAGCAGCAATTTCTTCTGGACGGCACCCATATCCGGCAGGCGGAACCATTCTATGCCCGGTTTCCGGAAGCCCTGCTGCAGGCCCTGGGAAAAATCTCCATGGCGGAAGCGATCTTCCGATATAATCAAAACGACAATGCCCGTTTAACGGTGGCGAAAACCATTTTCCCCTGCCGATATCATTCCAGAAGAGATCGCCGGAGGTTCCGCGAACTGCTGCCGGAAGATTTCTGCCCCCATGTGTTCTGGGCGATCTATCCCCGGGTATTCGCACTGATGTACGGCGCCACTGTCAACCCCGCGGTTACCGTGGACCATCCCGGAGGAACCGGCGCTGTTGCCTTAACCCTGCACAAAACCAGCCGGCCCGCAAACCGGCTGGCCCGCCTGCCGGCGGATCTGGCCGAAAACATTCTGCGGCGGCTGGGCCATCCCGTTGACCGGCTGAACTATATCCTTACCATCCACGTTGCAGCCAATAATGCCGCCGGCTGTATACTTACGCCGGGAAAAAAATACTGGGTCAATCTCAAAAATCGCCAATATCTCTGCCCGGCCGCTTTTCAAGCGGTTTACCCCTATCTGCTGCTGCGGGCTGCCGGAGAACACCCTCCCTGGAGCAACTCCGATTCTCCGGCGCGGATATGCTGCCCGGATTGTGTCGGTGCCGTCTATCGGTTATACTGACCCGAATATTTCATAAAATTTTTTGATTATGATTATGACCAACTCCGGAGGCCCCATGCAGGGACTGGAACTGGCCAAACACTATTTTGCGACCCATGGCCGGCCATTGCTGGAAGAACGGTTTGCCCCGTATCACGACCGAATTGCCGCCGGACTGGTAGGGGACGGTTCGGAATGCTACGGCTACGACGACGAACAATCCCGGGACCATGACTGGGGGCCGGGATTTTACTTCTGGCTGACTCCCGCGGATTACCGGGCCTTCGGCCGGGAGCTGCAGCAGGCCTACGACGAAATGCCGGCTGTATTTCAGGAATACGGCCCCCGGCGCACCAGCCAATGGGGAGAGGGCCGCACCGGTGTCCGGGAGATCGGCGATTTCTATGAGCAGTTCCTGGGCCGGCCGGAGCCCCCCGCCGATCCGGAAGACTGGCTGTTTCTGCCGGAAAACGCCCTGGCCGCCTGTACCAATGGAGCGGTCTTCACCGATCCCCTGGGGGAATTCAGCCGGCGGCGGCGGGCACTGCAAAACTTTTACCCGGAGGATGTGCGGTTGAAAAAAATCGCCGCCCGCTGCATGACCATCGCCCAGAGCGGCCAGTACAATTTCGGGCGCTGCATGAAACGGGGCGATCTGTACGGCGCCCGCTATGCCGAAACCAAATTCTGCGCGGATGTCTATTCCCTGGTCTTCCTTTTAGGCCGCCGTTACGCTCCCTTTTACAAATGGGTCAGCCGGGCGGCGGAAGAGCTGCCGGAGCCGGGAAAGACCATTGGCCGGCACCTCACCAACCTGCTGCAAACCGCCGGAGCGCGGCAGCGGCAGACCATTATTGAAGGCATCTGCAATCTGCTGATCAAAGAACTTACCGCCCGGGGACTGAGTGATTGTTCCAGCGATTTTCTGGCCGATCACGGCCCGGCGGTACAGCAGAAAATCGCAGATCCAGGCCTGCGGCAGCGCAACGTCTGGATCGGATAAACGGTTATTTACGGAGGAATTTTATGCCTTGGCCCCTGTTGATCATCGGCGGCAGTTATTTTGCCGGAAAAACTCTGGTAACGCACCTGGCCGAAAATCCGGACTACGAGCTGTATGTGGTCAACCGCGGCAATCGCCCTCTGCATCTGCCGGGGGTAACGGAACTGGTGGCCAACCGCACCGATCCCGAAGCCCTGCGACAGGTGCTGCCCGCTCTTTCCTGGGCCGCTGTCATCGATTTCTGCGGTTACACCGCCGAAGAAATAACCGGCCTGCTGGACGTTCTTCCGCCCGGCAACCATGCCCGCTATATCTTTATCAGCACCGTCAGTGTGTTCGCCCCCACCCGGATGCTGCCGCTGACGGAAAGCAGTCCGCCCCTTACCGCGCCGGTTCCGGAGCTGGGCCCGGCCGCGGATTACGGCTATCAAAAACACTTGACGGAACAGGCTCTCCTGCGCGCCGGGCCGGAAAAGGGCTGGTCCTGGACCATTCTCCGGCCGGCCATTATTTACGGGCCAGAAAACTACGCGCCCCGGGAAGGCTACTTCTTCAACCTGATCATAAACGAAGAAACAATTGTCATTCCGGACACGGAACTGGCGCTGTTCCAGTTTGTGTCGGCCCGGGACATGGCAGCCGTCATTCAAACCTGCCTGGAAAACGAGACCACCCGCGACAGCGACTACAATCTCGCCGCCCCGGAGTTGATCTCCTATCCCCGCTATATCGAGGTGCTGGAGGAAATCACCGGCGAAAAACTGCCGGTCATGACCATGAAAATTTCCGCCATCAATGACCGCCGGCTGCCCCTGCCCTTTCCCCTGGACAGCCACATTATTGTTTCTTCAGAAAAACTGATCCGCGATACCGGATTCTGCTATACCTCCTTCACGGAAGGAATGCGCCACACCTGGCAGTGGTACCGGCAGCAGAAAGAACACCCGACATAAAATATTTCAACGCTGATGTCTTTCCCGTTGCGGCGCAGCCGAGTGCGGCCTGTTTTTCCGGAAAAAGCGGGCAGACTGTTTGAGGCCGCCGCAGGCGGGTGCGTTTCTGCCCGCGCCGAAAAAACGGGCCGCAGGAGGGAAGCCGAAGGCCAATCCACAGAGCGACCCCTGCGTTTGGTTCTTTTCTTTGGCCGCGCAAAGAAAAGAACACCCCCCCGATAAAATTTCTTGACATTGGCTTTTTCCCGCCCTACACTGAGCCAAAATTAATACTGGTACGTTATCAATGAACAAACAACACAACAATCGGGAAAATCTTTCCAACCGCAGCTGGTGGTGGTGGCAGGCCTGGTGTTTTCGGTCTGCTGACGGCTGTTGACTGCATGACAAATAATTAATCAACACCAACCGTGGGCAAACCGAAAAATGTCCGCGGTTTTTTTGTTTTCAAAAAAGGCGGCCGCGGATGAAAAAATTGTCTGCGGTCGCCTTTTTTTTGTACCGAATCAATAAGGGAGAAACAATGATTTTAAATCGCTTTCCGGACAAAGCGCAGTTCCGCCGGCTGGCCCGGGAGGCCAATGTCATCCCGGTCTGCGCCGAGATTCTGGCCGACACCGAAACCCCGGTTTCCCTGCTGAAAAAAATGTATAAACAGGGAGAACCGGTTTTTCTTCTGGAAAGTGCGGAAGGCGGAGAACGCTGGGGCCGCTACAGTTTTCTGGGCACCTCCGCCCGCTCCCGGGTGCGTGTCTTTCAGAACTCCGTAACCATTGAAGAAAACGGTTCCACGCAGACACTGCCGCATGACAGCGACCCTCTGCCGATCCTGCGTCGCCTTATGGCGGCCTATACTCCGGCGCAGATCCCGGAACTGCCCCGGTTTTGGGGCGGACTGGTGGGCTATATCACCTACGAAGCGGTTTCGTTTTTTGAAAAAATCGATCATGCGCTTCCACCGGACAAACCTTTGGCCGACTTCGTCATCTGCGACGAACTGCTGATTTTTGACAACATTCGCCACTCTTTGTTTGCGGTGGTCATCCTGTTTACCGAGGGGTTGACCACGGAGGAACAGCTGGATGCAATCTTTGCGCAGGCCCGTGAGCGAATAAACCGTCTGTTGACCATTGTTGACGAAAGACTGCCCGCGGCTGAACGGGAGGGGACGCCGGCCCCCTGCCATCTCCTGGCCCGGCAGCCGGAACAGAAATACTACGAGAATGTGAATCGGGTAAAAGAATATATTCAGCAGGGCGAAATTATCCAGGCGGTCATTTCCCAGTCTTTTTCCTGCCACCCGGCTCCTGATCCCTGGACGCTCTACCGGGCCCAGCGTTACATCAATCCCTCGCCCTATCTCTATTTTCTGCATCTCGGCCAGACCACCCTGGTCGGTTCTTCCCCGGAAACCATGGTGCGCCTGGAAAACGGAGTGGCCACCGTACGGCCCATCGCCGGCACCCGCCCCCGGGGGGCCACGGAACAGGAAGACCGGGCCCTGGCCGATGAAATGCTGCAGGATGAAAAAGAGCGGGCCGAACACCTGATGCTGGTGGACCTCGGACGGAACGACCTGGGCCGGGTAGCGGTCACCGGAACGGTGCAGGTAACGGACCTGATGTTTGTGGAACGGTATTCCCATGTCATGCACCTGACCTCCAACATCACCTGTGATCTGCGCCAGGAGCTGGATGCCTGGGACCTTCTGGCGGCGACCTTTCCGGCCGGAACCCTTTCCGGAGCACCGAAAATCCGTGCTATGGAGATCATTCACGAACTGGAAAGCGACCCCCGGGGCCCTTACGGAGGGGCGGTGGGTTATATTTCCTTCAACAACGGCAATCTCGATCTGGCCATTACCATCCGCACCGCCTGCATCGAAAACAACCAGTTGACCGTTCGCGCGGGTGCCGGTATTGTGGCGGATTCCGACCCGGAATCGGAGCGGGTGGAAACCGTCAACAAGGCCCTGGCCATTCAGAAGGCTCTGCAACTGGCCGGGACGCAACACGCATCCTACCAGCAAAGGGAAAAACCATGATTATCGTCATCGACAACTACGATTCCTTCACCTACAACCTGGTGCAGTACCTGCGCATGCTCTCGGCGGAAGTCGGGGTCTTTCGCAACGACACCCGGACCGCAACGGAGATCCAAAGCCTGGGGCCCAGTCATCTGATCCTTTCCCCGGGACCGGGCCGACCCTCCGGAGCCGGCATCTGCCTGGATCTGGTGCGGAAGTTATCCGGTAAAATTCCTATCCTGGGGGTTTGTCTGGGGCACCAGTCCATTGCGGAAGCTTTCGGCGGGGCCGTTGTTTCCGCCCGGACCATTATGCACGGCAAAACCTCGGCCATCACCACCGACGGCAAGACCATTTTCGAAAAAATTCCTTCACCCTTCGAGGCCATGCGCTATCACTCGCTGGCGGTGGACCGCTCCGGTCTGCCGGATTGTCTGGAAATCAGCGCCGAAAGTGAAGACAATGAAATCATGGGGCTCCGGCATAAGGAACATCCTACGGAAGGTATCCAATTCCATCCGGAATCCATTATGACGCCAAAAGGAAAACGCATTCTGAAAAACTTTCTGAACCGGAATTCGTATAATCATTAATCAAGGAGGGGTCCATGTTCACACCAACACTGGCAAAAATTATCAACCGCGGGGATTTGTCCCAGAGGGAAATGTCCGACACCCTGTCGGCCATATTTTCCGGCCAATTGAGCGATATCCGGATCGGCGCCTTCATGGCCGCGCTGGCCACCAAGGGAGAGACGCTGGAAGAACTGGCCGGGGCCGCCGAAGCCATGCGCAGACATGCCGTTCGGGTACAGGCGACCGCCCCTATTGTGGTGGACACCTGCGGCACCGGCGGCGACGGCGCCAAAACCTTTAATATCTCCACCACCGCTGCTTTTGTAGTGGCCGGGGCGGGCATCACTGTGGCCAAACACGGCAACCGCTCCATTTCCAGCCAATGCGGGAGCGCTGATGTGCTGGAGGTTCTGGGCGTTAAACTGGATACGGAACCGGAAGTGGCCGAAGAGGCCGTCAATGAAATCAACATCGGCTTCCTGTTTGCACCTCTCTTCCACGGCGCCATGAAATACGCCGCCGGTCCGCGCAAGGAACTGGGCGTGCGCAGTATCTTCAACATGCTGGGTCCGCTGACCAATCCAGCTGCGGCCAACTGTCAGATTCTGGGGGTGTATGCGCCGGAACTGACGGAAATGTTTGCCGGGGCCCTTAATCTGCTGGGGGCCAAACGGGCCTTTGTGGTTCACGGACACGACGGACTGGACGAAATCTCGGTCTGCGCCCCCACCCGGATTTCAGAACTAAAAGACGGCCAGGTGACCACCTATGATATCTCTCCGGAACAATTCTTCGACGAACGCGCCCGGCCGGAAGAGCTGACCGGCGGCAGCCCAGCGGAAAACGCCGAAATCACCAGGTCCATTCTGGAAGGGAAAGAGACCGGTGCCAAAAAAAATGTCGTAGCCATTAACGCGGGAGCAGGCTTGGTTGCCGCCCAAAAAGCCGCGGACCTGTCCGACGGCATTACTCTGGCCAACGATATTATCGCCGGCGGTCAGGCCGCCAGAAAACTGCAGGAGCTGGTCGACTTTACCCATGCCAATGGCTGAATCCAACAGGAAAAAGACCATGACGGAAACCATCTTACAACGGATCGTGGCCACCAAAACCGAAGAAGTCGCGGCAGCCAAACAAGAACAGCCGGAGGCAAAGCTGCGGCAAGAGGCGGAAAAACGCCGGGACCGGCGTCTTTTTGGGGAAGGCCTGCGCCGGGCCCACCAGTCTGCAACCACCGCGATTATTGCCGAAATCAAACGGGCCTCTCCGTCCAAAGGGATCATTCGAGAGGATCTGGATGTTGCTGTCTGCGCCCGGCAATATGAACAAGGGAGGGCCGCCGCCCTCTCCGTACTCACGGACCGCACTTATTTTCGGGGTTCGCCCGAGGATTTGCGGCAGGCACGGCAAAATACGGTGCTCCCGGTGCTGCGTAAAGATTTTCTGGTGGATGCCTATCAATTGTATGAGTCGGCAACCCTGGGGGCGGATGCGGTCCTGCTGATCGCAAGAATCCTGGCGCCGGCTCAGCTCACCGATTATCTTCAGCTTTGCCGGGAACTGGATCTGGAAGCTCTGGTGGAAATTCACGACGAAGCCGACCTGGATATCGCGGGCCAGGCCGGGGCCGAGCTCATTGGCATCAATAACCGCGATCTGACGACCTTCCGTACCGACCCGTCCGTAGCTATCCGGATGGTTTCCCAATTTTCCCCCGATCAGACACCGGTTGCAGCCAGCGGCATCAAAACCGCGACCGACATCCGAAACACCCGCCAGGCGGGAATTTACAATTTTTTGATCGGTGAAAGTCTGGTACGTGCCGGCGATACCGTAAAATTTCTGCAGCAATTGCTGTCTGCGGAGGAAGAACCATGAATCAGGAAAAAAAACACAACCGGCCCCAGGTGAAAATCTGCGGCTTGACCACCCCGGAAATGGCCGCTGCCTGTGTAAAACACGGCGCGGATGCCGTGGGATGCGTCTTTTATCCTCCCAGCCCGCGTCATGTCAGTACGTCTCTGGCTGCGAATATCTGTGCGGCTGTGGCCGGTACGGCACGAACGGTGGGGGTATTCGTCAATACCCCCCCGGGCGAAATTATTCAGACCATGGAAGACTGCGGGCTGGAGTTTGCCCAGCTGCACGGTACGGAATCCCCGGAGATGGTAACCGACCTGAGACGCCGCGGAATCATGGTGATTAAAACCCTGTTTGCCGAAAAACCGCCCCTGTTCAGTGAGGCTTCCCGATATTACGCCACCGTCTGCCTGGTGGAATGCGGCCGGGGGAAACTTCCCGGCGGTAACGCCCGGACCTGGAACTGGACCGAGGCCGCCCCCCTGGCACTGCGCCAGCCGCTTATTCTGGCGGGGGGCTTAACCCCGGATAACGTGACTGAAGCCATCCAGGCGGCCCGGCCGGATGCCGTTGATGTCAGTTCCGGGGTGGAAAAATCGCCCGGTATAAAAGACATGGAAAAAGTGCGCGCCTTCATCCGCAGCGTAAACGCTGCGGTCGAGACCACAGCCGATTCAAAACCTTTCAGGAGGATTTTTTAATGTCTACTCACAACCCGCACCCTCAACCTCTGACAAACGCTTATCCGGACGCTTCCGGCCATTTCGCCCAATACGGTGGCCGGTATATCGCCGAAACCCTGATGCCGGCGATTCTGGAGCTGGATGAAAAGCGCCGGTCCATCATGCCGGACCCGGATTTTCAGGAAGCACTGCATCTTCTTTTACAGACCTATGTGGGCCGCCCCACGCCCCTGTTTTACGCCGGCCGCCTGACCGAACATCTGGGCGGCGCCCGGATCTATCTGAAACGGGAAGACCTGGCCCATACCGGGGCGCACAAAATCAATAACACCATCGGCCAGGCGCTGCTGGCCAAATGGATGGGCAAAAAGAAAGTAATCGCAGAAACCGGGGCCGGCCAGCACGGCGTTGCCACAGCCACCGCGGCCGCCCTGATGGGCATGGAATGCCGGGTATTCATGGGGGTGGAGGACATTGAACGGCAAGCCCCCAATGTCCGACGCATGGAATTGCTCGGGGCCACCGTTTCGCCGGTGGATTCCGGCTCCGGCACCCTGAAAGACGCTATGAACGAAGCGCTTCGTCACTGGGTGGCCACTGTACGGGATACCTTCTATATTATCGGCTCCATCGCCGGCCCCCACCCCTATCCCGCCATGGTCCGGGATTTCCAAACCGTTATCGGTGAAGAGGCCAGGGAACAGATTCAGCAGGCGGCCGGCCGCAGTCCCGACCTCTTGATTGGCTGTGTGGGTGGCGGCAGCAATGCCATAGGGCTGTTTTACCCCTTTATTGACGAACCGGTGGAAATGCTCGGGGTGGAGGCCGGCGGACGGGGTCTGGACACCCGGGAACATGCGGCTACACTCTGCTGCGGCACTCTGGGCGTCCTGCATGGCTCCAAGTCCTATATTCTGCAGGACGAATTCGGCCAGATTTCGCCGGTTCACTCTATTTCCGCCGGGCTGGACTATCCCGGGGTGGGCCCGGAACACGCCCTGCTCAAGGATCTCGGGCGGGTTCGCTACATCGCCGCCGACGACCGGGAGGCACTGGAGGCATTTCGAATGCTCTGCCGGCTGGAAGGAATTATTCCGGCCCTGGAAAGCGCCCATGCCGTGGCCGGCGCTGTCCGGGAAGCCCCGCAACGTGACAGAGAAGACATTATCCTGATCAATCTCTCCGGACGGGGAGATAAAGATCTGGGAATCATTTTTTCCGAACTGGCAAAGGAGGCCTAAATGAACCGCATCCAGCAAACCTTCCAATCTCTGGCCCGAAACCGGGAAAAAGCGCTGGTGGGCTTTGTCACGGCCGGGGACCCGAGCCTTGACCAATCCCGGAATATTCTCCGCCGCATGTGCCAGTCCGGTGTAGATATCCTGGAAATCGGGGTGCCTTTTTCCGATCCCACGGCGGACGGGCCGGTCATTCAGCGCTCCTCCCAGCGGGCTTTGCAGAACGACATTCATCTGGAAACCGTTCTGGAAATGAGCGCCGAATTGCGGCAGGAAACTGAGATTCCCCTTATCCTCTTTTCCTACTATAATCCCATCCACGCCCTGGGCGGCAGCCGCTTCTACCAGAAGGCTACCAGCGCCGGAGCGGATGGCGTTCTGATTGTGGACCTGCCGCCGGAAGAATCCGAGGAGCTTACTGCCGGCTGGGACGCGGAACAATTTTCTCTGATCCGGCTGCTGGCACCCACTACGCCCCCGGCGCGTATGGTCAAAATTGCCGCCGATGCCGCGGGCTTTCTCTATTTGGTCTCCATGACCGGGGTTACCGGCAGCGCCGGCCTGGATACCACTTATATCAGTGACTTCTGTGGCCAGGTTCGGAACATAACGCCGCTGCCCCTGTGTGTCGGTTTCGGCATTTCCACGGCGGAAGATGTAAGCCGGGTGGCGCAAGTCGCCGACGGAGTGGTCATCGGCAGTGCTTTTGAACGACTTATCGAAGACAACCTGGACCGGCCGGATCTGCCTGATATTATCGCTCGCAGGGTGGCGGAATACAAAGCCGCCACCACTGCTGTAACCTGAAATACACCGCAGTCAATCCAAGCTGCCGGCCCTGAAAAACCTGCCGGCAATGGAAAAAGGTTGACAGAAAAAATTTACCTGTTGTAAAATTTTAACCCCGGCAGTGCCGGTACGCGGCATGAGATCAGTCTACCCGGCATATAAAAATTTAAGGAGCAGCTATGGCAAAAAAACGCGTGATCGTCATCGGCAGCGGAATCGGCGGCAGCGGTGTGGCCGCTCTTCTGCAGCATTCCGGCGAATTTGACGTCTCCCTGTTCGAAAAAAATCATCTTATCGGCGGCCGCTTTTCCAGCTACACCAAGGACGGTTTCCGGCTGGATATCGGCTGCCATCTGGTGGCCAACTGCGACAAGGGTACCCTGGGGGAAATCCTGAACATTGTCGGCGAACCCGAGGCGGTCACCTGGTGTTATGCCCGCAAGCCCAGCCCGGTCATCAACTTCAAGGGCGAACGGGTCAAATTTCCCCGGGATATTCACAAACTGGGATTTTCTCCGGAGGATCTGAACCGGATCATGCAGTACTACGCTGAAACCAACGGCATCGGCGACGACCAGATGCAGAGCTACAACACCATTGACATGAAGACCCAGTTGGAAAAATATATCACCAGCGACCGGGCCCGGGCCATCTTCGGCCTGCTGAGCGGTATTCTCTTTGTCATCCCCGATGAGGACACTCCGGTGGGCGAATGGGTGTTCTGCAACCGGCAGTTCATGCAGAACAAAGCCAGCGGCTATCCCAAAGGCGGCACCGGGGCGGTTCCGGAAGCCTATGTGAACATCCTGGAAAAACGCGGCGGCCGGGTTTATCGTCGCACCGCCGTG
>CAZWCS010000051.1:0-4715 GCA_964632805.1 uncultured Desulfobacterales bacterium
TGCCGGCGCGGGCCAGGGCCAGGGCGCATTCGCTTCCGGCCAGGCCGCCCCCGACCACCAGACCGCTGGGGGTGACCGGAATCTGTTTATCATGCAGGGGATACAACCGGGCGGCCCGGGCGACGGCCATGCGGACCAGGTCGAGGGCTTTGCGGGTAGCCTGTTCCGGACTGTTGGCGTGGCTCCAGGAGTCCTGATTGCGGATGTTGGCCATTTCAAAGAGGTATTTGTTCAGGCCGCAGGCCTCCAGCGTTTCCATAAAAATGGGCTCGTGGGTTTTCGGGGAACAGGAAGCTACGACGACCCGGTTTAACTGGTTGTCAATGATAATCTCTTTCATCTTGTCCTGGACATCCTGGCTGCAGGTAAAAAGATTGCTGTCACAATAGACGACATGGGGAAGCCGGCGGGCATGATCGACGACTTCCGGCACATCCACCACGCCGGCAATGTTGATGCCGCATTTACAGACAAAAACGCCGATCCGGGGGTCTTGCCTGGCCACATCCATTTCTTCCGGCGTTGATTCCGTACGGGTGCATTGATGGCGGGCCGGGGCCAGGTCCATGGCCGCGCGACAGGCGGCGGCGCTGGCCTGGGTTACGGAGTCCGGTATGTCCTTGGGACCTTGAAAGGTGCCGCAGACATAGAGGCCCGGACGGGAAGTTTCCACCGGCGCAAAGGGACCGGTGTGAGCGAAGTTGTAGTGGTTGAGATCAATGCCCAGGCGCCGGGCCATGTCGACGGTGGTTTCTGCGGGTTGCAGTCCCACCGAGAGTACCACGATATCAAATTCTTCTTCGCAGAGTTCACCGGCTTCGCTGGAATAGCGCAGACGCAGATCGCCGCTGTCGGGCAGAGGGAGAACCGTATGCACCCGGGCTTTTTCGAAGCGGATCCCCTGTTCGCGGGCGCGGTTATAATACGCCTCATAGTCCTTGCCGAAGGTCCGCATATCCATGTTGAAAATGGCGCAGTCCAGTTCCTTCTCGGCGTGTTCTTTGGCGATCATGGCGTCTTTAACGGCATACATGCAGCAGATCGAGGAGCAGTAGCCGTTGTCGCAGCGGTTCCGGTCGCGGGAGCCCACACACTGAAGCCAGGCGATTTTCCGGGGCACTTTCAGGTCCAGCGGCCGCTGGAGGTGCCCCTGATACGGACCGGTAGCGCTTAATATCCGTTCGAACTCAAGACTGGTGAGGATATTGGGGGACTGGTTATAGGCGTAAAAATCCAGGCGGGAGGGGTCAAAGGGGCTGCTGCCTACGGCCAGAATAACGGCTCCGGCTTCAAGGTCGGTGATGTTGACCCGGTCGCTGTACTGGATGGCTTCGGCAATACACACCTTCTCGCACAAGCCGCAGCCCAGACACAATTCCGGATCGATGGCGTAGGCCAGCGGAACCGACTGAGCGTATTTGATGTACACGGCCGCCCGGCGGGAAAGACGACAGTTGAATTCATCCGGGGCGGAGACCGGACAGGCCCGGCTGCACTCGCCGCAGCCCGTACATTTGGCGGGATCGATAAACCGCGGGCGGTTACTCAGGCGAACCTGAAAATTTCCGGGTTCCCCCGTGATGGATTTCACTTCGGTATTGGTGATAATGTTGATGTTCAGATGCCGGCCGACCTCGACCAGTTTGGGTGAAATAATTCACATGGTACAGTCGTTGGTCGGAAAGGTCTTATCCAGTTGGGCCATCAGGCCCCCCACCGTAGGGGAGCGATCCACCAGGTGGACATAAAACCCCGAATTGGCAAGATCCAGAGCGGACTGCATGCCGGCAATCCCCGCTCCAATAACAATGACGCTGCCTTTTTTCTCGTCTGTTTTTTGCATAGCCGTTTCGTTCCTGCTTAGGGTTGATGAGCCGCTCGCCGAAATGGTCCGGTCAGGCCGCCGGCCGGATGAATTTCGGGTGTTGTCCGTCATAGCTTTCCAGCGCGGCCTTTCCGTCATTTTCCAAATCAACAATTGCGCTTGACACCGTTTCCAGCGCCAGCCCCGTCCTGGCAGCCAGTTGCCGGACCGACTGACCTTCCTTTTCCGTCAGGCTTTCCCGCACCAGGGCTTTTTCAAATTCCTGTTGAACCGATTCGCGCAACACCGCCTGATATTTTTCCGGGTCGATGGCCTGGCCGTAAACCGTTTCATGCTCCACCAGTTCCTGTTCCATACCGGTCAGCCAGCGGATCCGCGGGGTGGCCAGGGTTTGCCGGACTGCGGCCAGGGATAAACGGTGCCGGTCCGCCTCAAAAGGCCCCAGGTCCAGAACGGTCTCGGTAACCTCATTGACATAATCGGCAAAACGTTTTCCTTCGGCCGAGCTTACCCAGCGCAGCCACAGCCGGCTGCTGTTCAGATTGGCCCGGTCAAAAAGCATGGACAGGGTTCTGATCCGTTTTTCCGCATAAAGATTACCATCCTGGTAATGACATTCACCGGGATGTCATCCCGCTGTGAGGACGCCGTCGTACCCTTTTTCAAAAGCCTTGACGATAAACAGGGGGTCCACCCGGCCGGAACACATGACCCGGACCGGTCGCAGGGCGGAGGGATACTGAAACCGGGAGACACCGGCCAGATCGGCCCCGGCGTAGGCGCACCAGTTGCAGAGAAACCCCAGAATTTTCGGTTGAAAGGATTCGTTCATGCTTGCCTCGTAACTGTTATTATGGTTTATGCCCTGTTGGCGAGGTTCTTTTCATGTTATTACTCCATGCCCGCCGCCAGCGCCGCTTCGATCTGGGTATCCCGGAAATGCTTCATGTCAATGGCTTTCCGGGGGCAGGCCGCAGCACAGATACCGCATCCCTTGCAGAGGGCGGAAATATTTTCCGCGGTGGTGGAGAGTTTGAACAGACGGGCGATATCGGCAGGGTCCGCCGGTTCAATGGCGGTAGCCAGGTTGAGCAGGTCGGCTTCGATCTCCAGCCGGGTTTCCAGAATCGGATCAAACACCGAAACCAGCAACCCTTCATCGGTTTCCCGGACCCCCAGTTTTTTTGCCAACCGGCGGGTAGCGGGAGAGGCTTCCATGCCGACCGACAGAACCACCAGATCGAATGTTTCTTCTACGGGGGTTCCGTTTTCGGTGGTATAACGAAACCGCAGGGAACCGTCCGCTTCTTCGGTAATGGTATGAATACGGGAACGGACAAAGCGGACGCCGTCACTTTTCGCCCGCTCGTAGTATTTTTCAAACTCTTTGCCGCAGGTACGCATGTCCGTAAAAAAGATGGCGGTTTCCAGTTCCGCCTCCCCATGTTCCCCGGCGAGCATGGCCTCTTTCAAAGCATACATGCAACAGACGGAAGAGCAGTAAGGATTATCACATTTGTTGATATCCCGGGACCCCACACATTGCAGCCAGGCGATCCCGGCGGGGGGCTGCCCGTCGGAAAACCGCTGCAGGGCGCCTTTGGTCGGTCCACCAGCCGACAGCAGGCGTTCAAATTCCAGGCTGGTGATAATATTGGCGCAGCTGGCGTAGGGATAGTTGTCCAGGCCGGAGGGATCAAAGGGAGCAAAGCCGGTGGTGATAATCACGGAACCCGCTTGCAGGGTCAACTCCTTTTCGGTCTGGTCAAACCGGATGGCCCCGGTGGGGCAGAATTTTTCGCAGGCCCGGCATTTGCCTTTTTCAAAATAGATGCAGTTGCCGGCATCAATGGTATACTTCAGGGGAACGGCCTGGGGATAGGGCACATAGATCGCTTTGCGCACCCCCAGTCCTTCTTCGTATTCGTCCGGGACTTGGCGGGGACATTTTTCGGCGCAGGTACCGCAGGCAATACACAAGTCCACCTCCACATACCGTGGCGCTTGTTTTATGCTGACGGTAAAATCGCCTTCCTCCCCGTCAATGGCGGTAATTTCCGAAAGGGTCAGAATTTCTATGTTCAAATGCCGGCCGACCTCGACCAGTTTCGGTGAAATAATTCACATGGCACAGTCATTGGTGGGGAAGGTCTTGTCCAGCTGGGCCATACCTCCCCCGATCGCCGGTGAAGATTCCACCAGATAAACAAAAAAACCGGCATCGGCCAGGTCGAGGGCGGACTGCATGCCGGTAATGCCGCCACCGACCACCATGATGGCGCCGCTGGGAACGGGCGGCGGATTATTTTTTTCGGCCGCTAAACAGTGTAGACTGCTTGTTTCCATGGGGCTTCCCTTTATTTATCCGGTTGCAAGTTTTCGGTTTCCGAAAGCCCGGCGTTAGACCGGGGCTTTAAGATGGCAGCCGTTGTCTTTATCCGCTGGTGGTGCCGAGGATTTCCGGGAGCCGGTTTTCCCAGCCAATGGTTGACAGGCAGACCCCGCAGAATTTTTCCTGCTTTAAGGTGGCGATCATTTCTTTGGCAATCCGGACACATTCCCGGGTTTTGTCGCCGGCTTTTTGAATGCGTTGAATGATCGCGCGCGGAATATGGATATGATCCAGATTGCGGTCCATATAACGGGCCATGCCGGCAGATTTGAGCAGCAGTACCGTGGGTATAAGGTGGATTTCCTCTCCCTCGATGGCGTTTAAAAAGGGAGCGATGGCAGCCAGATCGAACAGCGGCGGGGTAACCAGGAAACGGACGCCGAGATTTTTTTTGTGGCGCAGATCATCGATTTCTTTTTCCAGGTGATACTCTTTGACAAAGGGGTTGATGGTAGCGCCGACCAGAAAATCGGCCCCACCGGAGAGTTCCACCCCGGC
>CAZWCS010000051.1:4725-27665 GCA_964632805.1 uncultured Desulfobacterales bacterium
CGGCCAGATCTTTTCCGGAAGCAAGCGTTTGCAGTGTTTCCAGGAGTTCGGGAAGTTTCAGGTCGAAGACCGGTTTGGCCTGATGATGATCTCCGACGCTGGGATCATCTCCGGTAACCGCCATGACAGTCGTGATGCCGCTGGCCCGGGCGGCCAGCAGGTCGGCCTGCAACGCCAGCCGATTGCGATCCCGGCAGTTGGCCTGTAAAACGGTTTCCATGCCGCGTTGTTGCAGGAGCAGGCAACCGCCCAGAGAACTCATGCGCATGACGGCGTTGCTCATTTCCGGGACGATAAAGGCGTCCACCGCCCCTTTCACCCGGGTAGCCGCTGCTACCATGGCGGATACATCAGTGCCTTTGGGCGGTTCCATTTCGGCCAGAATGGCAAATCCCCCCGTTTCAAGTTTATCCTGTAAGCCCATCCGTGCCTCCGTAAGTAGTTGTTAATTACTCGGGTAGTGCGTATTATCGTAATTAAGGTTGCCGCTGGCGACGATGATAATGAGATTCCCGGATTTGTCGATAGCAGAAGAATAGATACATGTTATCTTTTCAGCCACAATCATCAGTGAATTTTGTTTTTTTGAGACAAGACAATCGGTAGCGTTTAGTATAGGCGTCCCCTGCATTCCGTGTCAACAGTTTATTTCATGAATGTTTTTCTTGTTGTTCACAAACGAATTCGCAACCTCCCTGGCCGTCTGACAGATTGCTGCCTTTTCGCCGGCGGACAATCTGCGGGCCAAAGAGGTTGCGAATTCGTTTTCCCGTTGACATTGTCTCCGGAATCGGGTAATAAATGGTCATAAGTCATAAACATTCTGATTTTTCCAGGATAACCGGAATCCGTATCTGAGGGGTCGATCATGATATACATTCGTTGGGCAGTGTTGACCTTGGTGGTTTGTCTTTTATGGGGGCAGCCGAATTGTTTGCGGGCAGAAGATGCACCTCTGAATAACCCGGAGATCGTCTATGTTTCCCGGACGCCGATTTCCTCCGCCAATGTCATTGCGCAAGGCAGGGCGTATATTTATTATGGAAAAGGGGGGGCGATTGCGGTTTATGATAAAGAGACCCTGACCCTGCAGGGCCGCGTGTCAATCCATCTGGATCAGAATCCGGGGGAAGGGGAGAGAGCCGGTACGCAGGGGATTACCGGCGTATTTTATGACAGCGACACGGAGAAGTTATATGTAGCCTGCAGTAATGCCGGCTTGCAGATTTATGACGTTTCCGCGGGCCATGAAACGGTGCCGGTATGGCAAAGCACCTATATTGTTCATGCCGGAGCGTATGAGGACATTCGGGCCCGGGCCAAAGATGTTTTTGTGAAAGGCGATTATGCTTATGTCGTTTATAAAACGCTGACTGCCGACGGCCACCGGACCGGGATTCAGATTCTTGATATTCGCGATGCGCTGAATCCTGCTCTGGTGGGTGAGTGCGGGACGCCGGAGGCTTTTACGCTGGGGCTGGCGGGACTGGTGGAACGGGAGCAGAGTATTTTTGTGTATGACGGCCCGGAGGGGCTTCAGGCGTATATTACGGATTATTCCAACGGGCTGGCGGTGTATAACGTGGATGATCCGGCCAACCCCGCCCATGAAGCCTGGGGGGCCATGAATTATGCCCTGGATGTGACTGTTTCGGAGGGAGTCGTATATGTAGCGGTCGGCGGCTACGGACTGTGGCTTTTTAATCCTCCGGAAAACAATGATATTTCGAACGACAATATCGAACGGCTGGCGGTCTGCCAGTATAATGAAGGGGAGACGCTGGCTACTTCTCTCGAAGTCTGCGGGGATTATGTTTATATCGCTGATAACCAGTTGGGGTTAGTGATAATTGATGCTTCCGATCCGGCCCGGCTGGATACCACGGCCGTTGATTACCAGGCGGAATCCTTGGCGGAATTGGTTGAATATTATGCCGTCGACATGTCCGGTGCCTATTGCGTGCAGGTGGACAGTAACAACGGGGAATCCGTCGCCTATGTGGGCAATCGTATCAACGGACTTCAGAAAATTGCGGTGAAGAACCGTCCGGATAATTCTACTGCCTGGGAGGTGACCGGGGTGGATAGCCGGAAGCTGACACCCGGTCCGGGGGATGTGGATGCCTTTGCGCTGGACCGGGATTTTGGGACTGATAAAAGTTACGCCTATGTGGTTGATGATGATCCCGGCGGCAAAGAGGGATTTTATGTTTATTATGCCCGTTTTGCCGCTGACTGGATCGACCTTCTCTATAAAGGATTTTTGCCCACCGCCGGCGAAGCACGGGATGTTGCCGTATCCGGTGATTATGCCTATGTGGCTGACGGGAGTCAGGGGCTGAAGGTGATTGATCCCGGACTTCCGGAAACCGATGCGCTGGGGTATATAAAAGTTGAAGAAGTGGCCAATCCCCGGCTGGCGGGGGCCTGTCCGATTGGCGCCGGCAGTGCCGCCAGATTGAAGGTGGGAGAAGGATATGTTTATGTCGCCTCCGAATCCGGCGGCTTGCGGGTGATCAATGTAGCTGATCCGCAAAATCCGTGGGAAGCGGGCTGTCTCGCCGGGGCCGATATTTCCGATGCGCGTTCGGTGGATGTATCCGGTGATTATGCCTATGTCGCCGCCGGCGCCAAGGGGCTGCATGTGGTGGACGTGGCTGATCCGGCCAATCCGGTATTGCGGGGCACCTGTTCACTTCCGGGAATGGCCAGCGACGTGAGTGTGGTCGGGAATGCGGCTTATGTGGCCTGTCGTGAGTTCGGTCAGGGCCTGGCGGAATTTGACGGGACCACCTGGCGGCACCATCTTTCCGTTGTTCCCCGGGATATAGACAGCATAACGGTGGCTGCGGACATTGCCTGGCTGGGGACCAACGGAGAGGGGGTGCAGCTGTTCGATATCGCCCGTTCGGCCTGGCTGCGATCCTATACCACGGCGGATGGTCTGGCAAATGATGATGTGGAGGCAATTGCTGTAGGAAGTGACGGCCGGGTATGGCTGGGAACAGCCGGTGATGGTGTCAGTGTTTTTGACGGCAGCACCTTTGCGACTTATACCCGTTCCGACAGTGGTCTGGCCGGAAATGATATCGAAACCATAGCAATTGATGCTGGCGGCTCCGCCGATATCATCTGGATCGGCACCCAGGGAAACGGCCTCAGCAGGTACGACGGCACCTGGACAACCTACGATACATCTGCTGGATTGGCCCATAATGAAATTGAAGGAATCGCTGTTGACAGCAGCGGAGATGTCTGGGTTGCCACGGATGGCGGCGGGGTCTGCAGGTTTGACGGAAACCGCTGGGTTACCTACGACGAGACCGTATCCGGGTTGCCCTATAATCAGATCGAAGCCATTGCCGTGGATCGTTTTGATGATATCTGGGTGGGCAGTGAAACCCAGCAGGAGAATGCCGAGGGGATTACCATTACCGTGGGCGGGGGCGTCAGTCGATATGATTCTGATGCGGGGACCTGGACCAACTATGATACGAGCAATTCCCCCTTGGGCAGTAATCGGGTACTGACCATCGCTGTGTCCAGCGCGGGCGTCCATGATGTTGTCTGGTTTGGAACCTATGGGGGGGGAGTCAGTAAATGTACGGTTGTGAATCCGGATGATGAGACGACCTGGCAGTGGGCCAGTTATAATATAGACAATGGGTTGCCCGATAACTATGTGCAGGATATCGCAGTAGACGGCTCCGGCCACGCCTGGTGCGGATTTTTTTACGGCAGTGGCGGAATTTATGAGGTGGACGTATCGGATCCGGCGAATCCGGAGCAGATTGGCAGCTATGTGGACGCCGATTATTCCGATATTATCGCTATTTATGCCGCTGTTTCGGATGAGAACCCGGATGTGGATTTGTTCTGGGTGGCCAACGGAGAAAAAGGGCTGGGATATTTTAAAAATCCCAAGGCCGTTCCCTTAACCCTTTTACAGTGGTACAATACAACCGGGTTTGTGAAACAGGTCCGGGCTTATGGCAGTTTTGCCGTAATGGCCGAGGGGGCCGGCGGGATTCAGGTGGCCGGCGTAGACCCGAACTGGGGCGAGGAAAGTGACGATGCCTGGCAGGAGACTGTACCCACGGACTTGAGCAGTGGGGGGGGGTCCTCCGGTTGTTTTCTCCGAACGGTCTTTCCCCGCTAGTTCTGTCGGTGCTGTTTTTGCGCCAAGATCGTAATGGCTTTTATACTGAGGGGGGCTGTCTCGATTGGACGACTGGAAATTCCGGAAAGATTTTGACAGCCCAGGTGGTTTCTGATAGGGGATACGGGATGGCGTATAGGGCTGTGGCGTTTTGCAGCGGTTTTGGATAAACACATAGGCAAACGAGGTTTTTATGGCAGGAGTCAATAAGGCAATCGTGATCGGCAGGCTGGGCGTGGATCCGGAAGTGCGTTATACGCAGAATGGTCGGGCCGTCGCCAATTTCAGCCTGGCTACCTCGGAAGAATGGAAGGACAAGGAAACCGGTGAAAAACGGGAGCGCACGGAGTGGCACCGTATTGTCGCCTGGGGCCGGCTGGGGGAAATCTGCGGGCAGTATCTGGCCAAGGGCCGGCAGGTCTATATTGAGGGTCGGCTGCAGACACGTTCCTGGGAAAAAGATGGTGTCACCCGCTATACCACCGAAATCGTCGCTTCTGATATGCAGATGCTGGAATCCAAAGGCTCCGCTCCCCAGCAGGCCGGGGGGACGGGCGCCGGGGCTCCGGACGGACCGACCGGAGTGCCGCCGGATGACAGTGATATCCCGTTTTAACCAGTCCGTTTTAGGGCCGGGCGGAATAATTTTTCTGAAAAGGCCGGGGCGGCCGGTCTGGTGAAGCATCGGTGCCGGGAGTGTCTGAAGAATCGGATGGCTCCGGCAGTGGAACAAGCGGAAGATGGAAATCCCTTCTGCCGAAACCGGAAGGAGATTATCAGCGGGAGTTTTCGTTTTTCCGCTGACGGGGCCGCTGCACCGGGCTACTTCTGATGGTTTTCTTCAATTTTCTCCGGCTCGTCTTTTTCCGTTTCGGAGGTGGCACTTTTAAAATTTTTGATGGCTTTGCCGATTCCGGAGCCGATTTCGGGCAGTTTGCCGGCGCCAAAGATTACCAGTACCAGAACCAGGATTATCAGAAGTTCCGGCATGCCGATGCCACTAAACATGGCTGCACCTCTTTATTTCGTTAGGCAATGGGTTTGCTCACCTGTCATTGTGGTTTTTACGGTTTCAGCCATATCACGGAATCATCGGAGTGTCAATCAAATCCTTCGCCGTTCGGGTACGGATTCATTCCTTGTGCCCGGCCGGGTTTTTGTTTATAGTGGAAGGCATATCAAAATATCGCCCAGAGAGGGTAGTAAATATGGAAAATCGACTGTTACCGAATATGCGTCCGGCCTTGATCGGCAGCTTGCCTTTACATGATCATGGCGAAGCAACGCGCCTGGTGTTGGAACAGGTGCCGGAAATTCCTTTGTGGGTGCAGCTTCCCCGATTCAAGCAGGAGGGGATGATGGCGCAGTTTCTGCCGGGGTTTCCCGGTTTCCGGGAGGTGGAGGGCAAGCTTTATATAGACAATCAGGATCCGGGTTTTGAAGACGCTGTTCTGGCTTTTTATGAGGACTATCTGGCGGTTGGGGAAAATCCGGAAATGCTCGCGGATTCCCGTTTTGCCCTGGACCGCCGAACCGCGGCCGGTTTTTTTGCGTTCCTGGAGCAGGCCCGTCCCCGGGCGGAAACGATGTATGCGGTGAAAGGTCAGATTACCGGGCCTTTTACTTTCGCTACCGGAGTGGTGGATGCAGCGGGCCGGGCGCTTTTTTATGATGAACAGCTTCGGGATATCGCGGTCAAGCAGATTGCCACCAAGGCCCGCTGGCAGGCCCGCGCCCTGGCCGAGCTGGGAAAACCGGTTATGGTATTTTTTGATGAACCCGGGCTGACCGCTTTCGGGTCATCGGCCTTTATCAGTATTTCCCGGGAAGAGGTTATGGCCTGTTTTGAGGAAGTTTTTGAAGCGGTTCATACCGAAGGAGCGCTGGCGGGAGTACATGTCTGTGCCAACGCCGAATGGTCCATCATTCTGGAGTCAACGGCGGATATTGTCAGTTTTGACGCCTATTCCTTTTTTGATAAATTTATTTTATATCCGGAGGCCATAACAGAATTTATCAATCAGGGCAAAATTCTGGCCTGGGGTATTGTGCCCACTTCCAGTGCGGCGGATATTGAAAAGGAGACGCTGGATTCGCTGGTCGATCTCTGGGAACGGGAACGAAAGGCCGTCGAAGATTTGGGCGTTGACCGGGAAGTTTTACAAAAACAATCTTTGATTACACCCAGTTGCGGCACCGGATCACTGGAGGAAGAGGCGGCCCGCCGGGTTCTGGAGCTTACGGCCGGGCTTTCGGAGCGCTTGCGGAAAAATACGACAACAGGGTGAAATCGATATCATTGAGGTGACGATATGGCAAAACAGGCAGAAAAATTTACAGGGGCGTCCAAATATGTTCTGGACAGTGAACTCGCCAAAATTGTTAATGTTTCCATGGCACTGGAGATGCCGTTGCTGCTCAAGGGCGAGCCCGGCACCGGCAAAACCATGCTGGCCCATGCCATTGCCGAAAGTCTGGGCATGCCGCTGATTGTGCTGAATGTTAAATCCAGTATGAAGCTGGTGGAGGCTTTGTATCAGTACGATACCCTGACCCGCTTAAATGACGCCCGTTTCGGCGATTCCCACCGGGATGTCAGCAATATTGAAGATTATATTAAAATGGGCAAGATCGGCCAGGCGTTTATCGCACCGGAACGGACGGTGCTTCTGATTGACGAGATTGACAAGGCCGACAGCGACTTTCAGGATGATATGCTGGACGTGCTGGACCAGATGACCTTTGATATTGTGGAAATTGATAAAACCATGATGGCCCAGAACCGGCCGGTCATTGTCATTACTTCCAACGCCAAAAAAGATCTTTCCGATCCCTTTCTGGGCCGGTGCAATTTTCATCATATCGCCTTTCCGGACCCCAAGATGATGCGAAAAATTGTCCGCGTCCATTATCCCGAGATCGAAGACGACCTTCTCGAAAATTCGGTGGATGCCTTTTACCGGCTGCGGCAACTGGACAGCATTGAAAAAAAACCCGCCACCCGGGAACTGATCAACTGGATCCGGGCGCTGCAATCCGATCCCGATTTCCGCCCCAAAAAGCTGGTTAAGGGCGAAGTCCCTTATCTGGGCGTTCTGTTTAAAAAAAGCGAAGATTATAAGAAAGCGGAAGCGGTTGTTCAGCGGCGGCTATTTTAACCGGGGTTGAAATGTTTATTGATTTTTTTTACCGGCTTAAAGAGATTAATATTCCGGTTACCCCCACTGCTTTTTTGACCCTGCACAAGGCGCTGGCCATGGGACTGGTCCGTTCCCTGGACGATTTTTATACCACCAGCCGCACGGTTATGGTCAAAAGTGAACGCTATTTCGATCTTTTTGATCAAATGTTCGCCCACTATTTTCAGGGCGCCGACCTGCCTGACCCGGAGGAGTGGGAACTGGACGAGATCATGCGGGGAATGCTGGCGGAGTGGCTCAAGGATCCCAAGGAGCTGGCGGACGTGTTGGGCATGGATGAATCGGAAATCGCCCGTATGACGCCGGACGAGCTTATTGAATATTTCAAGGAGCGGCTCAAGGAACAGACCGAACGGCATGACGGCGGCAATAAGTGGATCGGTACCGGCGGTACTTCGCCGGTCGGCCATTCCGGCCGGCATCCCGGCGGAATGCGGGTGGGCGGCGCTTCGGGGGGAAAGTCCGCGGTCAAGGTGGCCATGGAAAGACGCTACAAGGATTATTCCCAGACCGGTCCGCTGACCCAGTCCCAGGTGGGGGAAGCGTTAAAACGGCTTCGCAATATGATTCCCACCGGTCCACGGGATCAGGTGAATGTGGATGAAAGCATTTATCAGACGGTAAAAAACGGGGGCGAGATCGAAATCGTGTTCGACCGCTGTTTAAAGGACCGGCTGAAAGTCATCCTGGCCATTGACAACGGCGGCTGGTCCATGGACCCGTATGTGGAGTTGGTGCAGACGCTGTTCAATTATGCCAAATCCCAGTTTAAGGATCTGAAAACCTATTTTTTCCATAATACGGTGTATGATCATCTCTGGAAAGATCCCACCCGCTACAAAGAACCGAGGAAAGTCTTCGAATTCGGTCGTCTGGACCCGGAAACCCGGTTGATCATGGTGGGCGACGCCAGCATGGCGCCCTATGAGCTGCTTTCCACCGACGGCTCCATTTACATGAATGAACGCAGCGGCCGGCCCAGCGCCGAACGGTTGATGCTTCTGGCGGATACCTTTCCCCATCATGTCTGGCTCAATCCGGTTCCCCGGCGGATGTGGGATTATACCCATACCATCGGTGTGATTCAGCAGATTTTCCCCATGTTCGAACTTTCCCTGGACGGCCTGGAGGAGGCCGTAACCCACCTCATGGCCAAATAGCCCGGTGGCCCGTTACCCTCTCGTCTGATGCCGGTTGATTCAATGCCGATGCTGGCCGCCGGGATTCTTTTTCCCCTTTGTGTCTGCGGGTTCCCCTTCGCAGATGGTTACTTCCTGAAATAACATCGATAAATTATCTGCAAAAAACTTATTGATCTTTACTGTAAAAACTGAAATAATACATCCTTTTGTTTTTGGCAGGTTGTTATCGGTGTGTAAATTAGGAGGAAGCCCTCATGATAGTTGCAGAACGGAAACCATTTGAAGAGATTGCCGCGGTGACGAAAGATTACAAAAATATCCTGGTTACCGGGTGTGCGACCTGTGTGGCGGTTTGTCTGGCCGGTGGTGAAAAAGAGGTCGGGATACTGGCTGCCCAATTACGAATGAATGCCCGGGAAAACGGTTTGGCCGCGGAATACGGCGAGGTAACCGTACAGCGCCAGTGCGATATGGAGTTCCTGGAGCCGCTGGATGATGTTGTGCCCCGGTACGATGCCTTGTTATCAATGGCCTGCGGTGCCGGTATCCAGTTTCTGGCCGAGCGGTACCCGGATACGCCGGTGCTGGCCGCTGTGAATACCCGGTTTATTGGCGTAAACCGGGATGTAGGCTGGTATGAAGAGAAATGCCGGGCCTGTGGAAATTGCGTCTTGAGCCAGACTGCCGGTATCTGTCCGGTGACCATGTGTGCCAAATCCCTGTTTAACGGGCCGTGTGGCGGTACCAACGGAGAAAGTTGTGAAATCCACAAAGATCAGCCGTGTGCCTGGTTCAAAATCCATGAACGTCTGGCCCGGCAGAACCGGTTGCAGAACATCATGGAGCTGTTCCCGGCCAATGATTGGCGCAACCAGAAACCGCAGACTTTGATCCAGCCGGGATATGAAGAGCGAAAAGCGGTGTTTGCCGAGGAAAAATAATCGTAGCGGGAGAATAAGATAAGATGAAATCAGAGAGCAAACTGGAAAAAGTACTGGAGGCGGGACATTTTGCATTTACCGGTGAACTGGGTCCTCCCCGGGGGGCGAATATCGAGGCGTTGCGCAAGAAAGCCAAGCCTCTCAAAGGAATGGTCGATGTCGTCAATATCACGGACAATCAGACCGCCGTGGTGCGAATGTCAAGTTTCGGCGCCGCCTTGATCGCCATGGAAGAGGGGCTGGAACCCAATTTCCAGATGGTCTGCCGGGACCGGAACCGCCTGGCCATGCAGGCGGATATTATCAGCGCCTATGCCCATGGTATCAAAAATATGCTGTGCCTGTCCGGGGATCACCAGCAGTTTGGCGATCATCCCCAGGCCAAAGGGGTGTTTGATATTGATTCCATGCAGCTTTTGCACATGGTCAAGAATATGCGGGATCAGGGCATATTTTTGAACGGCGAGGAAATCGACGGGGCGCCCCGGCTGTTTATCGGTGCCGCGGCCAATCCGTTTGCCCGGCCCTATGAGTGGCGGGTGCATCGCCTGGCCAAAAAAGTTGCGGCGGGCGCCGATTTTATCCAGACCCAGTGTATTTTTAATATGGCGCGCTTCCGGGAATGGATCAAAGAGGCCAATGATATGGGACTGACCGAAAAGGTTTATATCCTGGCCGGGGTGACGCCCATGAAGGGCCTCGGTATGGCCCGGTATATGCAGAAAAATGTGCCGGGAATGGATGTGCCCGACGAGATTATCAAACGGCTGAAAGGCGTGGAAAAAAAGAAACAGGCGGCGGAAGGCATTGCCATTGCCTGTGAGCAGATTGCGGAGTTCAAAGAAATGAAAGGGGTCGCCGGCGTGCATTTGATGGCCATTGAGTGGGAGCATCGCGTTCCGGAAATCGCGGAACAGGCTGGCGTTCTTCCCAGGCCGGAAGTATAACGGTACGGTAATTTTATTTTGAATATAAGGAGCGTGAAAGCTGATGGCTGAAAAAAAGGTATTAATCATCGGCGGGGGGGCGGCCGGACTGGCGGCGGCCCGGACACTGTCTGCATCCGGTGTGCGTGCGCATATTGTCGAAAAAAGCAACTTTCTGGGCGGCCATGCCATAGGCTATACCTGCAAAGCGGCGGAAGAGTGCCTGCAATGCGGCGCCTGCAGTGTTGAAACCCTGCTGAAAGAAGTGCGGAATGATGGCAATATCGATGTTCATCTGGCCGCGGAAGTGGACAAAGTAACCGCCCAAAGCGGTTTTTCGGTGGGCCTGAAAACGGGACCGGCCTTCATTGACCCGGGAAAATGCACCAACTGCGGTTTGTGCTATGACAAAGCCCCGGTGGCCGGCGCTGTTTTGCGGGGATATTCCCGGAACAACGATCCGCTTTACGCCGTCAATGCGGATAAACTGGCCGAATGCGGTCCTCTGGCCGATATTTGCCCGGAAGGGGCGATAGATCTTGCCGCCAAGAAGAGGTCGAAAACGGTGAAAGCGGATGCCGTTATTGTCGCCTCCGGTTTTACGGCGTTTGACCCGGGCCTGAAAGCGACCTATGGCTATGGGAAATTTGCCAATGTTATCAGCGGCCTTGATCTGGAGCGCATCAAACGGGAGAAGGGTGTCCTGGTGCGGCCCTCGGACGGCGAGCCGGCCCGGAAAATCGCTTTTATTCAGTGTGTGGGCAGCCGGGATGAGAGACTGGGCAATCTCTGGTGTTCCCGGGTCTGTTGTCCCTATGCCCTGCGGACCGCCCGGTCGGTAAAACATAAATTCCCGGACACGGATGTAACCATTTTTTATATGGATATTCAGAATTTCGGCAAGGAGTTTCCGATGTTCTATGAGAACTGCCGGGAAACGTTCCGGTTTGTGCGCAGCATCCCCGTGGATGTTTTCCCCGCGGAAAACGACACTCTGTCGATCCGGTTTTTTGACGAGGACGGCAGTGCCCTGGGGGCGGATACGGCGGCTGAAGAACCGGAAAGCGAAGAGACCACGGAGGCGGCGGAGACGAAGACAGCGGGGCGGGCGGTGTATGATACCTTTGACTTGCTGGTGCTGTCTGTCGGGATCACGCCAAATCCCGATAACCGGAAGATTTCCGAATTGTTCGGGGTGGAGCTGGATCCGGACGGGTTTGTGAAAACCGTCGACGAACTCCAGGCGACCGGTACGTCGGCTGCGGGGGTGTTCGTCGCGGGAACCGCTCAGCAGCCCAAAACCATCGAAGCCTCAATTGCACAGGCAAATAAAGCGGCCAAGGATGCCATGAATTATCTGGGAGAATAACACGATGGAAAATGTCAGTATGAATAAAGATGTTCTGGTGATCGGTGGTGATTTAACCGGCGTCGGTACCGCCGTAAAAATTGCCGATGCCGGATATACCGTTGTTTTTGCCAAGCAGGAAGAAAAACCGGACAGTTCTCCGGCTTCCCTGTTGGGTGTCAGTGAGCCGGCTATAAAGTCCTGGCAGAAAACGACAACCGCCACTGCTGCCAAAAAGAAACTGGAGGTGCTGGAAAACACACGGCTGGTCAAGGCTGCCGGGGTGGCCGGCGACTATACTGTTCGCCTGGCCGCGGGGGATACTGTCACGGAACGTACGGTGGGCGCGATTGTTGTTGCTACCGATCAGTTTGTCCAGCCGCTGCATGAGGCTTATGGTTTGACACTTTCTTCCGAAGTGCTGAGTCTGTCGCAGATGGAAGAAAAAATCGCCGCCGCCGCAGTTGCCGGCCTGAGCGTGGGCTTTTTAGCGGGATTGGCGCAGAACGGCAATCCCTTGAATATGCAGAGGATTTTTAAAAGCGTCCGGGCCCTTGGGGAAGCCGGCGGCACTGCTGCCGTATATGTTGACGATCTCAAGCTGGCGGATAACGGCTTGGATCGCCTGTATAAAGAAGGCCGGGATAAAGGGGCCGTCTATTTCAAAATGAAAGAACCGCCGGCCATTGACGGGACAACCTTGCGGTTTATGGACAATGTGCTCGGGCAGGAGGTGGAAACCACCCATGATCTGCTGGTCGTGGACGAAAACATCGTACCGGATGCCGCTAACGCGGCCCTGGCGGAGATTCTGGAAATTCATCGGACCCCCTCCGGGTTTTTGCAGAAAGATAATGTGCACCGTTTCCCGGTCAATACCAATCGCCGGGGAATCTATGTGGCGGGCAACGCCCGGAATATGGAAAACGTCACTGACTGTGTAACGGATGCGGACAATGTCGTCCTCGAGCTGGCGACCCTGTTCCGGCAAGAGAGAGTGACCGACCGGATCGCGGTTGTGGATCGCGAAAAGTGCGCCATATGTTTGACCTGCTACCGCTGCTGCCCCCATGGCGCAATTTACTGGGACGATAAGGCCGTCATTTCTCCGGTGGCCTGCCAGGGGTGTGGCATCTGCGCCAGTGAATGTCCCCAGGAGGCCATTCAGCTGGAACTTCTGAGCGATGATGATATCACTTCTCAGATAAAAGAGGGTCTGGGCACAACGCCGGCAGGAATGGTGGTTTTCGGCTGCGAGAACTCCGCGGTTCAGGCGGCTGCGACCGCTCGCCAGTTCGGCCTGGATTTGCCGGATAATCTGATCATGGTGGAGGTGCCCTGTGCCGGGAAGGTTGATCTCAGTTATATTCTGACGGCTTTTGTGGAGGGGGCCGCCGGCGTGCTGGTCATGGCCTGTCATGACGGAAACTGCAAATCGGAATATGGCAGCAATTATGCCAGATGGCGGGTGCAGGAAGTGCTGAAAATGCTGGATGAAACCGGTATTGACCGGAATCGTCTGGCTTTTGTCACCCTGGCCGCGAACATGGCACCGGATTTTGCCGGCGCGGTCAATGAAATGAAAAATCGCCTTGGATAAGTTTGACAGACTTGTAAAAAGTCGTCACTCCGGGCTTGACCCGGAGTCTACGCAGAATTAATGAAAAAACTGGATACCGGATCAAGTCCGGTATGACAAAAAAGAAGCCGTCAAGTTTTTCTCTGGCGGAAATAATAGCGTGAAAAGCAGAAAAAAAGGGCGCCGCCTGCGGCGCCCTTTTTGTTGTCTGTTGTAAAGGATTGGCGGTTGGTCACACCACCGGCGTCATTCGGCTACATCATGGCCGATTCCGGGTGGAAGACGTTGACCTCCTTTAAATCATCTCCCAGATATTCCCGTTCATTGGGCCCGAGAATTCCCAGAGAGAGGCAGATCAGTGTCCACAGATGTACGACATGGTAATGTCCGCCATAGTGTTCGCTGAGTTCATGGATCTGCGCATGACAGTTATGACAGCCCGCAATGCAGTAATGCGCGCCGGTGCGTTGAATCTGCTCGTCTTTGATTCTCCCGTATTCCAGGCGCTGTTCCTTGAACCCGGACTGGAGAAATCCGCCGCCGCCGCCACAACAGAAGTTATTGGATTTGTTGGGCGTCATGTCAATAAAGTTTTCTTCGCCCACCACCGATTTGACCACAAAGCGCAGGTCATCGGCAATGGGATCACCATAACTTTTGCGGACAATCTGGCAGGGATCCTGTACCGTAAATTTGATTTGCAGGTCCTTGTTCCAGTCGGCGTTGACTTTCAGTTTTCCTTCCCGGATCCACTTGGCATAATATTCATAAATGTTTTTGATTTCCAGATCGGTGTCAATGTTGAATTTTTTCTGTCCGGCCCGGACAGAGAAGGTAACGTGCCCTCATTCGGTATTGAGGTAAGTTTTACACCCGAGTTTCTGGGCATGTTCCAGGGAAGTCCGGGTAATATGTTCCCAGTCTTTGTCTTCCGCCAGAAACATGCAGTAGTTTTCACCGCCCCAGCCTTTGCTGCCGTAAGTCCAGTCGGCGCCCGCCAGATGCAGGATTTTCCACAGCGGCACCAGTTCATCCGGCTCGGTGACCGGTTCCCGGGAGTTCTGGTTTAAAAAGAACTCGGCACCTTCTTTGTCGATGGGGGCGACCATATCCTTGAATTCCGGCTGGGCTTCCCGGTATTCCTCCAGAACGTCCTCTACCACAAACTGGAAATCTTCTTCGGTGGCTCCCATGGCACTGCATCCCGGCGTTTTCAGCGCCATATCGCAGGAACCAAGAATCCCTTTGGGCCGCTCTTCCCGGGGGCGCTGCGCCCTGGCGTGATAGACAAGCTGGGGAATATCGATGCTCATGGGGCAGACATAGATACATCGCATACAGCCGGTGCAGAGCCACGGCCAGTCGGATTGTTTGATTTCTTCATCCATGCCCAGCGCCGCCATGCGCAGAAATTTTCTCGGATCCATGCCGTCCAGCCCGGTGGCCGGGCAGCCGGATGCACAAGCGCCGCAGGTGAGGCAAAGATTCAGGTTTCCGCCCTCCGGCAGAACCTCTTTCACTTTGTCGATAAAACTGCTTTCTTTTTTCTTTTTTAGTTTAATTGCCTCTTCCGCCATGCGTTTCAATCCTCCATAGTCTTAATATATTTGTATTGAAAACCAGAATTCTTGTTTTTGCAAAACAGAAACCCGAATTTGTAAATATTAGACCATAACACAACCAAATTCAATAAACAATATTTTTTTGCTCCTTTCTTGACATATTACCGGTAAAGCCGATATTATATATGTAGAAGAAATTTTGCTGTATCCAACCTTCACGAGGAGAAGTATCATGCAATCATTCAGGCAGTTATTCATTACGGGAATTTTGGCTTCTGCTGTTATGGTGATCGGAATCGGAAGTGAAATGGCCAGGGCCCAAGTCTATAAATACGTCGATGATTCCGGGCAGATTCATTATACCAACGATCCTTCTACTATCCCCCCGGAATATCAGGAAAATTTGGCCGCCGAGCAGGAACTCGAGGAAACCGAAGAAGAATCCGGACTCTCTGCGCAGGAGGCGGAATCTGAACAATCGCCTGCTGACAGCCAGGAAGATTTGTATGATACGGAGCAGCAGCGAAAAGATTATGGTTTGGACAAAATCCAGAATTTTCGGGAGCAGGAACGGGCATTTGAAAAAGAATATGAAGCGTTGAAGCGGGAAAGAGAGCAGGTCGCCGAAGCCCAGCGAAAGGCGGACACGCCTGCCAAGGTGATCGAGACCAATCGCCGGGTGAATGAATTACATCAAAAATTTGAAGATTTTCGTGAACGGGAAGCGCGTTTCCGTCAGAAAGTGAATACGTATAATCAGCAGGTCAAGGAAAACTGGCAAAAACGATTGGAGAAAATCGAAAAGCAAAAACAGGAAGATAAAGACAATACGCAAGAGAGCGGTGATGGTGCCGCCTCCGGTAAGTAAATATCAATATCTTGTTTGTCCAGCAGGACGGAGGATGGAATAATGCAAGCCGAGACCGACCATAAAGATTACCAAGAGGCGCTTCAGGTGGGGCGGCCGCCGAATGTGGCCCGCCTTTTTCCCCATTCGCAGGCCCTGATTGTCAGCGGTTCTTTTATCAACCGGGCCCTGGCGGCCAAGGGCGGGGCGGTGACCATGGCCGCCAACGGGCGGAATAATTTTGTCATTCGGGGGGCCCTGCGGGCGGCGCAACGGGCCAACGCCGCCCTGATTATTGAAATTGCCAAGTCCGAGGGCGGGAAAAACGCCTATTGTCCGGTAAACTATTGGAATATTGCGCGGCAGGTGGATGCTTTCTGTAACGAAATGGGAATTACCATACCGGTGGCGATTCACGCCGATCATTACGGTATAAAGAAACCGGAGGATATCGAAGCGGCCAAAATAGAGATTCCTACACTGTTTGAGGCGGGGATTACCTCTATTGCCATCGATGCCTCCCATTTGCCGGATGACCGGAACCTTTTGGCCAATCTGGAGTTAAACCCGCTGGTGCCGGACTGGGCCGGATTGGAGACCGAAGTCGGAGAGATAAAAGGGAAAGAAGGCCTGTCCACTAGGGAGGAGGCTTTGTTTTTAATCCAGGGCCTGAACGCCCACGGAATTTTTCCCGACTGGATCGCCTTGAATAACGGCACCACCCACGGTATTGAAGCCAGCGATCAGGGAATACAGGTGGAAACCACGGCGGAAATTCACCAGGCGCTGGAGAAATATAAGGTGTTCGGCGCTCAGCACGGCACCTCCGGAAACAGTTCCGAGCGCTTGCGGCAGATTGCCGCCCGCACGCGTACCACCAAGGCCAACGTGGCCACCGCTTTGCAGATGATTTCCTGGGGCCTGGAGGTCAACGACTACGGCAATGCCTTTCTGGATGAAAACGGCAATTTTGTCAAACGCCGTGACGCCGGTGTTACGGATGCGGTCTGGGAACAGATGCGGGCCTATGCCGAATCAAAGGGCTTGAAAGGCGGGGATTACAAAAAGTTGAATCTTCCCTTTGATAATATTTTACAGTCCCAGCCGGCGGATATCCGGGAGCGGATGGTCAAAGGCGTGGAAGCGTTTGTCTATACCATGCTGGTGGATGTGCTGAATGCGGGAGATACGGCGCCGCTGGCAATTGGTGAGATTCTGGAGGCGGGTTCCTGCCGGCCGGCCCCCATTGCCGAACGGATTGAAGATCCGCAGGAATGGACAAAAGAAAAGATTGTCGAAAGAGCGGCGGCAATCAGTTCCGATAAAGGTCCGGCGGGAAATTTTGAGGACTGATAAGGACCCATCCCGCCAGGTCACACCGGAAATCGATTCCGGGAAGGGCGGCCGGAATTCCCCGCAAAGCCGTTTGGCTGCCCCCGGAGAATCTTTCTCTCCCGTCAAAAAGCAGTATTGTCATACCTGTGGCCGCCGTCTGACCCGGAGAGAATGGGAAGGGCGGCTTCGTCCGTTTTGTGAATACTGCCAGGTTCCGATTTATGAGAACCCCATACCCGCCACGGCGACGGTCGTTTTTGATGAGGCGGCCGGTTTGTTGCTGGTCAAACGCAAAGTTTCTCCCCAAAAGGGATACTGGGCCCTGGCCGGAGGCTTTATGGAGCTGGGGGAAAGCGTGGAAGGAGCCGCTCTGCGGGAGTTGCACGAAGAGACGGGCCTGTCCGGTAAGATTGACAGCCTGTTGGGGGTTGTGGCCAATGAGAGCCGGCTTTATGGTACGGTATTAATTGTGGGATATCTGATAACGGCGTATACGGGTGAAATTACCGCCGGAGATGATGCCGCGGAGGTGGCTTTTTTCCCGGTGGATGATATTCCGGAGATTGCTTTTGACAGTCACCGGCAATTTATCCGGAACGCCCTGGACTATCTGGGGCTGACCGAATAAGGCTGCCCTCACCGGAAGACCGGCTGAGCGTTTTCAAAAGCCGGAATCGGACCACGGGGGTGGTGTCCGGGGAGGCGGGGCCGCCCAACAAGAATGACGCGGAAAAAAACCAAGACAATCAGAGCCTGTTTTGAAGATACGGTGCAGCACGCGTCTTCCCGGGCCTATGTTTTGCAACTGCATCTGGTCCTCGACTTTGACCGGCGCCTGGTGGTTCCCCATGTCCGGGGTGCCTTGCGCCTGATCCTGGACCGGGAGCCGGTTTTCGGCAGTCGTTTTGTCTGCCATTGGTTTCGACCCTGCTGGCAACGGATGGACCGGGAAATTCTGGAGGCCGCCCCTTTACTGCAGGAAATCTCCGGAGACCGGACGGCCCTGGCCCGGGCGCGCGAGGACTTCCTGACAGATTCCCTGGAGGCGGAGTCCGGCCCCCAGTTGCGGGGAATTCTGCTCCATCGTGCCGACGGGGACACCCTGATCATCAAAGTCAATCATCAGGTGGTGGATGCCGGCGGTACCAAGGAGTTGGGCTACCTGTTTGCCGAGATCTACCGCAATCTTGAGAAAAACGGCAATTATCAACTGGGCCCGAATCCCGGCAGCCGCAGCCTGTGGCAGGTATACGGGCAACTCGGGTGGAGACGGCTTATACGGCTTTTCCCCGATTTTTTCCGGGAAACCCGCCGCCTGATTCTGCCCTTTCAAACCCTCAGCTTTCCGTCCGGTACATGCCGGGAGGGGCGTTGGCGTTTCTGTATCTTGCGGTTCGAGGCAGACAGGGTGAAAATTTTGCGGTCGTTCTGCCGGAAACGTCAAGCCACGCTTAATGATCTGTTGGTGGCGGCTTTTTTGCGTGCTGTCGCCGAGATTACCGGATGGCAGCAGGATCGAACCCTGCGCCTGGTGACAACAGTGGATCTGCGCCGGTATCTGCCCGAGCGGAAAGCGGCCGCGCTCTGCAATCTGAGCGGATTTTTTTTCCCGAATCTCGGCCAGGATCTGGGGGCGGATCTGGACCAGACCCTGCAACGGGTGAAGCAGCATATTGACGCGCACAAAAAGGGGGATATCGGTCTGTCGGTGATGTTTGTCGATCGGCTGCTGTATCTGCCGCTCCCGTATATTGCTCTGCGGGGGTTGATGAACCGCATAATGAATGCCATCGCCAATACCGGCAACCTCGTACCGGTACTGACCAACCTTGGCCCGATTGATGAAGAAAGTCTGGATATCGGCGGGGTAAGACCGGTTGCGGCGGAAGTTCTGGCTCCACCCATTGTGCCGCCGTTTTTCGGCCTGGGACTTTCCGGATACCGGGGAAGTCTGACGCTTTCCTGCGCGATTTATCCCTCCGCCATTCCCCTGGAACAGATTCAAACCCTGTTTGCTGTCATGGACCGTATACTGCCTTCGCAGGTCACTGCTGAAGAATAATGGGAAGCCGTATGTTTTTATCGGAAAAGGAGATGGTATTCATGAAACAATTCAGTCTTTTTTTGATCGTATTCGGTGTTTTGTCGCTGCTTTTGTCCGGGCCGGGGATGGCCGCAGATGATGGCTGGACGTTTGTCGATGAAGAGGACGAGGTGCGCCTGTATAAAAAAAGCGTGGCCGGCTCCGCCTATGACGCTTTTAAAGCAACCACCGTGGTAAACGCCACCATGGCGGCGGTGGGCGCCGTCCTTCGGGATGTTCCGGTCTATCCCCAATGGATGGCGCGAATATCGGAGGCCCGGATTCTGAAACAGTATGACGCCAACAATATGGATGTCTATCTGGTTATGGATTTTCCCTGGCCCACCAGTGACCGGGAAGCCGTCATCAGGGGGAAGACGGCGGTCGATCCCGCCACCGGTAATGTAACGGTAACCACCCAGGTAATTCAAGAGACACCGGTGCCGCCCAACAAGGATTTGGTGCGGGTCCCCCGTCTGGCCCAGCAATTTTGTCTGACCTATAAAGATTTTGATACCACCGCGGTGAGTTTTTCCCTGCATATGGAGGCCGGGGGCAATCTCCCGGCCTTTACGGTCAATCCGGCGACCCAGGATGTGCCCTGTCAATCCCTGAAGAATCTGCAGGATATTGTTGACGATGCCCCCTACCGGACGGCCGATCCCCTGGATGCTGTCAACCTTCCCATCACCAGGACGATTATTACCGCTATCCTGAAAGACTATATTCAAGACCCGGCCATTATTGAGATGGTGATTTCGGATAAAAAGACAATGGATATCGCCATCCGGGGCGGGTATTCCCGGGAGGGGTTGCGGGAGACCACGACGGCCATTATTAAAAAGTATGTTCATACCCCGATGTACGCACGGACCATTCAATCGTGTAAAGACCGGGTGCTGCTGGAAAATCTGACCCGCAATGCTGATCTTCTGAACCGCCTGGCGGCGGAGGATGCCATTGTTGAACTGGTACTGGAATCGGGGGGGATGACAGACCGGGTTATTGCGGCTGTGGCCGCTTATGTGAAGGACGAGCAGGAGTGATTATGTTGTCCGGCGGATTTTCTTTTTTGCAGAAGATGCTGGCAGCAGTGCTGATAATGCTTTTTGTGCCGGGTCTGGCCGGCGTTGCTGCAGCGAAGCTGTATAAATTCCAGGATGCCCAGGGTAACTGGCACTATACGGATACGCCGCCCGGGCGCAAAACGGGCCGGGTGGAAACGCTGACCGAGGCGGTTGCGCAACAGGCCGGACAGCAGAATCTGGTCAGGGAGTTGCAGGAGCAGTATGCCCCGGCCTCGGAGGTGGAAGCGGCCACTCTGGCCACAGTAACTATTCATTCCAGTGCCGGCAAGGGGTCCGGGTTTTTCGTTTCCGGCCGGGGCCATATCCTGACCAACCGGCATGTGCTGGAAGGCGATGCCGAACAGATCGCCGCCACCCAGGCCGCTTTTGAACAGAAAGATGAGCGGCTGGAAAGAACGGATGCCTGGTTCCGGAACGAATCCGCGCGCCTGGCGCAGACTGCACAACAATTGGAGCAGTTGAAACAAGCCATTGAAAGCTGCCCCTACCGGAAAAAACGGGAGGCGGCCGAAAAGATGTATCAGCAACGGCGGCAGCGGTATCAGCAGTGGAAGGCGGATTTTTCCCGGGAAAAAGCGCTCTACCGCAAGCAGAAACAGCAGTATCAGCAGCGGCGCCAAGAATTTGATTATTACGCCACCGTGGCCGGTTCCTCCCGCCGGTTTACGGTCACGGCCAAAAATGGGCGCAAATTGTACGCGTACCTGCTGCGGACCAGCCGAGAGCACGATCTGGCTTTACTGAAGGTGGACGGTTACCAGACGCCCCGGTTGCAACCGGCCGCCGCGCAGCGTCCGGGACAGGGCAGCCGGGTGTTTGCCATCGGCAGCCCGGTGAGCCTGCGCGATTCGGTCAGTCAGGGGGTGGTGGCGGGATATGAAAACGGGTTTATTAAGACCGATGCCAAAATATACCCGGGCAACAGCGGAGGGCCGCTGGTGACGGCAACCGGCCGGGTGCTCGGCATCAACACTTATAAAGAGCTGACGCGGCGGTTCGAGGGGCTGGGGTTTGCCATTCCCATCGGAGTTGCCCTGGCGGAGTTCCGAAACGATATTGACGGAAACTGAGCGGATGATGCTGACCGGCTGCCGGAGACAGGGCTCGCGGGGATGGCCGCACAAATGCTGAAGGAGACGGATTATGGACAGAAAACTGCTGAAAAAGCTGCACCGACTGGGCGATATTATGAACAACGAGTCGGAATTTCCATTGACCCTGATTCGCTGGTATCTGGTGCCGCCGGTTTACCGCTGGTATTTCAAACCGCTGTACCGGGCCATGGCGGCTGTCCTGACGGAGCCGGAGATTGACCTGCTGCTGCTTCTGGGCAACGACCGTTTGACCCGGCCCCGGTTGCAGGAGCGGGCGGGCTGGCCGGAAGCGGTTTTCACGGAAGCCTTTGAGAGCCTGCTTCGCCGCAAGGCCGTGCTGTGGTCGGAAAATGCTGCCGGTGCGGAGACCTACCATATCGCCCCGATGATGCTGGGCTGGTTTGAACTAAGCTGCGCCGACGGGGCGGTTACCCCGGAACGGGAACAGTTTTCCCGGGAGTTGGGCCGGTTTTTCCGGCGTGTGAAGGGGCTGAACCGGTGGGGCCTGCGGACGGTTATTAACCGGCTTTTCTGGGGGCTGGGCCCCATGAGCGGTATTGCCAGATTGCCCGAAACCAGGACCGCGGAAGAGAACGGTCCGCCGGAAGAGGCGCCGGCCGGAACCCTGGCCGTGGATCGATCCGTGGATGTTCCCGAAGCCAGAATTTACAGTACCGGAAGCGTGGAGACCCTGATTGAAAAATACGGGGCGGCCGGACAGATTGCGGTAACCAAATGCCTCTGCCGCCAGCACTGGGCCCTGGAGGGGGAGCCCTGCCGGCTGGGGCTGCCGCTGGAAGCCCATTTGTGGATCGGCCCCTTTGCCGAACATGTGGTGAAATACGGCTATGGCCGTCGTATCTCCCGGGAAGAGGCCTATGCCATTATCCGGGAGGTTCGGGAGCGGGGCGGTGTTCACGAAGTGATGCACACGCGGATGGACGTGGAAAACGAACCGGGGTTGTCCGTGTGCAGTTGCTGCTGGGATTGCTGCACCGCCCTGGGCAATTATAACCGGGGGTTGATGCCCCTGGCGGTGAAAACTTACTATATGGCGGCTGTGCCGGAGGAAACCCGCTGTACCGGCTGCGGCCGCTGTGTGGACTACTGCCCGGTCAGTGCCCGGCAGGTGAAAGACAAGCGCCTGCTGCTTGATGCGGATTTGTGTATCGGCTGCGGCCAGTGCGCCTACCAATGTCCGGAAGAAGCGGTGGTGATGGTGCCGCAGGAGCGGGTGGTGCGGCTGGGGCTGCTGCCCAAATCCCGGCGCCGGGAAGTTTTCCGGAATTGAGGGGCTTGGGGGGTGGGCTTTGCAGACACGGATTTCACGGATGATACAGAAATCTGTTCATCCGTGAAATCCGTGGTGAAACCGTTTTGCCTAGAAGCTGAGGTTGGATTCCAGGAAAAATTCGTGGGCCAGGTCCTCGTTGGTATCGGGGAAGGCGTCTCCCGGATCGATGGCCGCGGCATACAGGGCAAAGGTTAAACATTTGCAGTAGGCATACTGCATTTTCAACTGGTAGTAATCCCCGTAATCATCGTCATCGGCAAAGGCGACGTTTGTGGCAGCGGCGGTATCTTCCTCATCAATGGTCAGCTTGGTGTAAGACAGGGTCGCCTTGAGTTTTTCCAT
>CAZWCS010000052.1:0-23316 GCA_964632805.1 uncultured Desulfobacterales bacterium
TTGCGTCCGACCATTTGTTGTCCAGAATCAATACCCTTGCTTGCTGTAAAAGCAAGTCAGGGTCGTCGGGAAATCGAGCCAGCAATTTTGGCAGCCCCTTTTGGGCTTGTTCAAAGCTTCCTTGATCGATCAACCTGTCCACGATATCCGCGAGTTCTCGGGGGTTGTCTCCCGTCACTTTCACCAGCGTTTGCCAGGTCCGTTCACGATCTTCGGGCAAATTGGACATGTCATAGATTTTGATTAAACCCAGAAAGGCGTTTTTATTGGTTGGGTCAAGCCGTAAATTGGCCAGAAAGAACTCCGCTGATTTTCTGAGCATTCCCATGTTTAAAAATACTTCGCCCATATTGGCATATGCTATCGCCAATGATGGATCGGCATCTATAGCGCCCTGAAATTTTTTTATTGCTTCTTCAGGTTTGCCCTGTTTCAAAAAGGCGGAGCCGAGATTATTGAACGCCAGGGCATGCTCCGGATTGAACGCCACGGCCTTTTCAAAATATTTTATCGCTTTTTCGAAATTTTTCTGCAGCATCATTATATTACCCAGATTATTGGCCGCCGCCGCCTTGATTTTGCCAATTTCCTTGTCTTGATTATCTGTTTTTTTCTCCATGATGGCTTTGAATTTGAGAGTCGCTTTTTCGTAATGCTGATTTTCAAGCAAGTCTACAGCGTCATTATACATTGCCATGATTTCATCAAGATGGTCAGGAACGTCTTTGGAACCATATCCCGATGCTCCGAAGGTAAGGGCAATGAATGAGGTGATGACCAATGTTAGTATTTTCATATGATTTTCCCTCCTTTTTTCAGTATTTTAAAAATTATATTTTTACTTTTACCATTTTCAGCATCAGATAAAGTCCTACCGATTCCATCAAAACGATCAGGATCATCAACAACCATCCCAGCGGCGTCGTATACATCAACTGAAAGACGTCATGGTTCATGTAATTGAGCACCAGCGCCAGCACCAGAGGCAACGCAGCCAGAATCCATGCCTGGGTTTCTCCTTCAGCAGTCATGGTTTTGATTTTTTGCTGAACCCGTTTTCGTTCATGTATGGTATTGGCCAGGTTGTCAAACCTTTCTGGCAGGTTTCCGCCGGATTCGAGAAGAATAAGCGTCGCATTCACCATAATCCGGGTATCCTTTCCGGGGATTCGCTGCGCCAGGTGTATGAGAGCGTCCCCCAGGCTGGAACCCAGTCGGTGTTCCCTGAGGACGATTTCAAATTCCTGACTCAAAGGCGGTTTGGCTTCCCGGACGACCGTCTCAATCGCCTGGACCAGGCTGAGCCCGGCTCGCAGGCCGTTGGCAATCATGGTCAGTCCGTCCGCCAACTGTTCATCGATTTTTTTCCTGCGCCGCCAACGGAGCACGGCGATTACCGCCCGGGGCGTCATATAAGCTCCCAGGGCGAGCAGCGCAGCCAGAAACAACCTTGCCCCCAACTGGTCGGTCAATGTGCCGGATAAATTGTATAATTTTTCTTCGGAAATAGTAAAACTGGCAGATTCCTGGGCCCTGACTTCGGCAAAGAAAGCTTCCGCAAATCTGTCCATGATTATATATAATTCCGCCAGATTTTGATGAGCCTTTTCATAGTAGGGCAAAAGCCGTACCGCTTCCTTCAATTCCTGTTCGGCCAAGCTGTAATTTTTTAATCCCATATACGCGACTCCCAACTCATTGTGGACGAGAGGGGAATCCATGGCTTTTATCGCCTCAAGATGCAGGACCGTTTGCGCGTATTCTCCCTGACGATTGCTTTTTATGGCACGTTCGATGGAAAGTTTGTTGTCAAGCTGGGAAATCCCGCCGGGGATTAAAAAACCGAGGAGACTTCCGATAATCGTAATAAAGATGACAGCCCTGGATATCCGTTTGGCAGAAAGATTGACAAACATATCGGCCAAGGAATTTTCGATCCATTGCCGGTAATTGAGGAACCAGTCTGTAGATGTCAAACGCGTGTGCAAATAAAGATATACAGCTGCCCATAACACGACAAAAACAATCAAAAGTAAAATGTTTGTATCCATGTGTTGTTGCGGTGTCTCTTGTTAATGGTTTGTTTTTTATCGATAGAAAGAACCGGCGATGAAGAAATTACGATAATGCAATAAATCGCCGTTGGCCCCGAATATCGCCCTCCATTTCCGGATTAATTACTGGTCCAAAAAACTTCCCTGGGAACATGTATTCCTCTTTCACGAAAACGCTCTATACAGTTGGGCACATAACCTGTCGATGAAAAATCTCCCGTAATGACCCCGTTTTCCTCGCCGGTCTCGTGATAAACAAAAATATCGCCCAGAGTGATGACCTCGCCCTGCATGCCGTCGATTTCCGAAACCTGGACAACCTTTCGCGATCCATCTTTGAAACGTCTGATTTGAACGATGAGATCAATGGCACCGACAATCTGGTCTTTGATCGCTTTTATGGGCAGTTCGAAACCGGCATACAAAACCAGTGTTTCCAAACGGGAAATAGCCTCACGGCACGAATTGGCATGTATCGTGGTCAAAGAACCGTCATGACCGGTGTTCATGGCCTGGAGCATGTCCAATGCCTCTGCGCCGCGGCACTCACCGACAACGATTCGGTCCGGGCGCATTCTCAGACTGTTTTTCACCAGGTCTCTGATGACAATTTCACCTTTTCCTTCGATATTGGGAGGGCGGCTTTCCAGAGTGACGACATGGGGTTGACGCAGTCTCAATTCGGCCGCATCTTCAATGGTGACGATCCTTTCATCTTCAGGAATAAAGCTGGATAATATATTTAGAAGCGTAGTTTTACCCGATCCTGTTCCCCCTGAGATCAAGATATTGAGATTGGACTGCACCGCGGCCTTTAGAAATTCTACTATCTGCGTATTAATGGTTCCAAACTTCAAAAGTCCGGGAATACCGATCTGGTCTTCAGGAAATTTTCTAATGGTCAGGCAGGCACCCCGGACCGCCAGAGGCGGGATAATGGCGTTAACTCTTGATCCGTCCTTTAACCTGGCATCCACCATGGGGGTACTTGTGTCAATTTTCCGGCCCAAAGGAGCTGTGATGCGCGCAATTATGTTGATAAGATGCTGTTCGGAAAAAAATTTTTTGTCAATCCGGACCAGACGACCTTTTTTTTCCACATAGATGTCGTTCCAGCTGTTTACCATGATTTCAGAAACATCCGGATCATCAAGAAGATCCTCAAGAGGCCCCAGCCCCAAGGTTTCCTGTAAAACCTCTTTTACCAGCTGCTTGCGCATTTCCCTGTCGGAAATATGAAATTCATTGTCCAGGATTTCGGAAATTTTTTGTGAGACAAATGCATTGAGTTCGTTGGCTTTTTCATGGTCGCGGCCGATTTCCGTGTTCAGCTTTTTAAAGTCGATGGATTCGAGCAGTTTTTCATGGATGGAACGCTTCAGTTCGTCAAGGTCCGAATCGAAATTGGCTGCATGCGCTTCGTCACCTCTGTCTTTTGAGCCCATACTTCGGGTTTCCCGAACGACCATGTAGGAAAGATCGTTAAAAGCCTTGGTGACCGGATGCTTTGGAAATTTTTCCGGATAGGTTCCCTGGTTCAAACTGGCCGTCGCTTCCGGATCCAGAGGAATGGCCATTTCCGGGCGCCTCCCTATGACGCCGGCCAATGCATCGGATTCCGAAAAATTTGTTTTATCCACCTGATTGATAACAATTTTAATCAATTCCTTTGGAAAATAATTGCGGCTTAAAAGTTTTAAATCGTTTTGCGTTTGCCGAAGTGATAATTTATCAGGGGTAGACGGAATTAAAATCATGCTCGACCGGGCAAGAACAGCCTCTACGACGGAATCGAATTTTATGCCCACATCTACGATTACATAACTGTATATTGTTTGCAGACAGGCTATGACCTTGGCAATGTTTTCGGCGTTCAACAAAGCGCTGGTAAGTTTCCGGGTCCCGTCGGAAAGGTTGAGAACGGAAATCCCGGAATCATGAGTTGTCGCATAACTTTTGAGTATATTGGGATAGAGTCTGTCCATCATCGGCAAAAGATTTTCCATGCATTTAATATCTTTCAGGTTCAGAAGACATCCGATATCGCTGGAAACCGGACAGGCAAAATCGATAAGAAGGACTTTCTCTTTGGTGTCAAGAGACAAGTTCACGGAAAGGTTGGCGGCGATAAAACTTTTCCCCACTCCTCCCTTGGAACTGTATATGGAAATAATATGTCCGTTCATTCTTTTTGGACTTGCTGCCGTAATTTTTGGAGTTCATGTTCTTTGAAATCTTCTTCAACAGATTTCTGGAGATTCGTCGTTTCCGTCGCTTTGCCGGAAAGGATGCGGGGGGTGACAAAAATAACAACTTCGCGGCCTTCTGCTCCTTTCCTTTTGGCTTTATTGGCCTGAATAAGGGAGGCCCCACCGCCGGGGGGCGATCCGGAAATAGCCTGCAAATCTCTTTGTCCCATCATACCACCCAGGGCGATGCTTTGCCCACTGGCAACGCTAAGTACCGTATTAAGGTTTGTCGTGCTGATCGTGGGGCCTGTTGGTCCTTCTCCGGTAATGCTGCTTGATTCAACGCTGATCGAGCTGACGATATTTTCGTAAGGATCAATGGTGGGTTGAAAGTCCAGCGTAACCCCAATTTCTTTGAATTCCACGGACATGTTGCCCCCTTCCTGGGCAACCGGGATGGGGATTTCAGAACCGGCAAAAAAATGGGCCGAATCGCCGCTTTTGGTGATCAGGGTCTGCTGCATCAGGGATCGTCCCTGGCCCGTTTCATCAATTTTTCTGATTTTGGGCATCAGATTAGACAAAGTGCCGGCTATCGAACCCGCCGCGGAAGGAGATTCTCCTCTGGCGACTGAATAGGAACCGCTCGCGCCCAGAGAGCTGCCCGGATTCCAGTGGACCCCGAAATCCCGCAAGGCGTTTTTTTCTATTTCCATGATATTGACGGACATCTCGATGAGTACCGGTTTTTCGGGCTTGGGAAAATTATCGCCAGACGTCGGCACTCTGATGGCAATGGCATTGACGATGTCCGGCGAATAAGCCTGGGCAATGCGCTGCGCCCGTGAGGATTCTTCTTCACTTGTGACATGACCGGTTAACATAAAGTTGTTCTGGGTCACCGAAACCGTAACATTTTTCATGCCCTGTGAAACCAATGATTTTTCAATCTCTTCCTTGACGATTTTTTTCATTACCGGACTGAGTTCGATCAGGTTGACCACATCAGGCAGGTCCTTAACCACCGTTTCGATTCTCTTTAAATCGTTATCAGAAAAAACTTCTCCTTCGACAAAGACCCGGTTGCCCATAACGCGGACATTTACCCCCTCAATGTCTTTAACAATTTCCCGGATTTCAGCGGCTGTCGTTTCAAGATCGCGGTTTCGAACAATAATATGAATTTCCGCCCTGTGCTCTTCATGTCCCTTTTTCCCCCAGAGGAAAATGTTGCTTTGCCCCGCACTTTTTGCATTGATAAGCAGCTCTTGGTCTCTGATTTTGACGCATCCCAGAATATCAGGGTCACCAACGGCAATTTTTTCGATAGTAAAAGCGCACTGAAAAACCCGGCTTTCTCCCGCGTCCAACTCGATTTTTGCAGGTAGTTCGGCATATAGCGAGGCCTGGTTGACAGCCAGGCATAACAATAACAATAAATGAAAAATTTTAATAATGAACCGTATCATAAACACTCCTCCTGTATTGCGGGTGTGCACACTAATACCGTGAGATCGATTCCGACCCTCTGATTTCAACCCAGGCCGGCCTTGCTCTGGGAATGATGCTTTTTTTAATTCCCAAAAATTCCTGCGCAGAAAGAGGCGGTAAGTTTTCGATTTGTCCTTCCTCAAAACTTGACCGGAGAGATACCGCTATGGTCCCGATTTCCTGAGATAAATTTAACACCTGAACTTCACGCGGGTCCAGGGACAATGTCAGCGTTTTGATCTGGTCTTTTTCAGTTGCTGCCAACGGCCGATCGCTGCTGAAAACACTGCCTTCCGCCTCCTGACTGACATCGCTGATGCCGCCTGAACGTCGTTTGCTGGAAGTCTGGTTGACGGCCAGAACCAGAATATTTTCCAAAATGGTTCTGGTGATGATTTCTTCACTGATGCCCACCCCATCCTGAAATGAACCGGCCTCAACCGTGACCAGCACATCAACCATGTCTCCAGGTTGGATCAATTCCCCTACAGCAGTCACATCAGTCACAAAGACACTGAACGCCCTTTTGTCTGAAGGAATTCTGGCGGCTATACCCGCTACCTCGGCAACCGCAAACATGGGTTCTAATATCTGGGTTCCTTTCAGGACGGGGACATTAATATTACGATTGACCACTTGCCGGGTATCTTTAAAAATGCCGGGTTGCACATACTTCTGGGGAATTTGAACCGGTTCCACCATGTTCGGTTCAATACGTGTACCTTCAGGAATATCCCGGGCGGCGACAATTACCTTGATCGGTGCAGCCATTTCCAACAGAGTCTTTTCCTTGTTGCTGATATACACAAAAAGCAGGAATACTGCAAAAACCGATATCGCCAGGGATATCACTAAAGCTCTTTTGTTCGTCATGTCACCACCTTGATTTTAAAATTCAATCTTTCGGCGAAGGCCCCATTTTCTGTAACGGCTTATCCCTTTACGCGCATAGGAACCCTGATAAAATTCGATACGATGACTGTGCCGGAGAGCAGGCGTGTTGAAGACCAGCTTCATCCGACCCGGAAGATTGACATTGACGCGTTCTTCCACAACTTTATGGGTGAAAGGTCCGCGTGCATAGTCATGCATGGACTTCCTCATTTTATACCGCAATGTTTCAAGGCCGGATATGTTTTCAGACAAAAACACGGAAACAAAAACCATCCCCAGCAATGTTACAGCCAGAAACATCATCATCAGCGAGAGTTCGGTAATCGCCTGCCCTTTCTGATTCTTAAATAATAATCTGCAATGCGGAACAATAATTGACATTTTCTTCGTTTATCTGATTAGGACCGCCGTATAATCAGGATGTTTCTCATACACATGACCGCCGGCGGGTTTGGCCGCCGCTCTGGCCTTGAGATGCGGAACCCCGCCAAAAATTTTATCTGCCAGCAGAAAACGGCCTGGCGTTAAAGAAATTTCATAATCAACATACGTCCGGGTGCTTTTGCGGACCCTTTCCGGCGGACTAAAGGAGCGGCGCCGAAGCCAGGTTCTGTAGGAGACACTGCGAACAATCCCATTTCGTCTGTCTTTAAAGTCCCGCCGGCCTGGATCCCGCCATAGTAGTACTTTTTTCAAACGGCATTTTTCCGGATCACAATAAGCGGCATAATATCGGAACCTTATTGTTTTTTTGGCTGGCCGTAAAGTCGTCAGCGCGTTTGTTGTTCTTTTGGCAATCAGGTTACTTTGGGGGAAATTCAATTTCTTGACATGCCTTGCCACTTGATCCGCCAGTTTTGCATATCGGCGATTTGTCCGGTCCTGATAACTACGTATATAATTAATGACGCCCGTCCCATACTTGTTGTAAAAAAAGTTACACGCTTTTCGTGCCTGGGCGTAGCTTCGCCATGCACCTCTTCGCAAAAGTCGAGAGGCCGTTGAATGTTCTTTGGCCATCTCATGGTTCAGATCGGCAATTTCATTCAAACCCGCTGCCTGCACTGCGGCAGCTGAAAGCGCACAGGCATCAACGGTGTTTTGCAACTTTATTTTTGAGAAAACAAGCTGGTTGATGTTGACGATCAAGGCCACCATTAAAAGCATAACGGGCAGCAGAAAGGCGATCACTACCGTGATTGATCCCTGCTGGGAAGGCGGCGTATACCATTTAATTTTTTTCAGTAATGACCGATTGAAAGCCATATGTATCTGTTTGCCGATCCATTACAAATACCCCACCGGTGGTTTTAGCTAAAACGGGTCGGGATTGTCATCGTTATAATTCGGCTCCCTGAAAGCGCGCGAAGCATGCTTGATGGTAAAGTAGCCTTGCCCTCCGGTCAGGTATCTGGCTATTCCAGAAGGCACAGGAACGTTTCTTCTGGTTAAAACGGTATCGCCTCTGAAAGTGATCCCCGCCTTGGGGTCAATACGTCCGGCCGTCCGGATCGCCGACGCTTTTTCTTGGACAGCGTATATTCTTGCGGCAGCAAATCCGGCGAACGCAAGCCTTTCTTCCGCTATAAAAAAAATGACAAACTGCATGAAAATTGCAAAAAAAACAAAAAGGGCAATCAACGCCAAAGCGAACTCAACCGCCGCGGCCCCTTTGTTGTTTCCGAGAATTTTTTTTTGACCTGGTTGCACATTTGAAAGAGGGCGCCGCAGTATAGTCCGCTCCTTTGAATTCTGGGCAATTAGCCGCAGAGATACGGGGAACCCCCTCCCGGGGGCCAAGGCGAACGACTTGCATCGCGACTGCAAGACAATAAAATACCCTTTTTTAAAAAAGACCCCTGACTTTAGCAACAACAGCAGCAAAAAATTTCTCCAAGGGATCTCTCATAACCGTAGTAGCAAGGACTACCATTACTACAACAACGGCAATCACCAGTCCATATTCAACCGCGCCAGCCCCCTTCTGATTGGCAAGCGTTTTTCGCATGTTCTGTTGAATAGAATCCTGCCAAACATAAAATTTTACAATCCAGGAATTACATTTTTCAAGCATCGTCATCTCCTTTGTTTCAGTTGTTTGGGAAGAAAATAACATATTGTTTAAATTCATTAATTATCTGCACCGACATGACTTTGAACGAAAAAAACACGCCGAACATAATCAATGCCGCAAAGATCATGCACAGGGCATATTCCACGGTTATTGCCCCCCGTTTATTGCAGAGGGATAGACATTTCCGGGTTGCAAAAAGGGGTTTTTCTGCTGGTCCATCCAAACTCAAGTTTTTAGGGCTTATGCCCAAAAAATGAAACGCCTGTATTAATGAGTTTCGGGTTCTTTTCATTTTATTTTATATGTGTATTTCCTCCTGCACCAGGAACCAAAGGGGTCAAAAATTTTTTAAAATAAAATTAGTTAGATATATTTATATCATCTAATCGTTTTTGTCAACGATTTTTCTAGAGACATCAGGCATCAATGGTTTACAGTATATTTCACGGAAGGCAAACAAAATGGGAAAATATGCGCGGGGGCGACGGTTTTTATGCCGGAATCGATTTTTCTATCTGCAAATACGATTCTATGAATGTAAACAATTATCGAATTTCATATGCCATGATATCGGACAATCCTCCGCCCATCTCCGTTTCTTTCTCACGGCCGAAGGTGATGATTCCTTTTCCGGCCAAAGGATGTTCACCTTTGTTGACGTAAACAGACTCACCTTTTTCGGGATAGATGAAGGTGCCGTTGGTGCTTTTGTCTCTCAGCAGAAATATGCCGTTGCAGTTTTCAATATAGGCGTGGGTTCTGGATATCCAGGAATAATGAATGCTGATATCATTAAAGTCTTCCCGACCTATGGATACGACAGGGTTTTGACGGTCAACAACGGTGATTTCTGTCCCGCGGGTCAAGTAAAGACTGTCATGAACGACCTTTGACAGTTTGCGGCAGTCGATTACCGTGGTCATGATTTGGTCTTCATAAACAATTTCAAACAGTTCCAATTCCCCGGCGATGTTTTTGGCCGTTATTTTCGTAATGTATTGGATGGTATAGGGTGCGTCGTCGGACAGATTATCAATGATCGAACGGGTGGCGACGATTTGTCGGGGATTTGCGTAGTCTACAACCCGTGCAGCGATATTCACTGCATCCCCGAAAACGTCTTCGTTTTCCATGACCACCAGGCCGCAGTGGATACCAATATGGATGTGGATCGGTGGCAGCCCGGACGGGCTTGAAAAATCATTCGTCATGGCCTGCTGCATTGACTGGGCGGCAGCAATGGCATTGTTCGCGGCCACAAACGTTGCGATAACCGCATCACCTACAGTTTTGACAACTTTTCCCTCATGCCGGGATGACAGGTCGGACAACAGCTGGAGAATTTTGCCAACGGTTTTCTGGGCCGCCTGGTCGCCCAGTTGTTCATAAATAACAGAACTTTTTGAAATATCGGCAAACAATATGGATAAATGGCTTGTCTGCTGGTTCATGACACTCCACTGTGAATTTGCCGGAATATAAAGAAGTTCATAATCATTCAGTTGATATATTACACGGCACCTGCTTTATCTGCCGGATATCTCGTAAGGTCAAGGGTGTCCATGGGCTGTGGACGGATTGGTAATCCCCATCCTGTATTTTTTTTATAGAAATAGCGCTATTGATTCTTGATGTCAACTTTTTTAGGGTCTAATGATAGTAGCTGTCGTCGATCGATCCATCGCAGTTGTTATCCAGACCATCACCATAAACTTCTTCAGCCCTTTATGTTCGAAGATGTGAGTTATGCCGCGTCAGGGGGGCTGTCGGTATTTGAGCGGACTGAAAAATTCTGCCGTTTACTCCAATCGGAAATGGCTTGGCCTGAATTCCACCTTGGTTGGATTCATCTGCCACAATTTAATTTTAATTCCCATATGGCAGGGTCGCCGGTGGAAGTAGTAATGAGGGGGTGTTTTGCCACGCCCAGGATTTTCTGGGTTTCTTCCGGCATTTTCATTCCAAGATAAGCCCGGAGCTCTCCCAGGCTGATTTTTCCGTCTTTGGCACCGATACTGAGAAATCCGTCAGCTTTTCCGGACATTCCTTCCAGCAGGCAGTGGGTAAATGCTCCGTTAGACCAGGAAGAATCTTCTATGGCCTGCCGGTCCGTATCGGCGCTGACCATAAACACCCATCCCTTTGGAAGAGAACTTTCAGCAGTAACTTTGTCAACATATGAGCGGATTGATTTCTGGTTTGAATCGCCACGGGTGATCAACTTGCCAGCATGACAAGTGTCTGCCAGCAGCAAAACATTTCTGGTGTTGAGTTCTTCGAGAATATCGCGCACGGTATCCATGCGGTAACCGGTGGCAGGAATATTGATGTCCGTGTCATGACAGGCGAAGTAGACTTTCTGCGGGTTTTCCGGGTCTGGATATCCATGTCCGGACCAGTAGAGAAGTATCAGATCATCAGGCCCTGCTTTGGTCAACCAGGACTCCAGTGCGATCCGGATATTCATGAAGGTGGCGTCATTGTTTAATAGCAATTTCATGTGGCTCTCCCGCCACCCCATTTTTTTCAGTGCAAGGTAAAAATCTTCGGCATCATCATCGGCGAAAATTAAGTTGGGAAGCCCGGCAACAGGGTCATGGTTTTTGTAGTAAGAGACGCCAACGACTACAGCCCAGCGATTTCCGGGAGAAATATTCTGTTTTTTCATTTTTTGATGACGCGGGAAAGTTATTTCTTGTGGATTTTCAACATTTTGGGGTTCCATGCGAGAATTTGCCGAAGAACTCCGTTGTGATTGCTGTGAGTAATAAGGATGGTTTGAAGGAGGCTTAATGATGAGCCCGTGTCGACATGAAGGCAATAGCAAACTGGTTATCAGAAAAATTGCGAAAAACAGAGCATATGTTTTTATTTGTTTTTTCTTGCAGGAATGATTTTGATCGTAATAGAGCATGATTTATCCTTCTCCAGCTCGACTAAAATGTTGCGTACCGAAGGGGTATTATTGTCGATAACAATTGTTTTTTCTTCCTGTATTACGGATTGTATTACGGATTTTTTTTCTGCTTTTCGGGACGGAACATATGTGGAAGGATTTTTCAGTTGTTTCGCATAATAAGGGTGTATTGGTGGGGGGGTTAAATAGACATTACAGCCGCAAAGGTATAACTGTGTGCCGATGACCAATCCTGCAAAAAAAATTTTAGTTTGCATAAACTTGCATTCTAAATTAAGCAGGGCTCCTGGTAATAAGAAGACCGGCAGCCCTGCTTCTACCTTATAAAGCGGGGATAAATTTATTTTGTAAATTCAATAATATCTGCTTGAAACACGGCTTTCTTAACCGATGGCGTTATTAGTGGAATCGGAAGAAAAAAATCGGTTCTATCCAGAGTCCAGTTGATCATTTGTACGGGTTTGCCTTCGGCCATTTGTTGAGTACCAGTATACATATCCGCCAATGCGTTACTAAATAACCGAGGGTCCCCAAAGGGAATTTCCCAAGCAAACAAAGGATAGTATCCTATGTTTAGAAAAAAGCATTTGTGGCTGCCTTGGACACTTCGGTCAATTGTTTTAAAATCGTTTTCCTTTAACACGACATTGGTTTCCTGTTTTACCGGCGGAGAAAACCGTGCACTGTACATCGCGCATCCTGACAGCCAACTTGACAGCAACAAAACGGCACATACCAATATTATTTTTTTCATAGAGCAGACTCCTTTATATTCCTGAATTATCTTTTTCGGGTGGCATAATCGACATACTCATCGTCGAATTCATAAATATCCGCTGTGACCGTATATTGATGCCAGAGAAGAATCGCCGGAATGCCATAATTCGTCCATTCCACATTAATGTTATGAAAAAAACAGGCTCCCTCTCCATCCCAGTTTTCATGAATGTTCCACATAGCCTTGCTCTGAACATCCTGATTAGAGAGAGGTATACCGCAAACCGCCGAACCGCCCAGAGGAAGACCAAATAAATAGGGGCAAGAGGCATTCCCCTGCGCGCCAAGCTTGCGGACTTTAAAATTTTTGGCTTCAAGGTCTATTTTTGTCTGGCTTACCTCCCAAAAAGACTGCCCCCTGTAAACTGAACAGCCGATTGACATCACGGCTATAATTGTTAGTAACAGCAAGATTTTCAAACATTTTCCTTTTTTCATAAAGTCTCCTTTTTTGATTGATAGGATGTTAATAAAAATACGATATATAAATAAACAAACGCACAAAAAGACCATTTTTGCAACGGTTATCGTTTGAAAACAAATATTTCGTTTTGCTCCCCTGTTTTACAAGGTAAAGTAAAATTTATAATTATAAAATTTTTTAATTCGGTCAAGAAAATAATAACGTTGCCGGTTTGAATGCAAAAAATTTTTTCCTGCTTTTTGTATGGTCTTCAATTACCGATAATTTTTTACCACATTCCCTGATCCAACCGAACCTCTACCCGTCGATTTTTTTGCTTATTTGTAGGGGTGGTGTTCGCTACAATAGGTTTTGCCTCACCGAATCCTACAGCCCGGACTCGGTTTCCCGGAATACTGAACCGGCCCTGGAGGTAGTATTTTACTGCCAGAGCCCGGTTCATACTCAGATCGAGATTGTAATCATCCGGGCCATCAGCATCAGCATGACCGATGATGATGACCGATTTTTCTGCCAGTGCGTCATCACTCAAGGCTTGGCCCAGCTCGTCGAGGAGGGAAAAAGAGACAGGCCGGATAGTGGAAGAGTCGCGATCAAATTCAATAGTTAAATTGACATGTGGGGTGATGTCTGTTTCAGGAACCATAATTTTTTTTTCTACAATCTGGTCCATACATTTTTCCTGAATGTAAAAGCCACGATAATGTGTATTCGATTCGGTGTGCCCAGAACTGTAGCCCCTGCTCAATCCACGGGTAAGACCTCGGGTGCGTGGTTTTTCCGGCATCTCCCGAGTCAAACCGTTAATGATTCCCTCTTTGCTGGTGGCGAAGCCATTTTCCTCGGACCATGCCGGTATGGTTGTCATATACCCGAGACAAATCATGGTACTCAAAAAAGTGATGAATTTCATTTTTTGACTCCTGATTTTTTCATTTTTGTCGTTCTGCGACAAGGGACGCTCAGATGGTACAGTTTTCCCTTAAAGATTAGGAGATTGCTTGTATTAAGTAAATCTGTAGCAGTTTAGACCTTGGGTGTCAATATTTTTTCTGGGTTCCCGAATGTTTATATTAATAAGTTCTTTTGGTTGTTTCATCAAGTGGTTTCGGTAATAAAGGAGTAAGACGGTTGCAGGTTATTTATGGCTCATTCTTATCGTTTTTGTCAGAAAAAGCAGAGAAACATCAAGCGCCAGCAATATGTTCCCCAAAGAATTCTTCAAATCATTTGGAATGCCCAATGCCGGTTATGCAGTCAACACAGACGGTATATTGCTATCGGAAAAGCGAGAAATGTAGTCAAAACAGCGGTAGTAAGAGACTCGTTTTGGGCAATCGCCCAGAAAATTCCGAAAAGTGATTTTATACTATGGCTTCTAAAAGAGCCCCGGCCACATCCAGGTTGTTATCTGTTGGATAATATTCTGCATGATTTTTTTTACAACAGTTACAACAGTAATACGTTCGTCTGATGACGACCCGTTCCAGCACAGTGCGCAGCTTCCTTACTCTTTTATAACAGATTTTTCTCCTGAAAATCCCGTTTTCACGCTTGGCGCGGATGGTGGGTAGCTGCCCGGTATTATTATAAAATAATGTTTTCATTGCATTATGTTGAAAGACAATTGACAGTTCAGCGGTAAGCCGTTATAGTGTGACAGAATATATACCGGAGCAAAAATTTGTTCCTGCGAGGCGGGGGCCGCGTCATTTCAACAGAGGCAATGAATGGGCGAAGCAGAAATCGAAAGGCGAACCAGTTTTTCCACCTTACAGGCGGATCGACAGCCGCTTGACAGCACCACCTGTCGGGTTCTGCTGGTGGCGGAGCTGGCGACGGAAGCCCGGCAAATTGAAAAGGAAATCCGGAAAGTTCTGGAGGCGGTTTCCTTTCAGCAGGTGAATACGCCGCAAAAATTTCTGGCGGCTTTGGAAACCTTTTCTCCGACGCTTATTATCTCTGAAGATAGATTGTCCGTTTTTGACGCAATGACGGCCCTTAAACTGGCCCGGCAGCATATTCCGGGGGTACCGCTTATCGTTCTGGGCCGGCCGGTGGATCCGGAAACCGCAGACGAAAGTGTTACCTTTGTTCAGGCCGGGGCCTGGGATTATGTAAATAAGGCCTATATCCTGGGGCTCGGGGCGGCGGTTTTGAATGTTCTGGGACGCCAAAAGGAACGAGCGGCCCATCAAGAAACCATAACGGCACTGAAGGAAAGCCAGGAAAGAGCACGGATGATTGTGGAAAATACCAGCTCTCTGGTGGGTGTCCTGGATCAGGAGGGGGTCTATGAATATGCCAGTCCTTCCCATGAGTTTCTGCTGGGGTTTGCGGTAGAGGAGTTGCTCGGAAAATCCGCCTTTGATTTTATCCATCCGGAGGAACGATCCCGGTTCGTTACCTTATGGACCGAGGCGCTGGCGGGAAAGGTGAGTAAGGTTGCCGGCCTGCGATTCAAAGCCTTGGCCCGGAATGGCGGCATTCATTACCTCCAGGCTTCCTTTAATGTAATTCGGGATGCCGGTGGAAGTGTTGAAAATATTATTTATATCGGGGATGACATTACTCCCAGCAAAGAAGCGGAAGATGCCTTGCAACGGGAGAAGGACCGCTTCCGGGCGCTGGTGGAAGAGTCACCGCTGGGTGTATCCCTGGTGGACAAGGACGGGCGTTTTATTTATATCAGCCCCAAATTTCAGAAGATGTTCGGATATACCCTGGAAGACATCCCCACCGGCCGGGACTGGTTCCGCAAAGCCTATCCCGATCCGGATTACCGGCATGAGGTGATGGCCACCTGGCTGGAAGATATTCGAAAAACAGAAAAGGGCGAGGCACCTCCCCGAAAATATCGTGTTACCTGCAAAGACGGCTCAGAGCGGATTGTTCTCTTTTTTTTCGTGATTATGGAGACGGGGGAGCAGTTGGCGATCTGTCAGGATATGACCGAGCAGGATGCTCTGGAAATTCGCTTTATGCATTCCCAGAAAATGGAGAGCATCGGCCGTCTGGCCAGTGGCGTAGCCCACGATTTTAATAATCTGCTGACGAGTATATTGGGTAATGCGGATTTTGCGTTAATGGATTTTGCCGACGATGATCCGCGCTACGAGATTGTACAGGAAATCCGCATCGCCGCGGAAAAGGCCGCTGTTTTAACCCGCCAGCTTTTGACTTTCAGCCGCAGGCACAAAAGCCGGCCGGAACCAGTTGATTTGAATAGCAAAATCAGGGAAACGGAGAAGATGCTGCGGCGTCTTATCGGCGAAGACGTGGAGCTGGAGATCCTGCTGGCGCCGGAGGTGGGCCAATTGCGCATTGATCCCGGCCAGTTGGAGCAAATTATTATGAATCTGGCCGTGAACGCCCGGGACGCCATGCCAGCGGGCGGGCGGTTTACCATTGAAACGGCGGCCGTGAAGCTGGATGAAAAATACGGAATCAGTCCTGTAGAACTGTCTCCGGGAGCTTATGTGATGATGAGCGTAAGCGACACGGGAGTGGGGATGTCCCGGGAGATACGGCAGAAAATTTTTGATCCCTTTTTTACCACCAAAGAGCAGGAGAAGGGAACCGGGCTGGGTCTGTCTACAGTATACGGAATTGTTCAACAAAACGGCGGCGACATCCATGTGTACAGCAGACCCGGGCGGGGAACCACCTTCAAGATTTATTTTCCGATGATGGGCGGGGAAGATGATTTCCGGAAGAAGCAGACCGAGGTAGACAAGCGCCCGATTCTGGCGGGCAATGAGACCATCCTGGTGGTGGAAGATGAAGAGAAAGTCCGGAACGTGATTTGCATGATGCTCCGGAAATACGGCTATAATGTGCTGGTGGCCGGTAGCGGCCACGAGGCGCAAAAGATTTATCAGGAGCACGGCAGGTCGATTAAGCTTTTGTTGACCGACATGGTTATGCCGGATATGGACGGGCTGGAAGTGGTCCGGCAGTTCAAAAGCCGGCAACCGGATGTAAAGGTTATTTGCATGTCCGGCTATACGGATAAAATTATCCATAAGGAAATGCAGGAAGGCATGGTGTTTCTGCATAAACCCTTTTCTCCGGAAGATCTGGCCCGGGAAGTAAAATCATTGCTGGACAAGTAAGACCATAGCGGGTAAAGTGAACTGTTTACGAAAAGGGAAAATCATCTTGCATTTGATCCGAGGCGATAGGGGAACCGATGGCGGACATTCTGATTATTGATGATGATGAGAGTGTATGCCGGATGTTTTCCCGGGCGGCGACCCGCATGGGGCATCGTTCCGACCATGCCTTTAACCTTCAGGAGGGTCTCCAGAAGACCCGGGAAGGCAATTTTGACCTGGTTTTACTGGATGTCCAGCTTCCGGACGGGAACGGTCTGGAAGCGGTGGCCGATATTCTGAAGGCGCCCGGCGAACCGGAGGTATTTATCATTACCGGGGCGGGAGATCCGGACGGTGCTGAGCTCGCGACCCGCAGCGGTGCCTGGGCCTATGTCGAAAAGCCGCCGGTGATGCGGCAACTGACCCTGCATATGGATCGCGCGCTGCAATACCGGGAGCAGAAAATTTCCGCCCGTCAGCCGCGGGTTATGAAGCGGGATGATATTGTCGGCTCCAGCTCGATTATCACCGCCTGTCTGGAACAGGCGGCCCTGGCCTCGGCTTCGGATATTAACGTGGTTTTAACCGGTGAAACCGGTACCGGCAAGGATCTTTTTGCCCGGGCCATTCATGAAAACAGTCGCCGGGCGGGTGAACCGTTTGTGGCCGTGGATTGCGCCTCCTTGTCGGAAACACTGGCCAAGAGCATTCTCTTCGGTCATGTCAAGGGGGCCTTTACCGGGGCGGAACGGGACCGCAGCGGACTGATTCGGGAAGCCCATGGCGGCACCCTGTTTCTGGATGAAGTGGGGGAGTTGTCCCTGGACCTGCAGAAAAGTTTTCTGCGGGTTCTGCAGGAAAAGCGGTTTCGTCCGGTGGGTGCGGAAAAGGAAATTGCCTGTGATTTTCGGCTGATTGCCGCCACCAACCGGGACCTTTCGGAGATGGTGGAAAAAGGGGGGTTTCGGCAGGACTTGCTCTATCGCATCCGGTCCTTTTCCATAGAGCTGCCGGCCTTACGAAATCGCCTGGCGGATCTTCGCGAGCTTACCTTTCATTTCATAAACGCCTTTTGTGAACGGGAAGAAATAGCGGTTAAGAATGTGTCACCGGATTTTTTCGAGACTCTGGCCGCTTACCCCTGGCCGGGGAATGTCCGGGAGTTGGCCAATGTGATTGAAAGTGCCCTGAGTGTGGCCCGTTTTGAGCCGGTCCTGTATTACCGCCATTTACCGGAAGATATCCGGGTGTACCATGCCCGCCGGGAGGTGACCGGGGGAGGAGCCTCTCCGGCCGTTCAGCAGACCGGGGAGACGGAAATTGTTCCCGAAACGGGGTTTTCCCCTGAAAATCTGCCGACGCTCAAAAAGGCCCGGGACAGCGCGGTTGAGCAGGTGGAAAAAAAATATTTAACGGAGCTGATGGCGGTTACCGACGGCGCCATTCCCGAAGCCTGCCGTGTTTCCGGCTTGTCCCGCTCCCGTTTGTACAATCTTTTGCAGAAATATAAAATTCGTTGAAAATCCCTGCCGGTTTTGGGATTCGCTTTTCATACCATCGAACGCTTTCAATGAAAGAATGGCCGCCTACGGACCGACTCCCTTTTGCCTCCGGTAGTGGTTTCCCGTCCGGGGGCGGGGACGTTCTGATCGCCCTGCTGCTTTCGGCTTTTCTGTTTTTTTTGTATTTTCTGACTCTGGCGCCCGGAATCGTGGCCGAAGGGGACGGAGCGGAATTTGCCGCCTGTGTCCGAATCAACGGGATTCCCCATAAACCGGGTTATCCCGCTTACCTGCTCCTGGCCAAAATAATCTCCCTTTTTCCCGTCAAATTCAGCTTGATTTACAGGATGAATCTGATGTCGGCGTTTTTCGGTGCCGGTACGGCGGGGGTGCTTTTTCTGGTGATCCGCCAATTGGGCTGCCGGCGTTTTGCCGCCGCCTTTTCCGTGCTTTTTTTCGCTTTGGGAACCATTTTCTGGACGCAGGCGATCATTGCCGAAGTTTACGCGCCTCTGGCCTTTTCGATAGCGACCGGCTTGCTGTTGCTGTTCGGCTGGGCCCGAACCGGGAAACCGGCTTGCCTGGTACTGCTGGCCTTATGGATCGGTCTGGGGCTGGGAATTCATAAAACATGGCTGGTTTTCATGCCGCTTTTTGCTGTTTATGCGATTGCAAAAAATTACCGCATATTGCGCAATGGCAAACTCCTTGCCGCGATTGCCGTTTTTTTTATCACAGGTTCCGGCGTTTATTTATATCTTCCGTTTCTGGCCCAGAAAAAGCCCTTGATTAATATTGAAAATCCGGACACCGTTTCCAAGACGATCCGGCAGCTGGCCTTCAACCCTATTCCATCCGCTGCGGCAGAAGCGGTTCCCGGCAAAAAAAGCGATTTATGGGGGAAAATGAAATCCTACGGCAATTACTGGCAGGTCCAGTATCCCCTGGTGGCCACGGTTCTCGGGCTTCTGGGATTGCTTCTGTCCCTGGGGGGGAAGGATAATCTCCCGGAGCATTTGCTGCTGCTGGCGATTTTTCTGGTGGCCAGCCTGGGCTTTCTGCTTCGGTTTGACTTTACGCCGGGCGGCAGCCGGGCCCATGAATTCCGGGTGATGTATATTCCCTCGTATTTGATTTTTACCGTCTGGATGGCAGCGGCAGGGGACCGCCTCCTGTGCCTGCTGCAAAACCGGGGGTTGCCCGCCGGGCTGGAAAACCGTTTTTCCCCGCTGTTGTCGTTTGAACGCCTGGCAGGGATACTGCTTGGGGGCTTGCTGATTGCGTTATATGTGCCTTCGCAAGCCGGGAAAGTGGACAAGAGCCGCAACTATTTTTTTTATGATTTCGGGAAAAACATGTTTGCGGCCACCCCGCCGGGATCGATCATTATGACCACCGGTGACAATTCCATTTTTCCCCTGCTTTACCTCCAGATGGTGGAAGGGATGAGGCGTGATACAGCCGTTGTCCACCTGCCGATGCTCGGTGTCGACTGGTATCGGGACATGGTGCGGCGTGCTTATCCCCATCTTGTTATTGATGGGGATACTTCTACTTTCAGAACGTTTATTAAAAAAAATATGGATAAACGGGCGATTTTTGTAACCCTGCCGTTTTTGATCAGCAGACATGATCCGGATTTCCGGATGATACCGGTGGGCGTTGTCCAACAGATCGTGAGAAGGGGGCATCAACCCGACCCCCTTCATTATGTGGTTCCCCGCCATTTGCGAGGCATATATGATCAAACCATTGCCAAAGATTTGCGTGAAAAAAGTTTTCTCAATGTTTATCCCCTGGCCCAATACTATCGGGGCAATATGTGTTTTGCGCAAAAAAGGCTGGAGGCGGCCATCAATGCCTACTGCCTGGGGCTGCGTTATCCTCCTCTGGGCACTTTGATGAACCGGGATACCCGCTTGCTTCTGTATATGAACAAGGGAGTTGCCTGTTTTTATAAAAAGCAGTACGGCCGGGCGGAAAAGGCATGGCAACAGGCACTGCGAATTGATCCGGATAACAGACGGGTTCGAAAATATATGAACCTTCTGCAAAGGACAAACGGATAATCCCCATGAATTCATCATCATCAGCACCGCCGCCTCTGGTTTCGGTAATTATATCCTTCCATAACAAAGCGGGCACTCTGTCCCGCTGTCTGACGGGGGTGGCCCGGCAGACCTGCAAAAAATATGAAGTGATTCTGGTTGATGACAGGTCAACCGACAATTCAGCGGCAATTGCCCGGCGGCAGGGGTATGCGCCGATAACGGGAACATCCCCCTGGCCGTTGACCGGCAATGAAGCGGCCGCAAGATCAAGGGGGGACATTCTGTTTTTTACGGACGCGGATGTGGTTCTGCCCCCGGATATGCTGGAACGGGTGGTGGGGGTGCTGCAGGAAAAGGGCTGGGATGCCGTAGTGGGCTCCTACGACGCGGCAAATCCCAATCTCAACCTGGTGAGCCAATATAAGAATCTTTGGATTCATTACAGTTATATGAAGTTGCGGACGCCGGTCTCGTTTTTGTTCGGGGCGGTATGCGCGGTCCGGCGCCGGGCGTTTTTTGATACCGAAGGCTTTCGCCCCGGGTATGACATTCAAACCGGCGGAGAAGATCTGGATCTGGGGCTGCAATTGAAACAGAAAGGGTATCTTATCGGCAGCGATCCTTCTCTGGCGGTAACCCATCTGCGGCGCTACAGTCTTTGGGGATTGTTGAAAAACGACTGGTATCGCAGTTGCGGCTATGTGCAATACGCCATTAAACAGCAGATTTTTGCCACGAGTGTCGGCCGCGGGGGGATCGCCAATATCCATTCGGATTTTACCGTTTCCATGGCGATCGTCTGGCTGGCGCTGCTGTTTTTTGCAGCCGCTTTGGCGCGGATTCCCGGGGCGGTCCCGTTTCTGATCGGGTTGACGGGGGCGTATCTGGCTTTGAATTATTCCTTTATCCGTTTTTTCTGCAAAAATCGTTCCCTGCGCCAGGCCCTGCAAATGATCCCCGTCATGGTCTGTGACCACCTGGTGTGTAGTGCCGGATGTCTGGCGGGGATGGTCGCCCGTTATTTGAAAAGCGGTCAGAAATAGGCCGGGTTACCGCCGGACAATCATGGCTACGGCTTCGCCGCCGCCCAGGCAGAGGGAGGCCAGGCCGGTTTTTTTGTCCCGGCGGATCATTTCATGCAGCAGGGTTACCAGCACCCGGCAGCCGCTGGCGCCGATGGGATGGCCGATGGCTACGCTGCCGCCGTTGACGTTGACCCGGGCGGGCTCCAGGGCCAGTTCCCGCAGAATGGCCACGGTGGAACCGGAAAAGGCCTCGTTGATTTCCAGCAGGTCGATATTGTTGAGGTCCAGTCCTTCTTTTTTCAGGCATTTGGGGATGGCCAGGATCGGGGCCACCAGCACATACTTCATGTCAATGCCGGCCGCGGCCTGGGCCCCGATGGTCGCCAGCGGTTGACATCCCAGTTCTTCGGCTTTTTCCCGGGACATGACCACCACCGCGGCCGCGCCGTCGCTGATGATGGAGGCGTTGCCGGCCGTGCCCACGCCCCCTTTCTTAAAGGCTCCCGGCATGGCCGCCAGGATCTCATAATCGGTGGGGCGGGGGCATTCATCAACGGCAAACGGCCGGGATTCCCCTTTTTTCCGGGGAATATTTACCGGCATGATCTCCTCGGCAAAGCGGCCGGATTCGATGGCGGCCAGTGCCCGGCGGTAGGATTCCGCCGCGTACTTGTCCTGGTCCTCACGGGTGACGCCGTATTTATCCGAGCACAGTTCGTTGGACATGCCCATGTGAAAATCATTGACAAGGTCCCACAGACCGTCGTGGACCATATGATCCTGCAAAGTGCCCGGGCCCATGCGGTAACCAAAGCGGGCTTTTTCCAGGTAATAGGGGGCGTCGCTCATGCTCTCCATGCCGCCGGCCACCACCACCTCGGCATCCCCGGTCCGGATGGCCTGGGCCGCCAGCATGACGCTTTTCAGGGCCGAGCCGCAGACCTTGTTTATCGTCAGGCATTCCACTTCCCAGGGCAGGCCGGCCTTGACCGCGGCCTGCCGGGCCGGGTTCTGGCCGTACCCGCAGGGCAGCACCATGCCCATGTTGACTTCCTCCACGCAGGCGTCTTCGATCCCGGCCCGCTGAATGGCCTCCCGGATCACCAGCGCTCCCAGTTCGGTGGCGCCCATTCCGGCCAGGGAGCCGTTGTAGGCCCCCACCGGGGTTCGTACGGCACTGACAATAACGGCTTCTTTCATAAGGTATTCTCCGTTATAAAAGTTTTTGCGTTTTATCACATCCCTCGCCGGTACCGGCCGCCCACCGCGTACAATGCCCGGGTGATCTGGCCCATGGAGCAGCAGCGGACGGTGTTCATGAGCTCGGCAAAAATGTTTTCTCCGGCCAATACCGTTTCTTTCAACTGCCGCAGGACCTCTTCGGATTCGCCCTGGTGCCGCTTCTGAAAATCGGCCAGCCGGTCCAGCTGGGACTGGATCTCCTCCGGGGTGGCCCGGGCCAGCTCCACGTCGGCCACGGCTTCGGCGGAAGAGCCGTCCGGGTTGAGGAAGGTGTTCACCCCCACGATGGGATGTTCGCCGGTGTGCTTCAGCCGTTCGTAGTAAATGGATTCTTCCTGAATCCGGGACCGCTGGTAGCCGGTTTCCATGGCCCCCAGCACCCCGCCGCGGGCGGTGATGCGGTCAAACTCCATAAGCACGGCCTCTTCCACCAGATCCGTCAGTTCGTTGACAATGAGGCTGCCCTGGAGGGGATTTTCGTTTTTGGCCAGGCCCCACTCCTTGTTGATGATCTGCTGAATGGCCAGGGCCCGCCGTACGGACTCGTTACTGGGGGTGGTGATGGCCTCGTCATAGGCG
>CAZWCS010000052.1:23326-27120 GCA_964632805.1 uncultured Desulfobacterales bacterium
GCTGTTGCAGTTGTCGTAAATGGCGCACAGGGCCTGCAGGGTGGTGCGGATGTCGTTGAACTGGATTTCCTGCATGTGCAGCGAGCGGCCCGAGGTCTGAATATGGTATTTCAGCATCTGGGAGCGGGGCGAGCCGCCGTAGAGATGCTTCAGGGCCACCGCCCAGATGCGCCGGGCCACCCGGCCGATGACCGTAAATTCCGGGTCCATGCCGTTGGAGAAGAAGAAGGAAAAGTTGGGCGCGAAGCTGTCCAGGTCCATCCCCCGGGAGAGATAGTATTCCAGGTAGGTGAACCCGTTGGCCAGGGTCAGGGCCAGCTGGGTAATGGGGTTGGCCCCGGCTTCGGCAATGTGATAGCCGGAAATGGATACCGAATAGAAGTTGCGCACCTGGTTGGCAATGAAATACTCCTGGATGTCACCCATCATTTTCAGGGCGAATTCAATGGAAAAGATGCAGGTGTTCTGTCCCTGGTCTTCTTTTAAAATATCGGCCTGCACCGTCCCCCGGATGGTGTTCAGGGTACGGGCGCGGATGTCCGCGGCCTCTTCTGCGGAAGGCTCCCGTCTCTGCTCTTCCCGGAACATCTCCAGTTGCTGGTCGATGGCGGTGTTTAAAAACATGGCCAGCATGATCGGGGCCGGGCCGTTGATGGTCATGGAAACGGAGTTGTTGGGGGCGCACAGGTTGAATCCGCCGTAGAGCATCTTGACATCGTCGATGGTGCACACGCTGACTCCGGAGGTGCCCACCTTGCCGCGAATGTCCGGCCGGGTCTCCGGATCGTACCCGTACAGGGTTACCGAATCAAAGGCCGTGGACAGCCGCTTGGCTTCGGAATCCGCGGACAGCAGCTTGAAGCGGCGGTTGGTCCGGGCCGGGTCCCCTTCGCCGGCAAACATCCGGGTGGGGTCTTCGCCCACCCGTTTCAAGGGAAACACCCCGGCGGTGTAGGGAAAGTTGCCGGGCACGTTTTCCCGGCGCATCCAGCGGTAGATTTCTCCGGGATCGGTGTAATCCGGCATGGCCACCTTGGGAATGCGCTGGCCGGACAAAGAGGTGGTCACCAGCGGCAGCCGCAGTTCCTTGTCCCGCACAGCGTAGACCAGTTCATCCGCCTCGTAGGTGTCCCGCAGTCGCGGCCAGTCGTCAATCAGCTGCCGGGTTTCCGGGGCCACGGCGCTTCCGGCCTTGTCCAACAGGGGGGCCAGGGCCCCGGCCGGGCCGGTTTCGCCTTCTTTTTCCAGGGCCTGCCGGGCTTCGGCCAGGTGCCACTCCCGGCGCAGGGCCGCAGCCTGAATTTCGGTGTGTTCGTGATATTCCCGGACGGTATCGCTGATATCCGACAGGTAGCGCACCCGTTCCCGCGGAATGATGATGGTTTTGGAGGTGGAGCACCTGGTTTCGGGCCGGGGCAGGCCGGAAGAGAACTTCACCCCGGTTTTTTCCGCCACCGTGTCCAGCAGGGCGTGATAAAAGGCGGTCACCCCGTCGTCGTTGAACTTGGAAGCAATGGTGCCGTAAACCGGCATCTCCTCCGGCGGGGTATCAAAGGCCTTGCGGTTGCGCTGGATCTGCTTGCGCACATCGCGCAATGCGTCTTCGGCCCCCTGTTTTTCAAATTTGTTGACCACCACCAGGTCGGCAAAGTCCAGCATGTCGATTTTTTCCAGTTGGGAGGCGGCCCCGAAGTCGCTGGTCATGACGTAAATGGAACTGTCCACCAGGTCGAAAATATTGGTATCGCCCTGGCCGATGCCGGCGGTCTCCACGATGACCAGGTCAAAGCCCGCGGCCTTGACCACCTCGATGGTTTCCGCCATGCCCGAGGGAATTTCGGTGTTGGAACGCCGGGTGGCCAGGCTGCGCATGAAGACCCGTTCGTCGTCAATGGCGTTCATGCGGATGCGGTCACCCAGCAGGGCGCCGCCGGTTTTGCGCCGGGAGGGATCGGCGCAGATGACGGCTACCCGGCGGTCTTTAATATCCATTAGAAACCGCAGGATCACTTCGTCGGTCAGGGAGGACTTGCCGGCCCCGCCGGTGCCGGTGATGCCCACCACCGGTATCCGGCGGTCGCCGATCTTTTCCCGCAGCTCCCGGCGGATGGAATCGGACAGGCCGTCGCCTTCGGCTTCGTCGTGGCGGATTTTGGAAATCATGCGGGCCACGGCAATGATATTGTCGGGGGACAGCTCGGCGATGGTGGTCTCGATGGTCTGAGCGGCCACTTCGTCCATGTGGCGCATCATGTGGTTGATAATGCCCTGCAGGCCCATTTGCGAGCCGTCATCCGGGGAGAATATTTTGGTCACCCCGTAGGCCTCCAGCTCCTGGATTTCTCTGGTCACAATAACGCCGCCCCCGCCGCCGAACACCTTGATGTGCGAAGCGTTGTGTTCCCGGAGCAGGTCGATGATGTATTTGAAAAATTCCAGGTGCCCGCCCTGGTAGCTGGATACGGCAATGCCCTGCACGTCTTCTTCCACCGCCGCCCGCACGATTTCCTGCACCGAGCGGTTGTGTCCCAGGTGGATCACTTCCGCGCCGGTGTCCTGCAGGATGCGGCGCATAATATTGATGGAGGCGTCGTGCCCGTCAAATAAAGAGGTGGCGGTGACAACGCGAATGCTGTGGCGGGGTTGATAGGCTTCGGTTTCCATAATGCAAAACTCCTTTTTTCCGATCGAATCTCTGGTTTTATTCTTTATGGCTCTGAATTATTTTCAGCTATATAATTTATGATACCTGCACAAATGTCCATCATTCGTCATGCCGGACTTGATCCGGCATCCAGACCGCTTTTGGAGTAAAATCACCATTATCCTTTATTCTTCGCCGGTGAAGGCGCCGATGATATTCATGGTCTGAAAGGCGATATAATCCTGGAGCCGGTACTGCCGGGCGTAAAACCACCGGCGGAAAGCCCAGGCATGGCCCAGCACGGAAATGTTGTGGGCCACCAGGTCGATCCGCCGGCTGTCCACGCCGGGGGCCTCCCCCCGGGCCACAATGGCCTCCAGCAGGTCTTTAAAAATATTGGTCACCCGGATTTCGTTTTCCAGCACTTTCCGGCGCCACTTGTCCGGCAGAAACTGGGTCACCTGGTAAATCAGCAGGATATGATCACTCATATGATCGCACACGGTAAAATACCCTGACACCGCCTGCCGCAGCGCCGTCAGGCTGGGGGTCTGCCGGGCCAGGGCCCGGTTCAGGCTCTGTTCCATTTCCGCATGAATGGCGTCGCACACCAGGTAGAGAATGTCTTCCTTGGTGGAGACATATTCATACAGGCTGCCGATGGACAGTCCCGTGGCCGCGGCAATCTGCCGGGTGGTGGCCTTGTGATAGCCGTGCTCCACAAAAAGGGCCACCGCGGCATCCACAATCTGCCGCCGCCGCCGGTTCACCAGCTCCCGATCTTTGACCTGGGTGGGAACTTCATGGGTCGCTTGTCTTTCCTGTGCCATCCGATCCTGTTGGTATCCGGTTTTTTTTCTGTTTTCATTCCAAACCGAGCGAGCGCTCAGTCATTTTCTGATTGTAAAATCCGGATATCACCTTGTCAAGAACAAAGCAGGGTTTTCTTTTCGTTTTGTCATATTTGTCACAGGATATTCCGCAAAAAACGTTGCATGCTACCGAAAATAAAGGTATTGCTTTGGGAAAGGGGAGGGTGTCGCACGACTTTAAGTTCAAGAGGCGTAATGAATTTATTAAAAATCATTTTACTTGTACCTAAATTGAGCGATTTTCAAGTTTGCCGCAGATACAAGGAAAATGATGTTGA
>CAZWCS010000053.1:0-26370 GCA_964632805.1 uncultured Desulfobacterales bacterium
AAGTGTGTCTGGTTAACGCGATTAATAAAAACCTCCAGGCGTCAGAAAGACGCCTGGAGGTTTGACCTCGAATTACACAACAACCGGCAGGTTGCTATGCATCCGGAATGATTTTCTGATAGTCCACCTTCTTCAACGACCACTCATTACTGGCTTTGTCATAAGTGGAGTTGGTGAAGCAGAACCAGTTGTCGTCATCCTGTTTGGGATGATCCGCGTTGTAATAGAAGCCCGGGTAACGGGTTTCTTTCCGGAACTGAATATGGCGGCAGTGGGCTTCCACGGTGTAAATCCGGTGGTAGATCTCCCAGGCCCGCATCAGCTCATGCAGGTCGCCGGCAGCCAGTTTTTCGCAGTCTTCCCGCATGGTCTCAAACAGCCCCATCAGAATTTCCAAAGATTTCTCGGAAGTCTGATAGTAGGTCGCCGTTCCGGCGCCGTACTCGTGGGTGGCTTTCATCAGCCGGTACATCATGCCTTCCGGTTTGATATAGGCCGGGTTGATGTCGATGGCCGTGGTATAGTCACAGTTATCCAGGAACACCCGCACGGGTTTGTAGACCATGTCCACCAGTTCGTCCTTGGACTCTTTGAGGGTCGGGGTGAAGTCTGCATTGTCCCGGACATACTTGGCCATTTCCTTGGCGGCAATCCGGCCCTCGGCGTGGGAGCCGGAGGAGAACTTGTGACCGGAGCAGGCCACGCCGTCACCGGAGGTAAACAGCCCGTCCACAGTGGTCATCCGATTGTAGATCTTGCCGTTTTTGGCTTTGATCTTGTAAGCATCCGGTACCCAGTCATAGTCCGGACCGGAAGTCCAGATTCCGCAGCAGCCGGAGTGGGAACCCAGCAGATAGGGCTCGGTGGGCATGATTTCGGAATTCTGCTTCTCGGGCTCACAGTTCTGGGCGCACCACAGGTTGGCCTGACCGCAGGTCATGTCAAGAAAGTCTTCCCAGGCTTCCGATTCCAGGTGCTTGAGCTCTTTCTTGTCCATGGATTTCCCCAGTTCGGCCAGCGCGGTCACGGTATCCATCTGAATGGGGCCGCGGCCTTCCTTCATCTCGAACAACATGAGATGATTCCGCAGGCAGGTCGGGGTAATGGCTGCGGTTCCGTAAGGCGCATAGCGTTCCAGCTCGGCTTTGGCGGCGTCGCTTTCCACGTAGGCTTCTCCCAGACCGTTCAGGGCTTTGGCCTTGAACAGCAGGAACCAGGCGCCGACGGGGCCGTAACCGTCTTTAAAACGGGCCGGCGTGAAGCGGTTTTCCATCATGGACAGTTCGGCACCGGCGCGCAGAGCCATGGTGTAGGTGGAACCGGAATTCCAGACCGGGTACCAGGCACGGCCTTTGCCTTCGCCGACGGAGCGGGGCTGATAAATGTTCACCGCGCCGCCACAGGCGATCATCATGGTTTTGCACTTGATAATGAAAACTTTGTTCTCACGAACGGAAAAGCCCACGGCACCGGCAATACGGCCGGAATCGTTGGCGTCGTTCAGCAGTTCAACGATGAATACCCGCTCCAGAATGTTGTCTTCGCCCAGCGCCAGTTTGGCGGCTTCGGCCACGATTCTTTTGTAGGATTCGCCGTTGATCATGATCTGCCATTTACCGGTCCGGACCGGCTGAGCACCGGACTTCAGGGTCCCCAGTTTCAGCCCTTTTTTCCCGTCCATGTTTTTGCCCTCTTCGGTCTTTTTCCAGACCGGCAGGCCCCACTCTTCGAACAGATGAACGGAGTCATCCACATGACAGCCCAGGTCGAAAATGAGGTCTTCGCGGACAATACCCATGAGGTCGTTACGCACCATGCGAACATAGTCGTCCGGGGTGTTATCGCCGAGATAGGTGTTAATGGCGGACAGGCCCTGGGCAACAGCGCCGCTTCTTTCCATGGCCGCTTTGTCGCACAGCAGGATCTTCTTATCGGCAGCCCACTTTTTGATCTCAAAAGCGGTGCCGCAGGCGGCCATACCACCGCCGACGATCAGAATATCAACTTCACGCTCTTCAACTTCGGGGTCTCTCACAGCCTTGAGCTCGCCCATCGGTTTGTTCGGTAATGCCATATTGTATCCTCCTTCAGAATAAATCGAATATCGTAAATTATTTCACCAGTTACACAGTCGCCTGCGGAGTGGGAAGCTGATAACCATCGGCTTCTTCGGTGGACAGAAGACCGGAATCCAGGTCTTTGCCCTGCAGATCCGCATACGCATTGGCTGTGCCTTCATCGGTGGTCCGGATGGGGAACTTGAACCGTTTGACATTGCCGTTCCGGAACTTACAGGTCCACATCACATCCTCGGTTCCCAGCATCGGCATAATACTGGATCCCAGCGGAACAAAGTCGGCATAACCGCGAACTTCGATGGCCTGGGTCGGGCAGATTTTTACACAGGAAAAGCATTCCCAGCACTGATCCGGCTCCTGGTTATACGCTTTCATGGCATCGGCGTCCAAGACCATAAGATCGTTGGGACAAATATACATACATGCAGTCTTGTCCCCGCCTTTACAGCCGTCACATTTCTCAGCAATTACGAAACTTGGCATCTACATTACCTCCTGATTTTGATTTTTTTTCATAGAATCTAATCACGCACCACTAAAGCTACAAACACAGCATACGCAATTCAATATGCCTTTGCCTGACACCTCCCTTCTTTTTCTCTGTTTATTTCCCAAAAATACATCCTTATCTTTTTCTATAACCTCCTGAAAAACTTTAATTATTAAACGTCTTCGGGCATTTCAGCCATAAAAATAAACTAACATTGTGAAGATAAAAATTCTAAATGTCAAGTAAATTACAAAACTATTTGAACGGTTTTTCTATCGCAGAAAAATTCCTTTATAAGAGCCCGGGGGGTCACCAGACGGTTACCTATTGCCCGCACAAAGCAGGAAAAGAAAAGAGAGCGGCCGCTTATTACTCGACGCGGTGCCGATTCGTTTATCATCCCTCGGACGGCTGAAGGACAATATAGGTCGGCAGCCCAAGGACCTCAAAATATTCGAGGACGGACTTAATTTCCGGATCCGTGAGATCTTCAGCCTGATACTTGATTTTAACATAGGCATCCAGCCGTTCCCGCACAGCCGATTTCCTGAAGGTGGTTTTTTTCATTTTCAGGCAGTTTTTGCACCAGCTGGCCCGGAAGTCGACAAAGACCGGTTTGCCTTCCCTGTTTGCCTTTGCGAGGCCGGTGCCAAGCGAATCGTACCAGCCCTCCTTTTCGATTCGTTCCTGTTTTGCGGCGATGACAACTTCATGATCGGCCCCTACCCGATTCATCAACATTTTGATTCCCATCCCGCCATACCAAAAAGCGATCAGCAGGATAATAACCCCGAAGGCATACTTGATTCGCTCCATCCATTTTCCCGGTTTCGGGAGAAAGGAGAGCCCCGCACCCGCAAACGGCCAGGGCAGCGCCATCCCCACACCGAGCAGGAACGGCAGCATAAGCCCGGCGCCGACATCCCGGGAATAAAGATCGGCAGAAAGCAGCAGAACAGAAATGACAACCGGCGCAACACAGGCACTGGCAAGCAGGGCGGCAACGCTCCCGAGGACAAAAGCAGTGACAAATTTCCCTTTGGAGATTTTATCGGGGCTGATTTTAGCATGCAGCCGGGAGAAATCAATATGAAAAACATCGAACATGGCCAGGGCCATTCCGATAAACAGGGCGGCAATGACCAGGTTAAACCAGGGCAAAGAATTCAGTGTTCCGAATGTACCGCCTGACAACACCACCACCAGACCGAGCATGCCGTAAACTACGGCGATACCGGCCCCATAGGTAACACCAAGAGCAAAGCCGCGCCCCCTGGACTCCGCCCGGGCTCCGGCACCAATAATGGCGATGTTGACGGGAATCATGGGCAGGACGCAGGGCGTCAGGTTGAGGGCCAGCCCGCCGGCAAGAATCAGTACGATTGTAATCCATACCCCCTGCTTTTCCAGGATATTACTGAGACGATTCCGGGGAGGCGGTTTTCCCGACTCAGCTTGATCAAGAAATTGCAGGAATATATCCTCCGGGAGGTAGCCGGCCACTCTTCCGGTAACCGTAAATGATTTGGCAAGCTGCTTCCAGGCAGTATCTCCGTCTGCAAACGGGAAGGAAGAATCGTCGGGCGGTAGCCCTGAACCTTCCGGCAGCGCCGACTGATCCCGGTTGAAAGACAGGGTCCGGGTCTGCGGCATGAAGCAAAGATTCCGGCTGCAACCTTGGTAGCGCACCTTGACGGTAAAAGAAGCGGGAGGATTGACCACCGCGTAAACAAATTTCACGTCATGATCATAGATACCGACCGTTTTATTCTGAAATCTATCAGACGCCTGCTTTGCTTCAGGGATTTCAACCGGTTTCAGCGTAACCTCCATACTCCGGATGAGAAGCTGGCGTTCATAGATGTATTGGCCGTCGGGAATTTGAAAAGCGATCACAATCCGGCTTGTGGCCTGTTCCGCCGCCCTCATTTCCCCCGTCACCCGGATTTTATCGCCGCCGGTTCCCTGAAAAGGGGTCTGCGCCGGGGCGCCTCCCGACATCAAGATAAACAGTACCGAAAATATGAGAATGTATATGTTCGTCATGGCCTTTTTCCCGGCAGCCCTGATTTCCCGTGTTACCTCTGCCGCCTCTCCCACCGCATACAGGCGGCGCCGGCGCGTTACCGACAAAAATACTGGAGATAAACGCCGTCGCTTACCGCCCAACACCTTCCGGGGTACCGCTACAGATTACTGAGTTCTCCGGCCCGGATACAGGCGGCCGATATAGCGGAAACAATGTGGTGATTAACCTTGTTCTCCTCCATGACCCGCAGAGCCGCTTCGGTGGTGCCGCCGGGGGAAGTCACCTTTTCCCGCAGGATGCCGGGCCTATCCTTGCTTTCTTTCAGGAGCTGAACGGCACCCGCCAGCGTCTGCTCCACCAGAACCTTCACGTCTTCCGGGGCCAGCCCCAAAGAAATCCCGGCCTCGCTCATGGCCTCGGCCAGATAAAAAACATAGGCCGGCCCGGAACCGGACACGGCCGTAACCGCATCCAGCTGGTCTTCACTGAATTCGATTACCCGGCCGGTGGCTTCCAGGATGGTCCGGGCCAGGGTTTTATCCGCCTCGGTAACATAGCTGTTAGCGCTCATTCCGCACATACCGGTCAACACCAGGGCCGGGGTATTGGGCATCACCCGGATAAGCGGCAGGTTTTTCTTGTCGCTCTCTTTCGCCCGGTTGTAAAAAAAGGCTTCCAGCTTGCGCAGGGGGATGCCCGCCGCAATGGAAACAACCAGTTTTCGCGCCGGGGGCCGGCGGCAATGGTCATTCGCCATCAAGCCGGCCAACACCTCCTGCATTACCTGGGGCTTGATCGCCAACACCACCAGCTCGCAGGCGGCAAAGAGGCGGCAATTGTCCGCCGTCGTCTCTATCCCGTATTTTTCAGCCAGAAATTCACGCCGTTCCGGGCTGACATCAGCGGCATACAACCGGCTGGATTCACTGACCCCGGTTCGGAGCAAAGCCCCCAGCATGGCTTCGGCCATGTTGCCGCCGCCGATAAATCCGATTTTTTCCGCAAGCATGATAATACCTCGTTTTTGTTCGTTCTGATTTTTCGACTTCTCCTGCAATCGTTACACCGAATATACAATTTTTCCCCGGCAGAATACAGACAAAATCATTATCGTCAAACAGAAAACCGGCGCAAACCATTGCAAAACGCTTCCCTGCTTTATTAGCGGCAATTTGATAAACAAGAACCGGAAAAAGACAAAACCGTTCCCCACGGATAAAATTCTTGACAAATATGGGAATTTAAGCTAGCTTTGTCCAATTATACATGAACTGCAGGATGACGTAAGGAACCACAACTATATGACGAGTATATCTGTATCTTTAAGGACAAGGAGATGACGTATGGCCGTACCCAAACGCAAAAAATCAAAATCCAAACGGGATATGCGGCGGGCGCAGACCAAAGCAGCGCCGATTAATATCTCTACCTGCCCGCAATGCGCCGAAGTAAAGCTGCAGCATCGGGCCTGTCCGTCCTGCGGAACTTACAAGGACAGGACCGTTATCGAGATTGAAGACTAACTTCCAGAAGCTCGTTCACAAGCGGTCAAAAACCGCCTCTGCCTCCGCATATTCAGCCTGAAGATGCGATCATCGAGGCGCAAGACGGCTTTGAACAAAGCCTGTATTCGAATGGCAGAAATCCCATGACCGAGCAAACAGAACGTGTCATCGTTGTCACGGGAGGGGCGCGCGGAATTGGCCGGGCAGTTTGCGCGGCTTTTGCCGAAAAGGAGACCCACATCTACTTCAATTATCTTTCCGCTGCTGACGCTGCGGCCGAAACAGTGGCAATGGTAAAAAAAAACGGGGGGAAAGCAACCGCCGTACGAGCGGACGTGAGCCGGGAAAAAGAGGTCAGCGATTTTTTTCAGAACATCGGAAAGCAGTCCGGCCGAATTGATGTTCTGGTGAACAACGCGGGCATATCCCGCGACAAACTGGTGCCGCGCATGAAAGAAGAGGACTGGAATGCCGTCCTGGATGTTAATTTAAAAGGCGCCTTTTTCTGTATCAAAGCCGCTTCGCGCCAGATGCTGCGACAACGGTCCGGGCGGATTATCAATATCAGCTCCGTGGTGGGCCTCTCCGGGAACCGCGGTCAGGCGAACTATGCATCCGCCAAAGCGGGACTGCTCGGGCTTACCAAGTCGGTGGCGGCAGAATTTGCCTCCCGGAACATTACGGTTAACGCCGTTGCCCCGGGATATATCAGCACGGATATGACCGCAGATCTGGCGGCAGAAGACCGGGAACAAATTGCCGGCATGATTCCGCTGGGCCGCCTGGGAGAAGCCGATGATGTGGCCATGGCAGTGGTCTTTCTGGCTTCACCCGCGGCCGATTACATTACCGGCCAGGTCCTGAACGTGAACGGCGGACTCTATATGTAAAGGCCATATGCAGCCTTTCGGCAGAAGGGAAGCAGAAACGCAACTGAAAACAAAAACGACCTGCATGACCAAGGAGACAATAATGTCGGTTGAAAATAAAGTAAAAAAAATCCTTGCTGAACGACTTGATATTGATTTTCACGAAATACGGCCGGAAGCCGAATTTATCAATGACCTGGGCGCGGACTCGCTGGACATTGTCGAATTGCTGATGTCTCTGGAGGATGAATTTGATCTGGAAGTCTCCGACGAAGAAGCCGAGCAGATTCGAACAGTACAGGACGCCGTCAATTTTATCAACGAAAGGATTTAAGACCCGGTACGGCCGCCGGACACGGACAAAAAAGGAATCGTATGCGGACTTCAAAAGCCATTGCCGGTAAAGATCCCGAAGTGGCCCGGGCGATCGCGGCTGAATTTGAGAGGCAGCAGTCCAACCTGGAACTGATCGCTTCGGAAAACGTGGCCAGCCGGGAAGTGATGGCGGCCCAGGGAAGCGTGCTGACCAACAAATATGCCGAGGGGTACCCGGCCAAACGTTATTACGGTGGCTGTGAATGTGTCGACGAAGTGGAAAATATCGCCATCGAACGGGCCAAAAAACTGTTTGATGCCGCTTATGCCAACGTTCAGCCCCATTCCGGTTCCCAGGCCAACATGGCGGTCTACTTTGCCTTGCTGGACCCCGGGGACACCGTCCTGGGCATGGATCTTTCCCACGGCGGTCATCTCACGCACGGCAGTCCGGTCAACTTCTCGGGAAAAATATTCAATTTCAAGCATTACGGTCTGCGAGAGGAAACCGGGACCATCGACTATGAGCAGGTCGCGGAACTTGCCCAAAAACATCAGCCGCGAATGATCGTGGCCGGGGCCAGCGCCTACCCGCGAAAAATCGATTTCCAGAAATTCGCCGCCATCGCCGAATCCGCAGGAGCCCTGCTGGTAGTGGACATGGCCCATATCGCCGGACTGGTGGCCGCCGGACTCCACCCCTCCCCTCTTCCCCATGCCGACGTGGTCACCTCGACCACCCACAAAACCTTGCGCGGGCCTCGCGGCGGCCTGATCCTGAGCAACCGGGACTACAGCAAAATCTTAAACAAAGAAATCTTCCCCGGCATCCAGGGCGGCCCCCTGATGCATGTTATTGCCGCCAAAGCCGTGGCTTTCGGCGAAGCCCTCAACGAAGAATTCCGGGACTACCAGATTCGCGTCGTAAAAAATGCCCGGGCCCTGGCCGCCGCCCTCATGGAAAGAGGGATTGACCTCATTTCCGGCGGAACGGACAACCACACCATGCTGGCCGATCTGCGCAGTATCGGGGTTACCGGAAAAGAAGCGGAAACGGTTCTGGAGCGTGCCGGCCTCACCTTAAACAAAAACACCGTTCCCCGGGACCCTCAGGGCCCCTTTGTCACCAGCGGCGTCCGCATCGGAACGCCGGTTTTGACCACCCGGGGCATGGGAGAAAAAGAGATGGTCGTCGTGGCGGATCTTATTGCCACTGTCTTAAAAAACAGAACCGACGAAGATATTATCGCAAAAACCAGGGAAACCGTGACGGCGCTTTGCCGGGATTTTCCCCTCTATCGCGAGGAAGAGGCATGAGTGATGCCGGAACCGATCGCCCCGACTGGCACACCTATTTCATGGACATCACCAAACTGGTGGCCCGGCGCTCCACCTGCTTGCGGCGCGCCGTGGGGGCCATTGTCGTCAAAGACAAACGGATTCTGTCCACCGGTTATAACGGAGCCCCGGCGGGCATCCCACACTGCGTGGAAACCGGCTGTCTGCGCCAACAATTGAAAGTCCCCTCCGGCGAACGCCACGAACTGTGCCGGGGTATTCATGCCGAACAAAACGCCATTATCCAGGCGGCCTATCACGGGGTCTCCATCGCCGGCGCATCCCTTTACTGCACCAACCAGCCCTGCTCCATCTGCACCAAAATGATTATTAACGCCGGCATCAAAACCATTTACTATCAGGACGGATACGCCGATCCCCTGTCTCTTCAGATGTTAACGGAAGCCGATGTTGCTCTGATAAAACTGGGCGAAAAAGAAAGCAATCAGTGAGGAACCGCCTATGAAGTGTCCATTCTGCGGGGAGCTTGAAAACAAAGTCATTGATTCACGCTTGAGCCGGGACAATACCGAGACCCGTCGGCGCCGGGTTTGCCTTTCTTGCGAACGGCGTTTTACCACCTACGAACATGTGGAAAAAATTCCCATTATGATCATTAAAAAGGACGGCCGCCGGGAAGAATTTTCCAAGGAAAAAGTCCGCGCAGGCATGAAAAGCGCCTGCCAGAAGCGGGAAATCAGCATCAATGTCATTGAACAGTTCATCAATGAACTGGAGTATGACCTGATGGAAATGGGAGAAATTGAGATCCCTTCCAGCATCATCGGGGAGAAGGTCATGAAAAAGCTCCACGCGCTGGATGCCGTAGCTTATGTTCGCTTTGCTTCTGTCTACCGCGAATTTAAGGATGTTCATGATTTTTACTCCGAGCTGAAAAGCCTCCTGAAAAAGCAATAAAGGTCCGAAGGGCGCCCGGGGCCGTTACCGGCAGCGGCCAAAAGGCGCAAGACAATGCATGATATCGAGTTTATGAAGCAGGCTCTGGAGCTGGCGGAAAACGGAGAGGGCTTTACTTCGCCCAACCCCATCGTCGGCGCCGTCGTAGTAAAGGAAGGCCGGGTGGTGGGCCGGGGCTGGCATGCGGCCTGCGGCGGTCCCCATGCGGAAGTTATGGCCCTGAACGAAGCGGGCGCCCTGGCGAAAGGGGCCGACCTGTATGTCACCTTGGAGCCCTGTAATCATACGGGGCGGACACCGCCCTGCACGGAAAAAATATGTGCGGCCGGTATCCGGCGGGTGGTGGTGGCCCGGCGGGACCCCAATCCCGAGGTTACCGGCGGCGGTCTGGAATATCTCCAGAGCCGGGGCCTTGCGGTAACCGAAGGGGTGTGCGCCACCGAGGCCGGAAAACAGCTGGAATGGTTTGAAAAATATGTGCGGACCCGGACGCCGTTTGTGACCCTGAAATGCGCCCTTACCCTGGACGGCCGTATTGCCACCCGCACGGGAGATTCCCGGTGGGTCACCGGACCGACGGCCCGAAATTACGTCCACCGGATGCGGCAGGCCGTGGATGCCATCATGGTCGGTTTGGGCACGGTACGCGCCGACAACCCGCGTTTAACCGTCCGCCTTGAAGGACGCCGGACCAAAAATCCGGTTCGCATCATTCTGGATACCCGGCTTTCACTCAGCGAGGAAGCGACGGTGGCTAACCCGGATGCTACGGTAAAGACGATCATTGTAACCGGCGGAAAACATGCGGCCGATAAACGGCGGCGGCTGGAAGAAAAGGGGGTGCAGGTGCTGGACGCCCCTGTGGAAGACAACCGGATCCGATTGGATGCGCTGATGACAACCCTGGGAGAAATGGAAATCACCAGCCTTTTGATTGAAGGTGGCGCTCAAGTCAGCGGCTCGGCCCTGGCAGCCGGGGTGGTTGACAAAGTCTGTTTCTTTTACGCCCCCAGGATCCTCGGCGGAGACGACGGGGTGCCCGTGTGCAGCGGGAAAGGACCGGATCTGATGAAAGAAGCGATAGCCGTTCGGGAGATAACAGTTACCCGTTTCGACCAGGACATACTGCTGGAAGGATACCTGTCCTGATGTTCACCGGAATCATTGAAGGAATGGGTCAAATTAAAGCCATTCGGCCCCAGGGGCGGGGACAGCGCCTCTGCGTGGAAGCCGGCTTTGCTCTCACCGATACCGCCATCGGGGACAGCATCGCCGTCAGCGGCGCCTGCCTGACGGTGGTGCATCTGGCAGGACGGCAGTTTGAGGCGGATGTGGCCCCGGAAACCCTGGCAAAAACCACGCTGGGAACCCTGCACGCCGGCCAAACGGTCAATCTGGAGCGCGCCTTGCGCTTTTCCGACCGCCTGGACGGACATCTGGTTACCGGGCATATCGACGGCACCGGAATCATCGCCGACAAGCAACCTTTGAGCAACGCCGTCATTATCCGGATCAAGCTGGCCCGGAAATTGTCGTATTACACGGTTCCCAAGGGTTCCGTGGCTGTGGACGGAATCAGCCTGACCATCAACGACTGTGACGACAAACATATCGCCGTCAGCGTAATTCCCCATACGGCGGCGATCACGACGATCGGCTCGCGGTCCGCCGGTGACCGGGTCAATATTGAAACCGACATTATCGGCAAATATGTAAAGAATTTTTTGCGCCGGGATACCGGTGAAAAGGAGCCCCCCAATCCCCGGAGCATTCTTGACCGGGAATTTCTGGCCAGAACGGGTTTTCTTTAAAAACCGGACCGGCCGCAAATGAAAGCGGAACCGTCCGACCGCCGAAACGGCGGCGGCAAAACAATAACCTTCTGAAAACCCGGCCTGTCCGGGACAGGATATTAGCAGCATGCAGGAGAAGATGATGGGTATTATCAGTATCGAAGACGGAATTAAAGAAATCAAGGCCGGACGGATGATCATCCTGGTGGATGATGAAGACCGGGAAAACGAAGGCGATCTGATGCTGGCCGCGGAACACACTACCCCGGAGGCCATCAATTTCATGGCCAAATACGGGCGGGGGCTGATCTGCCTGGCTTTGGACAGCAAAATTGTCAGCGCCCTGGATTTGCCGTTGATGGTGGAAAAAAACACCTCTCCCTTTGAAACCGGCTTTACGGTCTCCATAGAAGCCAAACACGGGGTGACTACCGGCATATCGGCGGCCGACCGGGCCAAGACCATCCAGACGGCCGTGGCGGACAATGCCCGGCCCGAAGATCTGGTACGGCCGGGACATATTTTCCCGCTGCGGGCCCGAAGAGGGGGGGTTATTGTCCGCGCCGGCCAGACCGAAGGCTCGGTGGACATGGCCCGCCTGGCCGGGCTGAAACCGGCCGGTGTCATATGTGAAATCATGAACGATGACGGCACCATGGCCCGTCTGCCGGCGCTGCAGGAATTCAGTGAACAACACGGCATCGGCATCTGCACCATTGCCGACCTGATCGAATACCGCATGCGCACCGAATCGTTCGTACGACGGGAAGTGGAGGCGAGAATTCAATCCGAATACGGCGGCGAATTCAAAATCATTGTCTATGAAAATGATATGGAAGACTTTCAGCATATTGCGCTGGTGAAAGGGGACATCAATACCGAGGAACCGGTTCTGGTCCGGGTACACTCGGAATGCCTGACCGGGGACATTTTCGGCTCGCTGCGCTGTGATTGCGGCCACCAGCTCCACCGGGCCATGCTGATGATGGCGGAGGAAGGTTCGGGCGTAGTCCTTTACGTGCGGCAAGAGGGCCGGGGAATCGGATTGGTCAATAAACTCAAGGCCTACAATCTCCAAGACCAGGGTTTCGACACTGTGGAAGCCAATGAGGAACTGGGCTTTCGGGCGGATTTGCGGGATTACGGCATCGGCGCGCAGGTACTGGCCGACCTGGGCGTGAAAAAAATGCGCCTGGTGACCAACAATCCCAAAAAAATTGTCGGTCTGGAAGGCTACGGACTGTCCGTGGTGGAACAGGTGCCCATTGAAATTCCACCCAACAAATACAATCAGTGCTACCTGGAATGCAAAAAGTTGAAAATGGGGCATACCTTAAATCTGAAATCCATACCCTAACGTCTTATACTTTTATTTTTTAAGGAGGGAAAAATGCCGAACATCATTGAAGCCGGACTTTCCGCCCAGGGGAAATCGTTCGCGTTGATTGCCAGCCGCTTCAACGATTTTATCACCGACAGGCTGGTTGGCGGTGCCATGGACGCGCTGACACGAAACGGCGCAGCCGAAACGGACGTGGACCTGGTCAAAGTTCCGGGGGCCTTTGAAATTCCTCTGGTGGCCAAAAAAATGGCGCAAAAAGGATCCTATGACGCCATTATCTGTCTGGGGGCGGTCATCCGGGGAGCTACCCCCCATTTTGATTACGTCAGTGCCGAAGTTTCCAAAGGCGTCGCCCAGGTCGGCCTGGAGTCCGGGACCGCGGTCATTTTCGGCATCGTAACCACGGACACCATTGAACAGGCAATCGAACGGGCCGGAACCAAGGCGGGCAACAAGGGCTGGGACGCCGCTATCGCCGCCATAGAAATGGCCAATCTGATGGAAACGATCGGCTAAACGGATTATCGAATTATGGCGGGCAGGCACAAATCGCGTATTCTGGCCATGCAGTTTCTGTTTTCCCAGGATATCAATCAGTCCTGGGAAGAATTTGCGGAAAAACAGAGCGCTTTTTGTGACAAATATTCCATTACCGAAGAGGCCTTCCCCCATTTTTTCGCCCTGATCCGCGGCGTGACTGAACAACGGCCGCAACTGAATGCGCTGATATCAAAACATTCGGAAAACTGGAAACTGAGCCGCATGTCCGGAGTGGACCGGAACATTCTCCGGATCGCGGTATTTGAAATGATCAACTGCGATGATGTGCCACCCAAAGTCGCCATTAATGAAGCCATTGAACTGGGCAAACGATTCGGCTCCGATGATTCCGGAGCCTTTATTAACGGCGTCCTTGACAACATCCATAAAAACATGAAACAAAACACAGAGAAAATAACCGCCAACACCAACCAGTAAGGAGCAGATTATGGAACCCAGAAAAATCCTTTTGGAAGAGCATGAAATGCCACGCCAGTGGTACAACATCCTGGCCGACATTAAAATGAATCCGCCCCTTGGCCCCGACGGCAAGCCCATTGGACCGGACGCGCTGGCGCCGGTGTTCCCCATGAACCTGATTGAACAGGAAGTCAGTTCCGAGCGCTGGATCGACATTCCCGAAGAAGTGCTTGGCATTCTGAAAATATGGCGACCTTCCCCTCTGGTCCGCGCCTATTCCCTGGAAAAGGCGCTGGATACGCCGGCCAAAATCTACTTCAAAAACGAAAGCGTCAGCCCGCCGGGCAGCCACAAACCCAATACCGCCGTGGCCCAGGCCTATTACAACAAAGAGTTCGGCATCAAGCGCATGACCACGGAAACCGGAGCGGGGCAATGGGGCAGCGCCCTGTCCTTTGCCTGCGCCCAGTTCGGCCTGGAGTGCAAGGTGTTCATGGTGCGGATCAGCTTTGACCAGAAACCCTATCGCAAGCTGATGATGGCGGCCTGGGGGGGCAACTGTATCCCCAGCCCGAGCAATGAGACCAACGCCGGACGGGACGCACTGGCCAAAGACCCGGATACCCCGGGCAGCCTGGGTATCGCCATCAGCGAAGCCATCGAAGCCGCGGTGGGGGATGAATCCGGCCAGACCCGGTACTCCCTGGGCAGCGTCCTGAACCACGTTATGCTCCACCAGACCATCATCGGACTGGAAGCCAAAAAACAATTCGAAAAAATCGGGCGGTATCCGGATGTCATTATCGGCTGTGCCGGCGGCGGCAGTAACTTTGCCGGTCTGGCCTATCCCTTTGTATACGACAAAATCAACGGTAAAGATATCGCCATTTACCCGGTCGAACCCAAAGGCTGCCCCACCATGACCAAAGCTCCCTTCGTGTATGACCACGGCGACACCTCCCGTTACACCCCGCTGCTGCCCATGCACAGCCTGGGGCACGCTTTTGTACCGCCGCCGTTTCACGCCGGTGGCCTGCGGTATCACGGCATGGCACCCACTGTCAGCCAGCTGATCTGCGAAAATATTCTTTCGCCCCGGTCCGTGCCGCAACTGCAGTCCTATGAAGCGGGCGTACTGTGCGCCCGGACGGAAGGGATTATTCCGGCGCCGGAGACCAACCATGCCCTGGCCTGCGTTATTGACGAGGCCCGGAAGGCCAAGGAAGAAGGCAAGGAAAAGGTCATTCTGTTCAACTGGAGCGGCCACGGCCTGATGGATTTAACCGGGTACGACAAATATTTTGCCGGAGAGCTGGCCGACATTGCGCTGTCAGATGATGAACTGACCCAGTCGGAAGCGGTTTTCGCCGATTTTCCAAAGCCGCAAGCAGTTTCCAGTAAATAACGGTGAAGCGGGAGAAATGGCATGACGGAAGACTGCGACCCCACAACACGGCAGCGGCGATGCCCCCGGCTGGGACACCCGGTACCTTTTTCCTATTGTCTGCAGGGCGGCGACGATCACGGCCCCTGCTGGAAAATCGCCGATTGCTGGTGGGAAATATTTGACGTGGTCGCCTATTTACACGCCCACTTCCCGCCGGAGACCGTCTCCGTGCTGCTCACGCCCGGCCCTCCCAAACCGAAAATCACCGGCCTGGTGGAATTGATCGAACAGGCCAAACAGCGAACCCGAAACAAGGACGGTTGACGTGATTATTGAGAAACTGGAAGTCGGCCCGATCATGGCCAACTGCTTTCTGGTCGGCTGCGAGACGACCAAAAAGGCAGTGGTTATCGACCCGGGCGCGGAAGCCGACCGCATTCTGTATGCCCTGGCCGGCAAAAAACTGACCGTAAAATCCATTATCAACACCCATGGGCATTTCGATCATGTGGGCGCCAACAAACGCATAAAGGAGGCTACCAATGCCGAGCTGCTCATTCACGCCGCCGACGCCCCCATGCTTTCCGCGTTGACCGATATGGCGGGGGCCTTCGGCATGTCTGTGGAAAATTCACCGCCGCCGGACCGGACCCTGGCGGACGGCGACGAAGTCGCTTTCGGTGAAATCTCCCTGAAAGTCATCCACACCCCGGGACATTCACCAGGCGGCATCACCCTCTATACAGACAAATGCGCTTTTGTGGGGGATACCCTCTTTGCCGGTTCCATCGGGCGTACCGATTTTCCGGGCGGTGATTTCGACACCCTGATCAATGTCATTCAGACAAAAATTTTTCCCTTGGGTGACGACGTCACCGTGTACTGCGGCCACGGCCCGGAAACCACGGTGGGCATGGAAAAACGGACCAACCCCTTTGTGATGATGCGCTGACCCGAACCAAGGAAACCGCATGTTACACACCCATACTTTCGTGGAGGAGTACACTGGTGCCGGGGCCTTCGGGCTGGACCGCACCAGCGACGAGGAAACCATTATCGTTTACCTGCAGAAATTTTCCGATGACACCCTGATCCAGCACCTGGTGAAAAAAATGTCGGATGCGGAGCTGGAAGAAATCCATACTCTTTTGAGCCGATTGATGAAAACCCATCTGACCAAAACGGAATATGAGCGGTTGTTCTTAAAAGAATAAACCGCTCTTGCAGAAGAAAGGCCCGGAAAACAAATTTTCCCGGACGGGAAAAAGTGGCCACCGGGGCTTGACTTTTTGTCGGGGCTTGGGCACTATTTCAAGTTTGCGAACCGGAAAGAAACCAACAACTTTACGCGGAGAAAGGCCATGATCGACGAAAAATACGCGGGCATGCCGGCCATGTTTACGGAAGGCATTCCCTGGGTGAAAGAAGGCGGGCTGACCCTGGTGGAGGCCTGGGACAACCACGTGAAACTGATGATTCCCCGGGAGAAACATCTTAATCATGTGGGCATTATCTATGCCGGCTCCCTGTTCATGCTGATGGAGGTAGCCGGGGCGGCCCTGATGGCGGTTACCTATCCCGGCATGGGCTATGTGCCCATCAACAAAGGTATGAGCATCGAGTTTAAAAAACCCGGTACCACCGATATGTTCTGCGACCTGACCCTGACCCAGGAAAAGGCCGATGAAATGATCAAGCCCATTGAGGAAAGCGAGAAGAAAAAAGGAGACTGGGTGCTGGAAATGGAAGCCACGGATGCCAACGGCCAGGTCTGTGCCACCAGCGTCTGTACCTATTACCTGAAAAAATTCGGCTAATCGCTTCGCCGGGCAGCCGGTCAAACCTTCGGCAACAGTAATTTTGAGGCATATTTCGCCTTGACGCCGGATAAATTTTTTTGATATTATTTGCAGGATATATGAGGGATCGTCTAATGGCAGGACGACGGGTTCTGGCCCCGTTAATCCAGGTTCGAATCCTGGTCCCTCAGCCAGCAACAGACAGGGGCTTGCGGCGACGGGTCGCAAACCCCTTTTTCTTTTCTTCCCGTGCTGCCCATCTGTTTATCCCTTCCCTGGCGGTTGAAAAGGATTGACAAAACAGCCACACTTGGTAAAAAACCCTATGAACAAATATTTTCTGCGCCTTGCCTTGGTTTCCCTGCTGCTAATGTCGTGCAGCACACGTCAGATAACGGAAAAATTTGCCGGTTCCACGGAACAGCGTCTGACCGCGCACAGCATCCATAACATTATGAGCCGGCTTCCGGAAAAAGATTTTTCCCTTCTGAAGGATAAAACGGTTTTTGTGGAGTGTTTTTTCCTGGAAGATTCGGCACTCCTGGCTTATGCCCGACACCGGCTGAAAATGGCCCTGCGGGAAAAATTTCAGTGCCGATTTACAGACGCTTCCACTGCGGCCGACTATCACTTGACGGTCTTTTTCACCTCTCTGGGGACCGATTTTGACAAAACCGGCATCAGCACGCCCGATATTGTTCTGCCCGGCCTGGGCGGATTTATGGGAATCGATATCATTACCCTGGAAAAGTATCAGGGCATCACGGAACTGTATTATTACTTACAGGATGCCTCAGGCCGGGTAATTGTCAAAAGTGCCCCCCTGAAACAGGTAGTCCGCAACGATTCCCTGGCCCTGCCGGTTATTACCATCCCCATCAACACGGTCGATTAGGATACGAAAAGAGATGATAAAGAAAAAATCAACCTCGGGTTTTTTCGCCTGCGAAATTAACTCGCTTTTTGATATCTATTGTGCAACTTGTCCCAAAACCGTCTCAATAAAAAATATTCATTGTAAGGAATATCGTCTGTTATAATAACGGACGTATCTTCATTCAGCAGTTGTTCGACGGGGATCTCCTTATCGATAACTAGTTGAAAAAAAAACGCCAGATCATCCTCCAGATTATCTTCCATAAACCACTCTAAAAAATCATCTTTTGCCGAATCGGGCATTATCGATGACAATTTGGACAAATCCGGGAAACGGATCGGTTCATCGGAGGCCAGAAAATGGAACCCCCATCCCTCCAGGCAATGGTATACTCTAATATGTTTGAAAGAATCATAAATCGAACGCGTGACCGCCTGGAGTATCTTCTTTTCCCCAAAGGGAAACCACTGCTGCAACACCCCACCTTTTTTCAAATGCTGTTTCGCATCTTCATAAAATTCCTTCGAATACAATAAGCTTGAACCAGCGGCTTCAATGGGTGGCGGCGGATCAATGGTGATCACATCGTACTGGTCGGAAGTCCTCTTTAAAAATCGCCTGCCGTCGTCGATGATAATATTCCCTTTGGGATGTTTTAAAAGGCAATCCGCATCCGTAAAATAGAACCCAAACGCTTCCTTTACGCTCGGCACCAGTTCCACCGCCGTGGACTGAATATTCCAACTCAACAACGATCGATAGGTCGTTCCCATCCCCATGCAAATCGCCAGCGCGGATTCAGGTGGATTTTTGCACAACACCAGCGGCAGGTGCGCCATATATTTGGCTATCGGTGTCAGATGCGTTATACTGATACCATTCACATACAATCGCATCTTGAAACCTTCGCCGCATGAAACCACAGTGGCCGTGTAATCCCGGCGGATAACGCTGTTGGATTTCCGGGCGAATACTTCCTCATAGGTTTCGTGCACGAAGCTTGCCCGCCAAAGGAAAAAAAAGGCGAAAATAAAGGTGAAAGCAGACAGTTCGATTTTAAAAAGTTTTACCCCATAATGGCTCAGAATAAGTATCAGGAAAGTGGCATTCAGAATAATGAGCCCGTTTTTAATACCCAGAAACGGCAATAACAAATAAGAGGCAACAAGAGGACCGGCAATACATCCGATTATGTTGACAGCATAGGCTTTACCGGCTGCAGAAGGGGACCCGCTGGAATAATCGTCAATCAGTTTAGGGGTAAGATACCCAAGCGTGGCGCATAACGGGAAAATGCTGATCAAAACCGAGATCACGCCGGTATCCAGCCGGGGATCATTCAAAATTAAAGGCAGAAATGAAAAACAGGCGAAAGCGCATAACAGTGTTCTGTTCGAAATGGTTTTGCGGTGCTCCAGTTGTTTGCGATAAAAAAGAGAGCCGAGCCAGGTCGCCAGGAGGTAAACGGTCAAAAGAGAGGCAAATGAATATGTCATGGTCTTCATCACGGGGGTGAAGGCCCGGGTCCAGATGACTTCCATACTCATGGAAATAAGACCGGTCAAAAAAAGAATAAAAAGAAGAAATGTTCTCCCGGTTGAAGGCGCATAAACGGGCCCATGAAGGTCTTTATCAGAATGTGCCGGCGCTTCCGATAACAATACCGGCATCTTTTTTCTGTCCCAGATAAAAATCAGACAAATGGCGCCGATGAAAAAATTTAAAAATCCGCCGATATACAATGTTCTGGTAAGACCAAAAACTTCAATGAAAACCAGAGCTGTAAACATGGTCCCCAGCATGGCGCCGATGACGTTCGCGGTATATAAATAGCTGAAACTTTTTTGATGGTTTTCAGAAATATCCTTTATATATGCCATCATGAAGGGAAATGTCGTTCCCATTAAAAAACAAACGGGCAAAACAGACGCGGTAATGACAAGCCCCGAAAACATCAGGTAGGTGAGGGAATCCATATCCTCCAACCCGTATAAAATCTGTTCTCCGAGGACGAACCATTGCGGAACGATTATGGCTCCGACCGCAATCGCAATCTCTGTAACCGCATAAAGGAAAATCGGAGACAGATGGAATTTTCCCCGCAACTTCTCAATAAACTTTCCACCCTGCCAGCTTCCCAGAGAAAGTCCCAGCATAAATGATGAAATGAGAACCGACAGCACCGGAGTAATGACGCCGAACGATGCGTACGCCATTCGGATCCAAACGATCTGATATAAAAGACCACAGAATCCGGAAATGATAAAAACCGAAAAAATCAATACGTGAAACGTATTCGTCGTTTTGTTGTGTTTGATATTCAAATCTTTATAATATTGAAAAAAAGGGGAAATATTTCAAGTTCAACTTTACTTTCAACTTTACTATGGATGCAGGGAAAAAAGCTCCAACAACCCTTCGCATGACAGTCAAACGACAAAGATAAGAATTTCCTTTCTTTGCCTAAACTATAGCAAGGCCGCTCTTTTTTGTCAATCACCCCTCGATCACCGGCGGGCTGTTTATTGGTTCGTGGGTTGGAGAAGCCCGATGTCACAACCATTCGGCAACCTGTTTTTATCAGACAAAATACGCCAGATAAACACTTGTTCCCCAGCAGGCGATGAGCCCGTAAATAACGGGTCGAATTACGGCGGACACCATCAGAACATCCAATCCGCGGGCGCATAATACAGCAAAACACGGCGTAATTCCCAGCATATATGTAGCTTTGGCGGTGCTGTAAACCGGCAGTGTCAGGCAAACGTACAGGATTGCACAGATATAAACGATGACACAGCATGTGCAAAAAAACAGGCTCTTTTGTTCTGACAGAAACCCGCGGAGGGATGCAATCATTCCGATACCAATACCGGTGGTCGGCAGAATGGAAAATAATGCGGAAGACACCAGAAAGTCATCGTTCCAGGGTGGGCGAAACGTATAGCTGACAATCTGGCTTAATGACCCATCTAACCAGAATGTGGAATAAAGAGAATCCCAAGGGCTTATAATCATAGCATATATCGGATAAAAAATTGATTCGCCGAACAGAAAAAAATACTGCCAGACCCGGAAACCGGGGTCCTGCCACCATTCAACATTTGCAGAGCGAAGAACGATTTTCCCGGCACCGATCCATGAATACAGATAATACCATCCGCATATAACAACAACGAGGCCAAGAGTGATCATAACCCGTTTCAAAAAAGCAGAAACATCAAAAGGGGAAATATTGATTGCAATGGCGAGCATAAAAAGGGGAATCAACAGACAGGCGGTAATTTTACTTAAAAGCGCAAGCCCCAGAAATATGCCAACAAAAACAAGATCCCGTTTGGGATTGGACGCGGCTGTATGCAGGTAACGCAGAAGCAGCATTACCACCATTGATGAAAAAAAACCTGCCATTGGCTCATTGCCCACGACCTGAGAGATATAGATGTTCATAGGCAGAAGTCCCCCGATGATCGTGCCAAGGCATTGAAGGTCTTCCCTGTCCGGAAACACAAAACGCACCGAGCGATAACAGATTTCCACCTGGGCGATTCCACAGACTAGCGGAATGATTCTCAGCATCAGCCCCACAATATTTCCGGGTAAGAACACAAACAGAATTTTGGCAAAAACTGCAGATACAATATAGTACAGGGGCGGCTGAAACATCTGCCACCCTTCTGTCGGCAGGGGGATACGACAATTTTTCATTACATAGACGATATATTCAAAGTGCGAAGGCAAATCCATTCCGACATACGGCGGAATTTTAAAAATGTTATTTGCGGCCATTGCCCCCCATAAGATAAAAAGCGCATAACGAACATTGCCCGCAGTAAAAACAGAGTTTTTCTTTCGATATCCGGCATATGTCAGGATGCTGACCAATAAGAAAACCGGGAGAAAAACCAAGGCCTTGGCGCGGACTGCCTGATCCGACCGCTTGAATTTCCTAGTAAGTTTAACAGTCGGCTGTTTCTCAACCGTCAGAACAGGCTTCCATGTTTTTCCGTCATAACTTGCCTCCCAGGATGTGCCGCTATGAATTTGCAGCTTCTCACAGGCGGCAATAAGGGCCGGATATCCTTTGCTGCTGGTTACCGCAATCCGGAGTTCGTGAGAACCGGCATTCAATAAATCCGTACCTGACAGATCAAAAACATATTTTTTTTTCCATAAATCATCGGGATCGGATTGAAAAACAAGACGGTTGTCAAGAAAAACCCGCGCCTCTCGGAACGCCTGCAGATTCAGTGCCGCCATTTCCGGCGGAGTTGCCACGTCAAAACGCGTCCTGAATAATACCTCTATTTCCCTGGATTCACGGGCAACCAAAGAAAACGGTTCAGGGTAACGAATCCATTTCGCGTTGTTTTCGGGAATAAAAAAAATGATGTCCGGATCTGTCCGAATTTTCTGGATGACAAAAATTCCGAGCATCAAGCCGATCATAAGGATGCCGGCGATGATCAGGCCGTTCTTTTTTGTCATTATCTTCAACACCTGAAAAACAGTCTTACAGCCAGATTTATTATTAATAAAAACCCTGAATTCACCAGCAGTTACGCAGATACAGACAGCCCATCCCCCGTATTAAGATTTCCTGTGAAAATGGACATACGATACTTCCGGAAAAATCTCAACTTTTACACGCCGGGTAGGCGCAAACCCAACAGGCAGGCCTGACCCATAGCAAGATCGCGATCATCTGTCAATATATTTCTGGCACCTTCTCCCGTGTATTTGCCGATCGAAAACCGGATATCTCATTTTTTTGAGATAACGTTAAGTGGTCTGGCCGGTTTGGCGGCACCCAATTTACAGTTTATTTTCCCGCAAATCTTTGCTATTTTCGTTCATAATGCTCTTTACCGCCGGTGGCGCAGGGCGTCATTGATTAATATACTTGAAGTACTACAGGCCATTACCCTGATTGAAATGTTTTAGAAAAAGTTTTCTCTGTAAACATACCAAGACTTTGCAATTATTCTGTAAACAGACTGATTTCCATCCCGCCAATCCGGACCGCAATTTTATCTTTTTGCGGATTGATGGCCGACGGACGGTTTTACCGCGCAAAAGGGCAATACAGAATAAACCGCCGTCAATCCTGATATTTCGGCTCTTACTCATTCTAACGGTTTTTGCGGGCCTGTGCCTGGCAAATCCGCCGCTGACCGAAGCCCATCCGCATGTCTTCATTGCCCAGCGAATTGAAGTGGTCTTTGATGAAAAAGGCCTGGCCGGGCTGAAACTGCACTGGCAGTTTGACGAAATGTTTGCGGCCATGATCGCTGACGATTACGACCGTAACGGCAACGGCCGCCTGGAACCGCCGGAAGTAGCCACCGTCCGGGAAAAAGCTTTCTCCTATATTGCCGAATACAATTACTTTACCTTTATCACCATCGACGGGCGACCGTTTTCCGTCGAATATATCAAAGACTTCAACGCTGTCCTCCGGGACGGACAGCTTGTTTACAACTTTTTTATCCCCTGTCACGTCCGGGCCACGGAACATTTCAAAAAAATAAAAGTGGCCACTTACGACCCTTCCTACTATGCGGCCATCTTCTTTGCCGAAAAGGGTGCCGTAACGATGACTGCGGCGGACCGTTACAAGGTAACCACCCGCATTCAGGAAGACCCGGAAACCACCATTTATTACGGCATGATTCACCCCTGGACCCTTTTTCTGGAGTTTCGCACCCAACCATGAAACCCTGGATGAAAAGCCTGTTGACAGCGCTGCTGGCCCTGTGGGTGACGGGGCCGGTGCTGGCCGGCAACCCCTTTACCAGCCCGGGAAAAACGGAACCGGCGATCGCTTCCAAACCGGCGCCGGCCAGCCGTTTTTTCGGGAAAATGGTCTACTGGCAGCAGCAGTTGAAACACAACATGTCGCAACTGATCCGGCAGGCGAAAACCGGAGAAGCCACCCGGCCACTGCTGCTGTTAATGGGCCTGGCCCTGGCCTACGGTCTGCTGCATGCGGCCGGTCCGGGGCACGGCAAGTCGGTGGCCACCGCCTATGTTCTTTCGCACCGGGTCTCCATCGCCGGGGGCTTGCTTTTCGGCGGTTTTTTCGCCCTGATCCACGGTTTTTCCGGCGCCGTGGCCGTGCTCGGCCTGCGCTTTATCATTCAGCAGAGCGTCAGCGGCACCCTGGATACGGTGACCGGCACCACCCAACTGATCAGTTTCGGTTTGATCTTCCTGCTGGGGCTGGGGATCTTTTTCAAAAATCTGCTGGCCCTCCGGAAAACACCCGCGAATGCCGATGAATCCGGGACGGAAACGGCTTCCGGAAAAGGGCTGCTGGGCTGGGCGGCCACCATCGGGCTGATTCCCTGCCCGGCGGTGGTCATGGTCATGCTCTTCTGCCTCTCCATGGAAGTACTGCTGCTGGGTCTTTTGCTGGCGGCCTGCATTTCCCTGGGCATGGCCATCACCATCTCCGGGGTGGTTATTGCCGTCATTCTGGGAAAAACCGGCGTCCTGCAGCTGGTTTCCCCAAAGCATACCCGCAAAATTGAAAATACTATCGGCCTTTTCTCCGGCGCGGCCATTGCCGCCTTTGGCTCGCTTTTTCTGATAACATCCATCGGCATATATTGATCCCGGCGAATCCTCCAGCGCAAGCGCGTTTCATATTTTTCCCGGAAGCCGCTTATCAAAAAAGACAATAAATGTAAACACCCATCAGGCTTGACATTCTCTGAAAATGTAATTACAATAGTTACAAAATAATAGCTTAAAAGGAGCGGTTCCATGCAACAACAACTGCGATCAAAAGATGTCAGGCTGATTTCCATTGGCAATTCCAAGGGCGTGCGTATTCCCAAGGCGCTCATTCAAAAATACGGGCTAAAAGATACCCTTCTACTTGAAGAAACAGACAGGGGTTTGCTGCTTCGCAATAAAGAGGAAAGCAAGCTTTCCTGGGAAGATACGTATAAAGCCATGGCGGATGCAAAGGAAGACTGGGGCGAGTTTGACGCAACGCTTCTTGATGGTCTGGAGGACGACGGATTTGACCATTAAACGATACGAAATCTATCTGGCTGATCTCAATCCCACCATTGGCAGTGAAATCAAAAAGGTTCGCCCTGTTGTGGTTATCAGTCATGATGCAATGAATAAATACCTTGAAACCGTTGTTGTGTGCCCCTTAACCTCAAAGCTGCATCCCCGGTGGCGGAGCCGCATTCAGACTGCATGCGCGAACAAAAAGGCCGAAATTGCCGTTGATCAGATCCGCACCATCAGTAAGCAGCGCTTGCAGCGTAAAATTGATCAGTTAAACCCGGATAAAGCCGCTCAACTGCGAAAACTCATCACGGATATGTATGGTGAGTAGTTCCCTTTACGGTGTGCCGTTTTCTCCTTTTGTTATTTTGTTTCTGTCTGACTGAACCAGACGCCGCACGGGCCTTTCCCCTTCCCGCCATTCTACTGACTGTTCACCGTCTTTCTTGTGCGGGCATGAAAAAGCAATAACAATTTCCCGTTTGCAACGGGTGCATTTGAGCACAATGCCCGTGTCGGTCTGCTTGGCCAGCAGCTTTCCGCAGCAGCATCGCACCTGTTCGTCGGTATCCTGCTCAGGCGCGTTACGACAGGCGTGCTTTTTGCGTTTCATCAATAACCCCCCATCAGCGAGCCCACCTGGAACACGGCCACGGAGAGCGCAAAGGCCAGGACCGTGTTGAACACCATGGAAAAGGCGCCCCATTTCCACGATCCGGCTTCTCTGGCAATGCAGACCACGGCCACAAAGCAGGGGGCGTAGAAGATGGTGAACAAAATCAGGCTCCAGGCGACCAGGGGGGTCCAGCCCGGGGCGGCCGCCAGTCTCTCCGACAGGGAACCGGTTTCCTCGGGATCCACTTCACCCAGGGAGTAGGCCGTGCCCAGGGTGGAGACGACCACTTCTTTGGCGGCAAACCCGCCCACCAGGGCGATGTTGGTCCGCCAGTCAAAGCCGGCCAGTTGGGTAATGGTTTCCAGGCCCGTACCGATGCGACCGGCCAGGGAGTGCCGCAGTGCTGCTTCGGCTTCGCGGCCGTTAATCATCATCAACCGGTCCCGAAGGGCTTTTGTCTGCGGGGACAGCGCTCCCCCGGATTCCAGCTCCGCCACCACTCCGGCCGGGGCTTCGGCCAGGAAGGTCTCCCGTTCCGCCTCAAACACGGCGGATTTCGAGTCCGGCAGGCCGGGAAAGGTCATCATGGCCCACAGCAGAATGGAGATGCCCAGGATCACGGTGCCGGCCTTTTTGATGTACTGCCAAGTCCGCTCCCAGGTGTGAATCAGCAGGCCCTTGAAGGTGGGCAGGCGGTAGGGGGGCAGCTCCATGACAAAGGGGGTGGATTCGCCCCTGATGACGGTGCTGCGCAGCAGTTTGGCCACCAGCAGGGCGCCGCCCCACGCGATCAGGGTAATGATGACCATGACCAGTGCCTCATTTCTGGAAAAAAATGCGGCCACCAGCAGGGCGAATACCGGCAGCTTGGCCCCGCAGTTCATGAACGGCACCGTCAGGATCGTGGCCAGCCGCTCCTTCGGGGACTTCAGGGTGCGGGCAGCCATAACCCCCGGTACCGCACAGCCGCCGGCAATGCCGCCGGACACGATAAAGGCCATGACCGAGCTGCCGTGCAGGCCGAAGGC
>CAZWCS010000054.1:0-26303 GCA_964632805.1 uncultured Desulfobacterales bacterium
AATAGTCAGGGGCAGGTCCGGGTGTTTTTCGGCGTATTCCTGCATCATCAGATCCACCCCCCGTTTGTTGTAACCATAAGGAAAACGCTCATTGCCGCGCAGCGGGTCGTCTTCCTTGAGCGGGACGGGATTATCCGGATGGGCGCCGTAGGCGAAGGTGCTGCTGACGGCCACCACGTGATCAACCCCGGCCCGGCGGGCGCATTCCAGGATGTTCCGGGTGCCGTTATAATCCACATCATGCATTTTTTTCAGGTCATGGATGGGCTTGACCACAAAAGCCAGGTGCAGAACCGTGTCCACCTTATGTTCCCGAAACAGATCGGTGATGCTGTTGTCCCGAATGTCTTTGGCGAAAAAATTCAGTTTCGGGCACTCTATTTTTGGCGGCATGATATCCAGTCCGACGATGCTGTCGATGTCTTCTCTTTCCGTCAGCAGGGCGACCAGCCGGGCTCCCAGATATCCGGATACGCCGGTGATGCCGATGGTTTTCATTATAAGCGGTCTCCTTTATTATCCCAATGCTTTTGTGCGAACGATTGATTTTTGTAACTACCGTAAAAAACAGCGGGTGTCAAGGCAGAACCGGCGGAAGAATTCGCAACCAGACCGGGCGGCTTTGTGATCGGTATGCCGGCGACCGAAAAAAAAATTGCATGAATCCCTCCCAGGTCCGTGATACAATGGCCGTTGCAAATTCGGCCCGTATTTTTTGCAGGCATGAAATCTGGACAATACGCAGGATGCCAGACAGATTGCCCTTGTGGAAGCAAGCGGGCGGCTCTGGAAGTGTCCGGCATCTATTTGACCAGTACCTCGGTGATAAAAAACTGGCTTCGGCTATTTGCTGCGGGCGCGGGCCTATGAACAAGCCGGGCGACGCTTCCAGGCCAGGCGGAAACTGAAAAAGGCCCGTCAATTGGGTTTGCAGAAAGCGTGTAATATGGTAAGACCGTTGCAGTAAGCGGGGGAGCGGCCGAAAAGACCGGACGGGTATCGGCTGTTACGATGATCATTCCGAATGTTACGGCATATGCTGCCTGTACAATGCTTGCAAAAGAAATGATTACCGGCTACGATAGCGGCTGTTGTGACCTAAATACAGTTGAATTGCAGATGAAAGGATGTAACCATGAGCGTAAAACCATGGCCCACTCCCTATTGGCCGGAAGGTGTTTCCCGGGAGATCGCCGATTATGAGTATCCCCTGTTTTCACTTCTGGATGATGCCGCCCGGGATTATCCGGACAAGGTGTATACAATTTTTAACGGTGGTACCCGTACGTTCGCCCGGGTTAAAGAGGCCGCTGATCGGCTGGCCAACTTTCTGCAGGCCCACGGGATCCGCAAAGGGGACCGGGTGGCTATTTTTTTGCCCAACCTGCCGCACTATCCCGAGATTTATTTCGGCATCCTGAAAGCCGGGGCCGTGGGGGTTACCTGCAACCCCATGTATACGGCCACGGAACTCAATTATCAGCTCAAGGATTGCGGGGCCCGGGCTGTTTTCTGCATGGACCATCCGGAATTTTATCCCACGGTGGTGCAGTCCATTCAGGAGACGGAAGTGGAGACCGTGGTGGTCTGCAACGTGAAATCCTATCTGCCCCCGGTAAAGCGTTTTCTGGGCTCGCTGCTGAAAAAAATTCCCCGCGCCGAACACCATGAACCCGGTCATCTGCAGTATGATGATGTGCTGGCTGATTATCCGCCGGATCCCCCGCAGGTTGAAATTTCTCCTTCCGAAGATCTGGCCCTGATCATTTATACGGGCGGGACTACGGGCCTTCCCAAAGGCGCGGCCCTGACCCACACCAATTTTTATTTTGACGTAAAGGCCATGGACGAATGGGTGTATATACCCCAGGAGCCCGGAGGCCCTCCGGAGAAGTTGCGGCGGGGGGGCTTTCACTGTTACATCGGCATTCTTCCCTGGTATCACAGTTTCGGTATGACCATGTGCCTGCTGGCCTCTTGCGCCAGCGGCAGCCGCCTGGTCTGTGTCCCCGACCCCCGGGCCGGAGATCCGCCGTTTACCGAAGTGCTGCAACTGATTCAGAAATACCGCCCGACCATTCTGGTGGGCGTCCCCACCATTTACAGCGCCTTTGAAAATCATCCGCTGCTGGATCAATACGATCTGAGTTCTCTGATCTGTTGCGCCTCCGGAGGCGCGCCACTGCCGGTGGAGCTGGCCAAAAATTTTGAGGCCAAGACCGGAGCGATTATTTTTGAGGGCTACGGCCTGAGCGAAACCGCCCCGGTAATTACCGGCAATCCCAGCAACAAGGAGCAGCGGCTGTTCGGGTCCGTGGGCTTCCCCATTCCCAACACGGACATCAAGATTGTGGATACTGAAACGGGAACCCGGGAACTGGCTCAGGGGGAAGACGGGGAGATCGCCGTTTCCGGTCCGCAGGTTATGCAGGGATACTGGCGGAAACCGGATGCCAACCAGGAAGTCTTCCGGGAAATTGAGGGACAGCGGTTTTTTTTGACCGGAGATGTCGGTCACATTGATGAAAATGGGTATATCATTATTACCGATCGGAAAAAGGATTTGATTCTGGTGGGCGGATTTAACTGTTATCCCCGGGAAGTGGAAGAAGCCCTGTTTCAGCATCCCAAGATCGCCCAGGCCGCGGTGGTCGGCGTTCCCCATCCCAGAAGCGGGGAGGAGGTCAAGGCCTTTGTGCAGTTGCGGGAGAATATGGAGGCCACCGAAGAAGAAATTATCGCCTTCTGTAAAGAGCGTCTGGCCGGTTATAAATGCCCCCGCAGCGTCGAGTTCCGGGAAGCACTGCCGACTTCGGCGGTGGGAAAAGTTTTGCGCCGGGTGTTGAAAGATGCGGAGAACGGGTAGGGATTTTCTTGTTCGGCAGCGGCAGTGAATTGTATCGTTCCGGGGTAGGACGGGGTTAACATTCGCAGTATGGGGTGTGCCGCAATTTTAAAAATTGCTCAAGGCCGGTGTATTACAGAATATCAGAGGCGGCTGACAGGTGGAAGTTATCGGCTATGGACAAAAAGCGCATTTCTTTGTATATCCTTCTGGTAACCATCGCGGTTATTGCCGCAGCGGTGTTTTATTGTTTTTTTGCCGGGCCGGACGTCGGCCGGCAGGGGGCGGAGAAAGTCGTTCAAACCATTGCTCTGGAGAAAAAGGAGGTGGAAGTTCCTGTTTACCTTTATTTCGCGGATCAGGGAGGCGCTGTGCTGGTGCCGGAGAAGCGGATCATTCGGGCTGCCGATGATCCGGTGTCCCTGGCCAGAAAGGTTGTTGCAGCCTTGATTCAAGGACCGATGAAAAAAACATTGCTTCCAACCCTTCCGTATCGTACCGTTTGCCGGGGGCTGTATATAACCGGGGAAGGGGTCGCCTATATCGACTTTTCGCCGGAAATTACAGATTCGCATCCGGGGGGATCGATGGCGGAGCAGCTGTCAATTTATTCCATTGTTAATTCTCTGGTAATGAATGTGGATGAAGTAAAAAAGGTGCAAGTTTTGATTAATGGTCGAGAAGTGGAAACCCTGGCGGGACATATTGATCTGCGCTTTCCCTTTACCGCCAATATGCATATTGTGAGATGATGCAAAAGATAAAGATCGAAAATTTACGCAATATTGGAATTATTGCGCATATTGACGCCGGGAAGACGACGGTCACCGAGCGGATTCTCTATTATACCGGCCGATCACACAAAATCGGGGAAGTACACGACGGCGAAGCGGTTATGGACTGGATGCAGGATGAACAGGAGCGCGGCATAACCATCACTTCCGCGGTGACGACCTGCCACTGGAAGAATGCCGAGATTCAGTTGATCGACACGCCGGGACACGTGGATTTCACGATTGAAGTGGAACGTTCGCTCCGGGTATTGGATGGAGCCGTGGGTGTCTTTTGTGCCGTGGGCGGCGTGGAACCCCAGTCGGAGAAGGTCTGGCATCAGGCGGACAAATATCTGGTCCCCAAGATCGCCTTTATTAACAAGATGGACCGGGTTGGAGCCGATTTTCTTGGTACTGTGGCCATGATGAAAGAAAAGCTGAATGCCAATCCGGTTATAGTGGAACTTCCCGTGGGGAAAGAGGATTCCTTCTCCGGAACCATTGATTTGATCGAAATGCAGCAGATCGTCTGGAATGATGAATCTCTGGGGGCGACTTTTGAGATGCAGCCGATTCCGGAAGATTATCGGAATATGGCCGATAGCTACCGGGAAAAGATGATCGAGGCGCTGGCGGATATCGACGAAAGCATCATGGAGGCCTACCTTTCGGAGACGCCGATTGAAAATAAAGTCATTGTTGCCGCCCTGCGAAAGGGTACCATTGAACTGAAACTGGTCCCCGTGCTGTGCGGCAGTGCATTGAAAAACAAAGGCATTCAGCCGCTGCTTGATGCCGTTGTCCATTTTCTGCCGAGCCCGGAGGATGTTCCTCCGATTGTCGGTCTGTCTCCGGAGTCCGGGGAGAAGATTGCGTGCGCGCCTAATGAAAAGTCTCCGTTGGCCGCACTGATTTTCAAAGTCTCTCTGATCGAAGGCCGCAAGCTTTCCTATGTACGCGTTTACAGCGGACGCCTGACTGCCGGCGAAGATGTCTATAATCCCCTGCGGGATAAAAAAGAGAAAGTCGCCCGGATTCTCAAAATGCATGCCAACAAGCGGGAACGGGTGGACAGCGCAGGGCCGGGGGAGATCGTGGGTATTGTGGGGATGAAATTTTCTTCCACCGGCGAAACCCTCTGCCGGCAGAAAGCACCGGTGGCACTGGAAAAGATGGAGTTTGACAAACCGGTTATATCCCTGGCGGTGGAGCCCAAGACCCATGCGGATCAGGAAAAACTGGAAGATGTGCTGGAAAAGTTCACTACCGAAGATCCCACTTTGACCGTGACCAAAGATGAAGATACCGGTCAGACCATTCTTTCCGGTATGGGAGAACTCCACCTGGAAATTGTTGTCAGCCGCATGCTGCGGGAGTTCAATATCGGTGTCAATGTGGGCCGGCCGCAGGTGGTTTACCGGGAAACCGTGGCCCGGGAAGCCGCTGTTGCTTCGGCGTTCGACCGGGAGATTGCCGGCCAGCGGCAGGTGGCCAAGCTCAGCCTGCGGGTGGGGCCCCGGGAAAGGGGCAGCGGCAATACCTTTACCAGTGAGGTCGGGGAGGAGAGCCTTCCCCCGGAGTGCCTGGCGGCAGTGGAAAAAGGGGTGTGGGAGTCGTTTGTCAGTGGTTCGCATATGGGGTATCCGGTGATTGATGTGGCCGTAGAACTGGTCAGCGCTTCTTTTACGGAAGGCCTCAGTACGCCGCTGGCCTTTACGGTATGCAGTTCCATGGCTTTTCGGGAAGCATTTACCAAGGCGGAACCGTTTTTACTGGAACCGATTATGGAGGTCAATGTTGTCGTGCCGGAGGCGTTTACCGGGGATGTCATCGGCGATTTGAACTCGCGCGGGGGAAAAGTGGAATCCATTAACGCCGCCGGTAATGTACAGGAAATTACCGTAACCACCCCCCTTTCGCGCATGTTCGGATATTCTACTTCCCTGCGGTCGGCCACCCAGGGCAAGGGAACCTTTACCATGCATTTTTCCCATTTTGACAGCAGCCGGTAAGGGCTTTCCTGTATAGTTTGCAATTATGGATGGACGACACGACCGGTGAGAACATGGGAGGCGGGGAAAACGGGGGTGTTATCCGCCCGGTATGGATTGGATGCCTCTTTTTTTAGCGTGTCCAGTATGGTTTCAATTTCTTTTTTCTTTTCCGGGTCGACAGAGCGTTTCAGCGCTTTTTCCAGGTGGAAGCGGGCGTTTTTCCCTTCGCCGATTTTCTGATAGTAAAGTCCCAGATAATAGTGGGCTTCCGTCATTTGTTTCTGCTTTCCATATGTTTTTCCCAAGTGATAGAAGGCGAGGGAAAATTCCGGTTTTTCATTAATAAGTTCTTTCAGCAAGGCCGCGCTTTTTTCCGGTTGGCCCAGTTCTCCCATTGTTCGCGCCAGATAAAACTGCTGGATGGGATCATAAAAATTTTCTTCCGGGATATTTTTCAGTATTCCCAAGGCTTTTTCATACTGGCCGGCAAGGAAGTAGGTCTGCCCCAGATCCTTCAGAATGTGAGGGTTAAAAGCGTTCTCCCGAAGGGCCGCCTGAAAGTGCTGAACGGCCTCGATATAGTGGCTTTTTCGGGCCAGCACGAGGCCGTAGCCATAGTGCGCCAGCGTGTCTTCGGCGTTTTCCCGTAACCGCACTTGAAATTTTTGGGTGGCCAGCGTTTCATCGCTGTATTCAGCAATGATTTTGGTATGCATGACGGCAAAGTCGTTCTCTTCCGTGTTGGCGGCCTGGTCACAGGCAGCAAAGCGATTGGTTCGCATCAGGGTATCCAGGTAGGCAATTCGTTCGTTCACTCCCGGATGTGTGGAAAGATAAGTGGGGAAATCACCGGCATCGATCCATGCCTTGGCTTTGATCTTTTTTAAAACAGTTACCAATCCTTCCGGATGATAACCGGCCTGGCAGAGGTATTTCAGCCCCAGTTGATCGGCCTGACGTTCGTCTTCCCGGCTGTATGCCAGCATGGCGGCCTGCCCCGATGCGGCCGAACCGATGGCAACAGCGTTTCCGGGTATGCCGGTAACGCCGCCCAGAAGAACGCTGACGGCGAGGCCGGCCAGGGTGGCCAGAGAAACCTTTTTGCTTTTTTCAATTCTTTCCGATATATGACGGCAGTTTACATGCGCGATTTCATGGGTCAGTATGCCGGCCAATTCTTTTTCGGTTTCCATGGCACCGATTAAGCCGCTGTTTATAAAAACATAACCGCCCGGGGCGGCAAAAGCGTTATAGGTATTTTCTTGAATCACGAAAAAGCGGTATTCAAACAGGGGGTCCGGGAACGCCTGGACCAGTTTCTCTCCCAGGGTGTTAATATAGTGCTGAATGAAGGGGTCCTGGATAATCCGGTAGTTCTGGCGGGCCTGTTTTAAGAATTCCCGGCCCAGTTCTTTTTCTTCGGAAATGGTCAGACAGGGGGCACCAGCAGAATATATGAGGTTTCCCAGCATGACGATTATTAGTACGATTGCCTGTTTTTTCCGACGGTATGGGAAGCGTTGATTCATGTTTGTGGTGTCCGGCTGGCGGCCAAGGCGGCTAAAGGTATGAAGGCGGACTGTGAACTTGCAATTACCATTCGTCCGAGTTCATTTATAAGTTGTTCACAGCACGAATATCTTTTAAAATAACATCGGGTCATATGGAAGTCAAAAAATATTTTGACAGGCCGGCCTGAAGGGGATTGGAGGTGCAGACAAGATGATCTTTCCCAGATTGTCAATTTTATCGTATGGGTATGTTTTTTCTCAAACGGCAAGGAGGTGGTCCCATGGGTAAGGAACAGAAGAAGCGTTTGGGCTGGATTAAGGGGATGTATATATACACGATCGCAGGTGCCGGCGGATTCGGTCTGTTGATGATTCTGGCGCCGGGGCTGGTGGAGAAATTTTTTGGTATCCCGGCTAAGGATCCCATGATGTATGGGGTAGCGGCCAGTACCTGGACGGGATTTGGTGTTTTGGGTTTTTTCGGTTTGCGTTCCCCCCTGAAGTTTCTCCCGGTTCTTCTTATGCAATGCGTCTATAAATCCATCTGGGTTCTCGGGGTTCTTTTGCCGCTGACATTTCAGGGGGCTCTGCCCGGTTATGCGCCATTGATGATTGCGGTTATGCTCAGTTATATTATCGGTGATCTGATTGCCATTCCTTTTTCCTATGTCCTGGCAAAGAATGGGGACGATTAGACCGGGCGGTGTTGGGGGAAAGCCGGTTTAATGCCTTCGGATGCTTACTGCCCGGTCTTACGGCCGGCGGGTTCGTTGTTTTATCGGCCAATCCGGTAGATCGGCGCCTGCTCTCCCTCAGAAGTGATGAACAAATCGCCGGTAAGCGGATGAACGGCCAGCGATTCTCTTTGTCGCAGTTGACCGGTGGCGGGATGAGGCAGGCAGGAAATGATTCGGGGGCGGTTTTGCAGCGCTTCTGCCCAGGTTTCATTTTCCCGGCGCTGGTATTGATAAATATGGGTATAGGTAAGAATAAACAGGGTGGTTCCGTCCGGTGACAGGTCCATAGCTGTCGGTTGGGAAGCGCAGGAACCATACCTGTATTGAAGATCTTCGCGGCTGGGTGGTGGAATGGTTGTCAGGGCCACAATTTTCCGGGCCGTAAGTTTTTTTCGGGTTGGGTCTGTCAGCAGCGGCAATTCGTAGAGCACGGGGGGCGTAGTCCGTTTGGAAAGAAGCAGCACCCGGTTATGAGGGGCATCTACAGCAACCGCCTCACAGTCCCGGGGGCCGTCTTCATATTGAAATTGAATCGTCCATTCCGGAAACAGGATATCGATGCCGCCTGATCCGGAAGCGTTACACGCCGGTTCCTGTATGATGTATAACGCGCCCTGGGTATGTTGGCCGCGGTTATCACCGACATCGGCGATCATAAGATACGGTATGCCGTTCAGAACAAAACCGGCCAGGTCTTCCCAGTCAATGTTCTGCGCCTGGGCCACCTTGTATTGTCCCAGATCTTTTCCCGCAGAGGACAGGAGGTGCAGAACCGGCGGATTGCCGCTGTCGTTCACCAGCCAGAAGCGATCCGGACGGCACCGGGATACGGCCAGGCCCGATGCTTCTGTGGCGGAAGGATCGGCAATGGCACCGATCTGTTCGACCTTCGTATAACGATTCGTTTTGCCTGCCTGTCTTTTTTCAATGGGATTGCCCGCCGATAAAGAGCCGTGGGCCAGAAAAAGAGCTGCTGCTCCCGTTGCGAACAGGATGACCCGGTATCGAAAAAGCGATAGACACAGTTGTTTCATGAATCCACTCCATCGGGTTGATCGGAAAGCAAAGTGTTGGGGACAATGCTATGAATGGAACTTCCCCTTGCTTTCAGTTCGCCGGATTCATTATATATCTCTGTTTCTGCCAGAACATGGCGGGGGGTGCGGTGAAGGACCCGCCCGTAAGCAGTCAGCCGGTTTTCGGTGACCGGTGCCAGAAACTGGATTCTCAGGTCAAAGGTAACCGCCGCTTCATTCATTGCGAGTGCCTGAATGACCGAGGTTCCGCAGGAGGAATCGGCCAGTGAGGCGATAACACCACCGTGAGCGGTTCCATAAATGTTGGTATGGGAGTCGGCAATGGTCATTTCCATCACACTGCCCTGATCGGTGAAGGCGGTCACCTGCATCTTGATATGCCGGTAAAAGGGAGAATTGTTCACCGCTTCGGCAATTACGGTTTCCCGTTCGGTATCGCGGGTAAAGGCGGCCATTTTGCCCTCCATAAGCGAAAATATATGCGGGTTTCAGAAATTGAAAACATTTTCCGTCGGTTTTTGATTATGGTTTTTTATACTGCCTGGCAGCGTTTTCATGCGTGACACACGGGTAACAATTCTTGCAGTCGCCGGTAAAATTCAACGGGGTTGTCATTCATCATAAAATGACCGCTGTCGTGGATTATGACTTTTGGAACGCCGTCCAGTTTTTGCAGAACCGGCAGGCCGGCATTTTTTTCACCATAGACATAGGCCTTGGGGCAGTTCAACTGAAGAAACTGATTCAGGAGCCGGCCGCTGTCAGACCAGCGAACCAGGGATTGGGAACTTTTGTAAAATCCCAGAGGCGAGGCCTTCTCCAGGTCAAGATGTTCTTTTTTGTCGGAATGGAGAAGATTTTCAAAGCGGGGCAATAACCGGTTCTGAAATTCCGTAAAGGAGACGGTGGCGATTTTTCGGCTGATCAGGCTGCAGTCTTCGCTGATCAGATTGCCTTCCAGGTTGATAAAGCTGGCGGCGGATTGCAGCAAATCCGGCGGCAGCAGTAAAGCAATGGCGCCCCCCATACTGTGAGCAATGATATGAAAGGCCGGAGGGGTCAGGGCCCTGATGACTTCGGCACTGATGAAGGCCTGCTCTTCGATTTCGTAAGAAAAGTCGTCTGCCGGTGGAGTGGACTCGCCGAAACCGACAAAATCAAGCGCCAGGATGGAATAGTCCCGGAAGGCATCCTGGGACCAGATATCCCGATAGGTTTTACGGGAACATCCCAGACCGTGAAACAGAACCAGCAGAGCGGTGTTCTGCGCCCGAAGGCTGGTGGCTATCGTGAGCATATGGTTGTTATGCTGGATGGTAAAGTAACGCGTTTTCATGTTCGGCAAGTGGCCGTTTGTTTTTTCCGTCTAAAAGTGGAATCTGCGGATTCAAAAATTTTTTGAGCAGAATAAACCCCGGTTCTACTCCGGTTTACAAATCATGTCCGGGTAAAAAATTTTCAGGATACCGTAAATAAATGGCCGAAACCGTTTTTATCGGCGGCTGATTCGGGGCTGTTGATCCGGGCATTCAATATACCCCCTTTTTCAACGGTCAGCGTACCGCAGGTGACAATACCCGAACAGGTGCCGGTGGCGAGTATGGATAATTCCCGGGTAACATTGACTTCTCCTTCAAAAGAACCCGCAATGGTCATATTCGCTACATTGGCCGTAGCTGCAAGTTGACCATCTTCGGCAATCACGACGGTTTCGCCATTCAGCATGCCTTCCAGTCGACCTTTAATAATCAGGCTTCCATTGCTGTTGATTTCACCTTTGACGATCAGCCCTCTGTCAATCACCGACAAATTTTTGTGGGAGCTGTCTGTCATCCTTTTTTCTCCTGTCCGTCCGGCGGGTAAATGGTTTGGTGCGGAGGCTTTTGCCATTTTGTTCTCTTTCTTACTGTTTTTTCAAATTGATGTCGGGCACGGTTTCCTCAGCAGTGGCGGATACCGATGGATTGCCGTTGTCCACTATCGGCGACGATATAGCCTCCGAAAAATTTTCGTCTGTTGAGGCCGTGCCGATTTTTTGCTGCAAGGAGACCACTTTTGCCACCAGTTCATCGTTTTTTTCCACCAGTCTGGAAATGGTTTTCTGGGAGGCGCTCAGGGCGGTTTGCGTTTTTTTGAGTCTGGCTTTTTCATTTGTATAAAGCATTCCCAGAGCAAGTGCCGTAATTACTGTTATCACAAGGAAAAGAAAAAACAGCAGAAGATGCCGTTTGAAATTTTTTATCCGGACAACCCGGCCGTAAGCGCTGACAAAAAGAATATCCCATTTTGTTTCGGCTTCCGGTGCCTGGTTGGTCAGCGCAGCCTGCAGAATTTCTTTACTTATCGTCCATAAATTTTTCATTACATTTCGGGGAGGCGATTTTTATTTTTTCGGTTTTATTCGCAGGTGATGGTAAGCCGCCGGAAGAGGTGCGTTGGACAAACCCTTCGGCCAGCAGGAACGGCTCCACCAGATCCACCAGGGTGTCGGTTTCCTCCTGAAGCGTGGCCCCGATGGCTTCGATCCCGACCGGGCCGCCGTCATAATAATCTATGATTGTTGACAGATAGGACCGGTCCAGTCCCGTCAGTCCTTTGGCATCCACCCCTTCCAGTTTCAGCGCGGCATCAATGGAGGCGCCGGTGATGGTTCCGTCGCAGCGGACCTGGCTGTAGTCCCGTACCCGTTTCAAGAGGCGGTTGGCAATACGGGGAGTTCCCCGGGAGCGGGCGGCCAGCATGAAAGCACTTTCGGTTTCAATGGGAATCCCCAGTAATTGGGCTGAGCGGCGTACAATATTTACCAGTTCTTCGTGCGAGTAAAAATCAAACTTTCGGAATATGCCGAACCGGTCCCGCAAAGGCGCGGATAACAGCCCCACCCGGGTGGTGGCCCCGATCAGTACAAACTGGTTCAGCTTGTAGCGGTGGCTGCGGGCATGAAGGCCCTTGTCAAATACGAAATCGACGGCAAAATCTTCCATGGCGGGATAAAGGAATTCTTCCACGGTTTTGGGCAGGCGGTGAATTTCATCAATAAACAGGATGTCGCCGTGCTGGAGGTGGGTCAACATGCCGATCAGGTCGCCGCCTTTTTCCAGAGCCGGTCCGGAGGTGATGGTTATATTGCTGCCGGTTTCGGCGGCAATAATGTGGGCCAGGGTCGTTTTCCCCAGACCCGGCGGGCCGTGAAAGAGAATATGTTCCAGGGGTTCGGCCCGTTTACGGGCGGCATTAATGGCAATTGAGAGCGTCTCCACGGTTTCGGCCTGCCCGACATAGTTGGAGAAGTCCGTTGGTCGCAGGGAAAGAATCTCTTTCTGGAGGTCTTCCACGGCGCATTCCCGGGAAACGATCTCTTTTTTCTCGGAAGAAAAGGTCAATATGTTCTGTTTCTTTTCCATATCAATTCGGTTGGAAGATTTCATCGAAAAGCGCTTCCGGCGTTGCTATCGAACTGTTGCGGGCCAGAGCGTCCCGGATCATCTGCCGGGCTTCGGCCGGTTTATATCCCAACTGTTCGACCAGAACCAGTCTGGTTGGCTCGGTCCAGTCGATTTGCGGCGTTTCCTGATCAGCGGGAGGAGTTGTTGGCGGACTGTCGGCAATGAAAAAGTCCACCTTTCCCTGCAGGGTGGCGATGATTTTCTGGGCTGTGCGCAGGCCGATACCGTCTAACTGTTTCAAAACGTTGGTGTCCGCGGATTCGATGGCAGCAGCGATTTTATTGATGGGAAGCGTCATGGCCTGGGCGGCTTTCAAAGGACCGATCGCTTCCACACTGATTAAAAGCTGGAAGAAGGCTTTTTCCTCTTCCGTGTGAAACCCGATCAGCACCGGTTTGGGCTGGCGTTCGGTTTGATGAAAATATATATGAAGACACAGAAAATCTCCTTCTGCCATCTGTTCGATGGAACTCCTTATTATTGCCGGCAGCAGAATTTCATAGCCCACCTGATTGGCCAGCAGAATGATTCGGTGGTCGCTTTTTTTTATCAGGGTTCCTTCAAGATAGGCTATCATACCGGAAAAGTCCTGTTATTGCCAGGGCCAAAGCATCGGAAGCGTGGTCGGGGCGGATCGGGGCCTTATGCCCCAGATACCGCCTCACGGATTGCTCCAGTTGTTGTTTGTCGGCGTTCCCGTTACCGGTCATAACTTGTTTTACCTCCCGCACGGAGACTTTTGTGGCCGTCACCGCGGCCCTGTGACTCGCCAGCAGGATTACCCCGGTTACTTGACCGAGGGTGAGCCCGGAAACCGGGTATTCTTTCAGGAAAAAGACGTCTTCAACAACCATCACCTGGGGTTTTTCTTCTTCCAGCAGAAAGAGCAGCCGGCTGTAGATCTGATCGAGACGATGCGGCAGGGTATCCCTGGCGGAAGTGCTGATATTTCCAAAGGCATAATCGGCAATCCGGGTGTCCCTACCGCTGACAATACCGATGCCTGTTTCCGCAAGGCCGGGATCTATGCCGATCACCTTGATCATTCTTTTTGTTCACAGCCTGTTCAGTTCTTTTTTTGCAATTTTGGTTTCATTTGCGTCAGGGTACTGCCGGATCAGCTTTTTAAAAACCAGTCGAGCGTTGGTGTTATCGTCAATTTGATGGAAGGCCATGCCCTGCTTCAACAGGGCAGCGGGAATTTTATTGCCGTCAGGGTGGTGGTCGATCACTTTCTGGTATTCCAGGATCGCTTTTTCATACCATTTTTCCCGATAATAGCTTTCTCCGATCCAGAACCGGGCGTTATCACACATTTTCGATTCCGGATAATTTTCCAGCAGCTTTTTAAAGCCGGTCCGGGCTTTTGGATATTCTCCCTGCTCAAAGGTTTGCAGGGCCGCAGTATATAAATTTCTGGCAGAAGAGTTGCCTTCGTCTGCGGTCTGATTCGCCGGTGAGCCTCCCTTTACCGTTTTTTCTGCCGGGCGATCCGTTTCCAGCCCCAGATAGGTTTCCAGTTTGTTGATTCGCGAAAAAAGCGCCTGGTTATTGTTCTGCACCTGCTGTTGGGTTCGATCCCTGGCTGTCTCAAATGTTTTCAGGTGTTGTTCCAGGCGGTAATTCGTCGTCTGCAGTTCCCCCCGCAGCCCCTGGAGTTCTTCTTTGAGATTTTTGAACTCTGCCTTCAGGGTAGCATGTTGGGCCTGTAAAGCCTGCATTCTTTCCGTTTCTTGGGTTTGAAACGTCCGGAGTCTGTTTTCCATCCGGTCATCCTGCTGCTGTAAACGGGTCAGCCGGGCGTCCATCATTTTTGATTTATGGGCGGGCAGGCATCCGCTCGACAGAAATATGGCGATAAGGATAGCAGGCAGCGTCAATATTCGGGTTTTCATGGCAATCCCTCCGCGGCCGGCGGATAGTACCGTAAAAAAACGGCAGGCCGATTATCAGCCTGCCGGCCACTACCTGTATGGTTACATTTTACCCGAGGGATGGTTACCGGATAACAAAATCAGCGCGCCGGTTTTTCGCCCAGGCCGCCACTGTGCTCCGCGGATCCAGCGGTTTTTCTTCGCCGTAACTGATGGTAGCCATGCGGGAAGGGTCAATGCCCATATCCACCAGGAAATCTTTGGCGCTTTTCGCCCGGCGGTCCCCCAGAGCCAGGTTGTATTCCTCGGTTCCCCGCTCGTCACAGTGTCCTTCAATAATAACCGATACATTGGGATGATTGCGGAGCCAGCGGGCTTTCACTCTTAATATCGCCTGCGCTTCAGGCGTCAGCGTTGATTTGTCAAACTGGAAATGGATATTTTCATTCAAGAACACTTCCCGGGCCCTGTCGATTTCCTCCTGTATGGCTTTTTCCTCCATTTCCGCCGTGGTCATTTGCTTTTCTTCCGTTGTCATTTCGGATGATATCGTGGTCTCGGTTGGTTCATCCGTCAGTACGGTTTCCGAGCAGAGGTCGGTACTTTCGGACTTTACTTTTGGTTTTGTGCAGGCCACGGTAAACAATAGTCCGCAGACGGCAAGAACGATTGTCAGTCGCACGATAAACTTTTCTCCCATTTTTTTGCCTCCTCAAGGTTTAATACGGTTTTTTGTATTTATATTCAGAGACCACCGCGGACAGGTTTGTTCTCCCGCCAGTGTCAATAACCTTCTTTGATCTGTGCCTGCGGATGTCATAACGTAAATTGCCGGGCTTCCTTCCCGGGTGGAACTGAAAGCAATCAAGCTGCCATCCGGCGACCAGGCCGGCGATTCATTGTCCCCCTGATTATGTGTCAGGCAGAATGTTTCCCCTTTTCTCCGATCAATTACATATATGTTAAAGTGTCCGTTTTCCAGGCCGCAATAGGCAATTTTGTCCCCTGCGGGACTCCAGCTAGGATTTGTATTATATTCCCCTTCAAAAGTCAACCTTTGGATGTCTCCCGACTCCAGATCTTTAATAAAAAGTTGCGGTGTTCCGGAGCGTTTGGAGACAAAAGCGATTTTTTTGCCCGTCGGTGAAAAGGTGGGTGAAACGTCAATTCCCCAGCTATGGGTTAGTCGTTTCATAATTTTCCCGGTACCGCTTAACAGGTAAAGCTCCTGATCCCCGGTAAAAGACAGACAGGCGGCCAGAGAAAACTGGCCGGGTCTCCAGGCGGGGGAAATATTGGCGCCTTCTCTGGCGGAAATGACGGTATTGCGGCTTTCGTCGAGATTATGGAGATAAAGATCGGGCCGGTTATTACGATAGGAGGTAAAGGCCAGCCAACGGCCGTCCGATGACCAGGAAGGAGACAGGTCAAGGACGTTGTTGTGGGTAATGCGCCGGGGAGCGTGGCCGTCAAAGTCACAGACATAAATTTCCTTGTTACCGGATCCGGTGGATACAAAAGCGATGCGGCTTTCAAATATACCCCGGTTGCCGGTAAATACTTCCATTACCTCGCCACCAAACCGGCGGATCATGGCGCGTTGTTTTTTTATGTTTCCTTTATATTTTCTACCGGCCAGCAGTTTCTCCTTGAATACATCAAAGAGGCGCAGTTCCATGCTGAGAATATCACCCTGGCAGGTCACCCCGCCGGTTATCAGAAATTCGGTACCGATATCACGCCAGTTTTTATGATTGATTTCTGCATTCGTTATTCCGTTGTCTCTGGGATGCTCCAGAAAGGCGTCCCGCTCAAGAATTTTGAAGTAGCAGGTAAAATTCAGGGTGTGGGCCAGCAGATCGGCGGCTTGAACGGCCAACGATTCTGTTTTATCCGCGTCCGCGTCTGCAGGAAATCCTTTTTCCGGTGGCAACGGCTTGAATGCAGGAACGGCAATTGGAATTTTGTGCAGAAAGGGGTTACTGATGTGGATATAGTCATACGCAGCCGGTGCATTTACAGGCAACAACAGCAATAAAAACGTCAGAAAACGAAAATTTTTCATGGCCTTAATTATTATATACAATAATTTTTATGTTATTCCAGCGCTGACGGGGTAAATGCCAGTCCTACCGTGTAAACCGCGTATGCCGGCGGAAGCGGCGGCAAAGGAGCGGATTTGAGGATCGCTTTTCGCGCTGATTCATCATAATAGTTATTTCCGGAACGCCGGTCAAACCACATATCCAGAATTTTTCCCCCGGCGCTTATTTTGATGGCGATAACGGTTTTTAAATTTTCGCTGGTGCCGGCCGCATACTGGGGGAAAACCCAGTTTTCCAGAATGCGATAACGAATTTCCAGCTTATAGATGTCAATGGCCTCAAGGCTCTGTTTATCGGCAGAAGATTTCTTGTCCCCCCAACCGGCTTGGGCGTTTTCTTCTGCAATTTGAAGCGATTTGTTTTGCGCGGCCACCTGTTGGTTCAATCGGTCCAGCGCCTGCGCTACGGATTCCGGTGAGGTGTTTTTGAGCTTTTGTTTTAACCGGTCAAGGGTTTCGGTGAGCGTTTTCTCCGGATCGAAAGTTTTTTCTTTTAAGGATTTTTTGGCGGGCGGATCGGGACGCAGGGGCGTCGGCAATGTTTTCGGCTTTTTATATACAGCCGCTTTTTTCTTGCTCTGATATTGCGGAACAGGCGCCGATGACGGGGACACCGCAGATTTTTCGAGGGATATACTACCGGTTGCGTCATCAGAGGGGGTTTCCGGCAGAGAGACCAGATCCACAGTGATATAAGGGGTGGGAGCGGTTTGGGGACCATCTCCCAGCGAGGCATTGCAAAGAATAAAAAAGAGAAAAACCAGGATATGCGCAACCACGGAAAGGCCCATATATTTCAAAAATCCGGGCTGCTCAGAGGGAAGATGGAGCAGAGAGTTGCTTGCAAAATCCATGATTTGTACCGTTGATGGAAGTTCCTGTTATATCTGCGGACCGGTTTTTCCCGGCATCGAGGTCAATCGTTGTTTTCGGAAGAATTTGCCGGCTGGGTCAGCATACCCAGTTGTTCCACCCCGGCGTTTTTTACGGCGGCCATCACCTGAACCACAAAACCGTAAGGAATATCTTTGTCCGCTTTTAAAAAGACCCTCTGGTCACGGCGGTTTTCCATGATTTTGGTCAGTTTTTCACCCAGAAAAGAGAAGGTTACCGGCATGTCGTTAATGAACACTTCCTGCCCGGTTTTGACGGAGATGATCAGACGGTCTTCCGTATCCGCTGACAGAGCGGTGGTAGAAGCCTGCGGCAGGGACACGTCGACGCCGTGAATGATCATCGGGGCGGTTACCATGAAAATAATCAAAAGAACCAGCATTACATCAACCAGGGGGGTGACATTGATGTCCGACATCAAACCACTGTCATTTCCGGTTTCAAAGGCCATGGGTGGTCTCCTCAGGTTTCTGTCGTCGGCCGCATCTGCCGTTCCACGATATTGAGAAAATCGGCGGAAAAGTTCCGCATTTCCGCCTCGATGGTGCGGATTTTCTGGGTGAAATAGTTGAAGGCGATAACCGCCGGGATAGCGGCGGCCAGACCCGCGGCCGTGGCCACCAGGGCCTCGGATATGCCCGGCGCCACCACCGCCAGGCTGGCATCCCCGCGCTGGCCGATGCCGTGAAAGGCATTCATAATACCCCAGACGGTGCCGAACAGGCCGACAAAAGGTGTCGTGTTTCCCGTAGTGGCCAGAAACGGTACCAGCCGGCTCAGTTTGGCCGTTTCCGCGCTGATGCCGCGTTGCAGGGCCCGTTCGATGCTGGCCATAACCGGAAAGTCGGCTTGCAAGGGCGTTGAAGCGGTATCACCGGATTTGTCGCCGGGGTTTTTCAAGCGTTTCATTTCCACGTAACCGGCGCGGAACACCCGGGCTACCGGCGAGGCGTCCAGTTCCTTCGATTTGTTGTAAGCATCGGAAAAATTGCGTTTTTTCCAGAAAAATTCGGCAAAAAAAAGCGATTCTGTTAAGGCTTTGCGCAGAGAAATGTATTTGATGCCGATGATGGCCCAGGAAGTGATGGAGAAGAACAGCAGTACCAGCAAAACAAACTGGACCATAAAACCGGCGTTAAGGATCATATGGATAACATCAAAAGTGTTGGGCATATTCCGTTGCCTCTCTGTAATTACTTGTTTTTCTTTATCCTCTGCGGATTTTTTTTGCCCAGGTCATCTCAACCTATCCAAACTTACCAGAGGTGTCAAGTGTATTGGATTTCCGGCAATGAACAGTTTTTCTGCCGGTACACAAAGCAGTTTTTCCCAAATAAAAAAAAGCGGCAATCGTTGGAAAACCCGATTGCCGCCGGGATAAAAGGGCAAGAAGGAGCCGGCAGTTATTCTTCTTCCTCGGCCATGAGAGTGCCGATGGTTCTGGAAAACCGGGAGGGGTTTTCAATGCGGCCGCCTTCGCTGATCAGGGCGATATCGTAAACCAGATCAATATATTCCGCCAGTTGGGGATCGTGCTTGTCTTTTTCGAACAAAGACTGCATTCTGGCCATGGCCGGATGATCCACATTGACTTCCAGGACCCGCTTGGTCTCCGGCAGCTGCTGGCCCGAGGCCTTGAGGATCTTTTCCATGTAGGCGCTCATGTCGTAGACATCGCCGGAAAGGCAGGCCACGGAGTCTTTCAGCCGGCCGGAAGGCTTGACCTCCTTGATTTTGTCGTCCAACTGGTTCTGCATGGCTTTCAGGAGCTTGGCGTATTTGCCCTTTTTCTTCTTGTCCACTTCTTCCAGGCCCAGATCGCCTTTTTCCGCGCTTTTCAGCTTTTTGCCGTCATATTCATTCAGCGCCTGCACCACCCATTCATCCACCGGATCGGTCATCAGCAGCACTTCAAAGTCTTTTTCCTTGAGCTGCTCCAAGTGGGGATGGTTCAGCAGAGCGGTCAGGTTGTCTCCGGTTATGTAGTAGATTTCTTCCTGGTCCGGTTTCATCCGGGCCACGTAATCTTTCAGGCTGATGGCCTCGTCTTCGGACTTGGTGGTGCGATAGCGCAGCAGTTCGCTGATTTTGTCCCGGTTTTCGAAGTCCGTATGGATGCCTTCTTTCAGAACCGCTCCGAATTCCTTGTAAAAGGTTTCGTATTTTTCGGCCTCCATGTCGGCCAGCAGGTTGAGCACCTTTTTCACCAGGTTTTTCCGAATGTTGCGGACCACTGCGTCCTGCTGCAGGATCTCCCGGCTGACGTTGAGGTTGAGATCCGGTGCATCCACCACTCCTTTGATGAAGCGGAGATATTCCGGGAACAGTTCCCGGCAGTCGTCCATGATGAATACCCGTTTGCTGTAAAGGGACAGGCCGTGTTTGCGTTCCGGATGAAACAGGTCAAAGGGCGCCTGGGAGGGGATATACAGCAGGGCCACATATTCGATGACCCCTTCCATTTTCAGGTGCAGATGGGTCAGAGGGGGATTCCAGTCATGTCCCATATGCTTGTAGAACTCGGCGTGTTCTTCTTCGGTAATTTCGTTTTTGTCCCGCAGCCAGATGGCCTTCATGGAGTTGAGGGTCTCTTCTTCCACCACCGTTTTGGTCTGTCCCTCAATTTTATTGCCGTCTTTGTCCACCAGGGCTTCTTCATCGCTCAGCTCTTCGGTGCGCTCCACATCCATGACAATGGGATAGGCCACGAAATCGGAATGCTTTTTCACGATTCGCCGGATGGTGAATTCGTCCGTGAAATCCTGGTCGTCCTCCGCTTTTTCCCGAAGCTGCAGGATTACCCGGGTTCCGCGCTCCGGTTTGTCCACGGGTTCCAGGGTGTAGGCGCCGTCACCGGAGGATTCCCACTTGACGCCTTCTTTTTCACCGGCGCTGCGGGTGATCAGGGTTACCTTTTCGGCCACGATAAAGGAGCTGTAAAACCCCACCCCGAACTGACCGATCAGCTCCGGGGTCAGGGTGTCGTTTTCCTGGGCTTTCTGCAGGGCTTCCAGGAAAGCGCCGGTACCGCTTTTGGCAATGGTGCCGATGTTTTCCATCACTTCGTCATAGGTCATGCCGATGCCGTTGTCCCGTACTTCCAGGGTATGGTTTTCTTTGTCCGGAATGATTTTGATTTGAAATTCCGTGTCTTCGGCCAGCAGGTCGGGCTTGGTCTGGGACTCGAACCGCAGCCGGTCAATGGCGTCCGAGGCATTGGAGATCAATTCCCGTAAAAAGATTTCCCGGTTGGAATAAAGAGAATTGATAATCAGATTCAACAGTTGTTGGACTTCGGTTTTAAACTGGAAGGTTTCCTTACCGGTGCTGCTTGCTGCCATAATTCACCTCGTGTTTTATTTTTTTTGATTTATATGTATCTATATTATTTCATGAATACCTAAAAATGGGTCCGAATCCGAGAATGTCAAGGCCGGAGAACGGGAAAAATCGGCCCGGCTGTCCGCGGAGACGCCGGACCGTCCGCATTGCCCGGGGGCTGCGTCCGGTGTACAATAAATGTTCCGGAAGGTTTTTACCAAAGGTTTGAGGTATGGAAATGGAATGGCTGCTTCGCCTGGCCGATATATTTTTTCTGGGGTTTCATACCAGCCTGGTGCTGTTTAACCTTCTGGGGTGGTTGTGGAGGAAAACCCGGGTGATCAACCTGATCACCCTGCTGCTTACGGCCGGCTCCTGGTTCGGGCTGGGGATGGTTTACGGCCTGGGCTATTGCCCGCTGACCGACTGGCACTGGCAGGTTCTGCACCGGTTGGGCGCCCGCGATTTGCCTCATTTTTATCTGCAATATCTGTTGGAACGCCTGACCGGTCTGACCGTGGCGGCGACGGCCGCGGAAACGGTTACCGCTGCCGCTTTTTTTGCCGCCTTGATCCTGTCGGTGGTTCTGAATATCAGGGATTTTCGAGGCATAAGAAGACAATGACGCTTGGGGCGGAAAAATGTATGTTATCCGGTGGCCCCGGATTTTTGCGGCCGCATCTCCCCGGGCCGGATGGCCTCCCAGTGGCTGCCTACCGGGCAGACCCGCATGCATTCGATGCAGTTATCCACATCTGTCATAGAAGTCTGGCCGGTCTCGATCAACAGATCCCGGCGCCGGTGATGTTCCCGGAGCATCTTTAAAAATCCCGGGATTTCTCGAATCCTTTTGGGAAAACCGCGCTTAAACCCGTAAGACCAGTAATTAAAACAGGGATCGACATCATATCTGTCTTTTTTTAACGCCCCGGACGGGCAGGCCTGGGCGCATTTGCCGCATTTTTTACACAGATTCAGTTCCCTTGGTGGATCGGCCGCAAGCGGGGCTTCGGTAATAATGCCGCCCAGCCGCTGGTGCGGACCGTATTCCGGCGTCAGCAGCAGATTGTTGGCTCCGATTTCTCCCAGGCCGCAACTGACGGCGGCGTGTTTTAAGGAAAGATGACCCAGGACTTTGGTCTGGGCAAACTTTTCGCCGGTGTCCGGATGGCGCTTGTGAATTTCCACCGGCTTGTCGGCCGACACCGGCAAAGACAGAAATCCGGCCGCTTCCAGGTGCCGACCGACAGCCTCGGCGGTATCGTCCAGCCGACGTGAGGTCTGCATCTTATTGCGGGTCCAGAGCATGATGTCCGGGGCATAAACCGCCCCCAGGCTGTGGGCCACCGCCATGACAATCACGCTTCTGGCGGTCGGCATCAGGGCCGTGGCCGGTCGCGGCGGATCGGCCAGCAGAAGGGTTGCGGCATCGGCCACGGCCACCAGGTCGATGCCGCGGTCCTTCATCATGGTTTTGACGGTTGCAGCGTTTATCATCAGATGTCCTCCGGTTTTCATGCCGGGGCGTATCTTATTTCAGCCCCAGCTTATCGCGATAAACCTCTTTGGCCCAGTCCCGCCATTTATCGGAAAAATAAACCGCCGAGGCTGGATGGTTGTTAAATTTTTTGTCCCTGGAAATGAATGTCGACACCGGCAATTTCAGCAATTTTACAACCCGGGCCTCAAAAGGCGCGCAAAGCCCGGCATTAACGACAATATCGGGAGACAGGGCATTGATCCCGGATGCGTATTCATCCGGTGTCTGGGGGCACGATTTTCCGATTCCGCATACCCTCGAGGCCACGGTAAAACCGTTTTCCGAGAGTATGCTGCACGTCTTCTTGGCCTCTCTCCACACATCCGGGCAGAAAAGGAGCGCCATTTTTTTGTATTTCATGCGTTTAGAAAATTCAATGATGTCCTTCAGCCGGGGCCAGACGATATACCCCCGGGATTCCATGACCGCCGCGTTTCTGGCCATCAACCGCGTTTCCGTATCCTCGGCATAGATTTTTTCAGCGTCTTTAAATATTTCCGGGTAAAGGTGAGCCGGGCAGAAATTTTTTTCCTGTTTCCCACCGCCGACACACAATTGTTCAAAGCAGGAGGCGCATTGAGCCGTTTTCATCGTCGGTTCCTTATATTTTTCTTTTGATCATTCTTATAATATCAATCGGCCGGATATGCCTGGCATTGTATTGAAATGCGCCTTTCGGGTTGGGCCTTCTGGAAAAAAGATTGTCGCCGTAGAAATTGTACAGGATGGATGCGGGGTTGTGGCCGTTGGACCTGTCCTTGGCGATCAGCGTGACTACCGGCGCCAGTGAATGTTTCATGAATACGGAATCGTGGCCCGCGCACAGTCCGATGATGCCGTTCAGGTCGGTTTTTTCCTTGTTTAATATGAGCGCCTGGGCCACGGGATTACAGGCAATCACGCCAATGTTGTAGCCCGTCTGGGTGGTCATGCGATTTTTGGCCGGTACCCCGACGAATTTTTTTTTCAGGCTTCCGGTCTTGCACATTACGGAGCTGACCGAAAATCCCGCCTTTTGCAAAAGGCCGCTGATGACCCGCAATTCATCGTGAAGGCCGATGCAGCCTGCGAGCCCGATTTTTTTGTATCCCATAAAATTGGCATATTCAATGAGTTCATCAAGGCGGTTGGTGTTTTTATCGCGTATTTGTTTCGCGTATTCGATAAATTCGTTTTCTGAGTCGTGCAGTTTGGATTTGCCCCGATGTTTTTCGGGGCATTCCGCCGGCATTTCGCCCGACCCGGTAAAGCAGGTTTGTGTTTGGCAGTTTGCGCAAGGCATTATTATTTTTCCTTTCAGGCAATTCAAGGCCCCCTCAAGGGGAAAGGCATTTATGTATATGCCGGTGCGGGTTTATCCTCGTTCAGCCGTTCTTCAATATTGCGGCGATTTGTGCCTTTTTTGATTTTGGCCAGCATTTTGTCCACCTGGGCGGCCATTTGCGGAAAATTTTCATCCCCCGCGTACGCTGTTAAGATATTTTCCGCCCGGGCGTTCTGTATGACTTCCTCACCGATCTGCGTGCGCGTTGTCACATGCACGCCGCCAAAGGAGATATCGGCAAATTCGGCGGAATAATCCGTGCAGAGATTGCAGCGGGGCCAGCGGGGATACGGGGACAGTATGCCAAACAGCTCCAGAAGATGAATTGTCCGGCGGGCCACCCCGCCTTCCGTATCCACGACTTCAAAGGCCACATCAAATTCCGCTGAGACGCGTTTGAAATCAACCGACTTGATCGTCTCCGCCGGAACCTCCGTCAGTTCGGCCACATACTGCAGGAAATCATCCCGGGCCACCATGGGCGCGCCGCAGTATAAACCGAACAGGTATTTTACCTTGCGCGTCAGGCGGGCATACGGCTTTCCCGCCAGGATCATTTTCCGCAGCCCCTGAATATGGCAGCCCAGACCGACAAAAGCCACGGATTGAATGTCGTCCCTTTGGGCGACCTCTGCCAGGGCAAGAAGGTTCGGGCTGAACACGTATTTGCTGCCGGCGGCCGCCAACAGCGTTTGCCGGTCGGTGGCCACCCGCGGCCAGGCAAACCAGGGAAACGGCGAGGTCTCCCCCCAGGTTGACACAATCGCGCCGTCAATTTTTCCGGTACGCAGCAAATGTTCCAGAACGGCGGTGAGTTTGCCGCCGGTATAGCCGCGGGCGTGGATTTCATTATCCCGGCTGACCAGGTTGTATTCTTCCAGCCGAATCCCGAAACCACTCCGGTCCTCTTCTTCCGTGCGGGACCGTCCCAGAAAAACCCGGTCAAATTCCCCATGGGGCGCGCCTGCGCCCGGGCAGGCCGGCAGGCACAGGCCGCAGGCCGTGCAGTCCGCCACCTGCTTCGGGCCGTCGGCGCCGAATTCCAGGCATTTGACCGGGCAGACCGCCACGCAGGCCCCGCAAAAGAGACATAGTTGCGGGTCAATGACCCGGGTTTTTAAATCCTGAAACGTGCTTTTTGCCGTTTCCATCGTCGAAGTTCCTTATCATGTGGATTTGCGTTATATTCCCTGCTGACTACTATACTCCGGATACCTGTCATTTATCCAGGAATTCCGTTATGACGGTCGCCATTTCCTCCGGCGCCTCCTGGGCGATCCAGTGGCCGCAGTTTTCCAGGATATGCACCTTCGGCGAAAAATCGCACCAGCGGTCCAGCTTCCGGGCGGAGTCCACGGAAAGAAAGCGGTCCTTGTCCGCCCAGATAACGCAGACCGGACAGGGCACTTTGTGGTGATGGTAATACCGGATAATCCGGGGGAGGTCGGCCCGTAACTGCCGGTAGTAATTGATGCCCGCCCGCATGGAGGCCCGCTTGGCCCAGGCCTTTCGGTAGACCGCCATATCCGCCGGGGTGAAGGTACCGGGCCGGACCGCGCTCAAGCGCAGAATGGCCGCCGTAAGCAGGCCGTTTCTCGTGGACAGCAGCCATTCCGGAAGAAACGGTAACTGAAAAAAGACCGTATACAGTCCCATCAAAACCTGTTTGGGACTGGTTCGCAGCACCTGGGCGTGCCGGGCCATATGCGGCCCCGCCGCTACCACCAGGGATTCGACTTTATCGGGGTGGGAAATGGCGGTGTGCCAGCCCACCAGGCCACCCCAGTCATGGGATACCACAGCCGCCCGCCCGCCGGCCCGGTCGATTAAACCGGCCACGTCGGCGGCCAGGGTATCCAGGTCGTAGCCTGTTTCCGGGATGTCCGAGTCGCCGTAGCCGCGCAAATCCGGCATGATCAGGCGGTATCGGCCATCCAGCAGGGGAATGATCTTGCGCCAGGAATACCACAGTTCGGGAAATCCGTGCAGCAGGATCAGCGGCGGCCCTTCGCCGGCCAGGGCCACATGCAGGTTGACACTGTTGACCGGCCATGTTTCATGAATTACGGTATGAGTTTGCGGCATCATTCTCTGTTCTCCAGGGCCATGGTTTTGACCAGTTCCCTGCCGGAGTTCAAGGGTGTGGAGCGCTCGTACCGGACCAGCTTTAACGTTTCCTGGGGGCAGGTGAGGGTGCAGACGCCGCAGCCGATACATTTTTCCGGTGCCACTTTCGGCCGGCCGGTTTCTTCATCCATGGTCAGGGCCCCCATAGGGCAGCGTTCCGTGCAGAGTTCGCATTGGATGCAGTCATCACCGGCCACGGGAATATAATTGGACGGCAGAACCGCCGACATGTTCCCCCATCTGGTCCGGCCGCGCAACTGGGAACAGCAGCAGCCGCAGCACAGGCAGATGATGGAGTTGCCTGTCAGGCAGTTGTCTGTCTGTCCCACCAGGCCCAGCGCCTGCATTTCATCAAAGTACGCAATCGCTTCCTGGCGGGTGACCCGTTTGCCCAGGCCAAGCATCTCAAAATGAAGCGCCACCGCTCCCAGCATGATACAGTATCCCACCGGGTTTTTGTCTTTACATTCCCGAATGCCCATTTTTTCGGTGCGGGTGCGGCAGGGGCAGGGGACCAGGGCCAGTTCTTGCGGGGCATGGTGCAAGATAAAATCATGGGCCTCTTCGGCCGGCAAGACCCGCTGCTCAGCCCCTATGGACTTGTCAACAGGGATGGCCCGCATGGCGGGTGTCCCTTTCACGGAGCCTTCGTAATAACGAAAAAATTTGTCTTTGATGTAATAGTCCTGGTACAGTTCGGCGGCTTCCAGGTCGCCGGATTTTATTTCGGGATAGAACTGGTGAATATTAAAAAGGATCGGCATGGGCGGCAGCGT
>CAZWCS010000055.1:0-26161 GCA_964632805.1 uncultured Desulfobacterales bacterium
TATGCATAATTAAGTAATTGAAAAAACTGGATACCGGGTCAAGCCCGGTATGACAGAAAAGCTGTTTTCCGACTTTTTACGAGTCCGTCAACAATTACCAGTCATACAAAACTTCCCACTGATCATGAAAACCGGGCGACTGCGGCGTATACTGCAAGGTCCGGGTCTGCCCCGTCCCCGGCCCGTTTCCGGAGCCGTCCCGCCAGTAGCAGATTTCAATCCCGGGCACCGGCCCGGTTTTCTGCCCATTATCCACCCAGATCTCTTTTTCTTCAATAATTTTCCAGACCGTATCCTCGGCCCGGTGGCGAACCCGCTCGCCCACATGGGGCAATTGCAGCCTGGCACGCAAGTCTTTAAACCGATAGGAGGACTGCGCCCCATGATCCAGAATGCGTTCGCCAAACACCATAATCCCGATGGCGCCAAGGGGAGCGGTAATCAGGATGGACAGAACCGCCACCGCCAGAATCACCTCGCCCGAGGCCACGCCCGCGGCCAGCGGCATGGCGCCGATGGCCGCCTGGACCGTGGCCTTGGGAATATAGGCGACGACACAGTACAACTTTTCCCGCCAGTCAAAACCCGAACCGGTCAGCGAAAGATAAGTCCCCGCACTGCGAAACACCAGACCCGCAGCAATAACCGCCGTGCCCGCCAGACCCGCCTTCCAGGCCACGCCGATATTGACCTGGGCGGCCACCAGCACAAACAGCAGCAGTTCGGCAAACACCCACAGCTTTTTGAGTTTCTGAGAGATCAGATGGGCGATGGGCTCGGATTTTTCCAGAATCATAAAGCCGATGGCCATCACCCCCAGAAGACCGGCCACCGGTACCCACGGTTTCACCGCTTCTTCCAGCCACATCAAAAATATGGCCGCGCCCAGCACTACCAGGGTTCGCTTGGGCGGCCGCCAGTCATAACGGGAAAAAAGATTATAAAGAAAATACCCCACTGCCAGCCCCAGCAGAATCCCCAGTCCGATAGAAACAGGAATTTCGGCCAGCCGGGCCCAGAGATTAACCTGCCCGGTCTGGTGCATGCCCAGAAAAACAAAAAACAGCACAATGACAAAAACATCATCCACCGAGGAAGCGCCCAGAATTAAAGTGGGAATTCCGCGCCTGGCCCCGCGGCCCCGGTCCATGAAATCGATCATCAGGGGGACCACCACCGCCGGTGAGACCGCTGCCAGGATAGCTCCCAGTATGGCCGCCTCCAGCAGGGTCATATCCAGCAGCCACGGCGCCACCAGCATGACCCCGGCAATTTCAAACACCGCCGGAATCGAGCTCATCAACAGCGCGGGCACCCCCACCCGGTGCAGGGTATCCCGGCGCAGTTCAAATCCGGCCCGCAGCAAAATGACAATCAGGGCGATCTGCCGGAAGTCGGCGGAAACATGCATCATCTCCGGGGAAATCAGATCCAGCACATACGGTCCGCAGACCATGCCCACCAGCAGCATGCCGATCAGCCCCGGCAGTTTCATTTGGCGGAAGAGATAATCCGCGCTCAATCCCAGCACAATAATCAGGGCGATACTTGTTGCCATTAATGGCCTCCCTGGTTCAGGGCCGTCAGCAGGGGGGCGATGGCGGCTTTTTCTTCCGGTGACACCAGCAGGACCGTGGCCGGTTCATGGGCAAGGCTGTTTTCCGGGGGGGCGGCGGGCGCCCGTCCGGAGAGGTAGTTCCGGCGATTTTCCGCCGATTCCATGTACAGCAACATCTCCACCAGATTGCCGGTAAATCCCGGCTGATCAATATGTTCGATGTATTGCAGCATGACATCGTTAACGGTAACCGTAAAGGCATCGACCCGGGCATACCCTTTTGTGCGGCAGTCGGTTTTTGAAACCAGGCAACGGCAGGCAAAGGGCCGTACTTCGTAAACGGGACACGCCTGTCCGGTCAACAGCGGGCACCCCCCCCACTCCGGATCGCTGGCCTCTTCCGGCACATCTTCTCCCTGTTGGATCATCCGGGCCAGCCGGTTTCGCGTTATCTGCGGTTGATAGCGCTTCCGGCCAACAGCAGCCCGCAAACGTTCATACAACTTCGTTTGCCCCGTCTGTTCCATATATTCGACGATGCGGCAGGCTTCCAGGCTGGTCAGGGGAACGTTGATGGTACAGCAGGCGGCACACCCTTTTTGACAGGCCAGTTCCAGCGTGTCCAGGTATTCTTCATAGACCCGGCAGACATGATCATAGGCGGCGTATCGGCGGTCCATATCCGTCATAACCGGCTCCTTTGGGCAAAAAGATCCAGCCAGGCATCGGCACACATGATTTCAATGGCCGCCATGGTGGCTAACGCGTCCGCAAAGTCCTCCGCCCCGGTGGTAAACAAGCCGTGGCCGTAAACGATGGCCCCCCGGCGGCCGGCGATGGCCGGCGGGAGGGTATGGCAGAGGCCGTATTTTCCCGTTCCCACCTCGCCGGGAACAATGGGAATGTCTTTTACAAACCGCTTCCGCTCACATTTGATATGACACTCTCCCCGGCGGGGACAATCCAGATCGGTACAGTACATGGACAAAATAACCGAAAACCGGGGATGGCCGTGGAGGATGGTGCACCGGTCGGTGGTTTCATAAATCCGGCGATGGGCGCTCAGCTCACTGGAGGCGGTGACCGCGGCACAGGAGGAACCGTCCAGGGGGCAGGGATCGATCACCCCGGTTAATTCATCCAGGGAACTGCCGGTCTGGCTGATATAAATCATGTCCGCCAGACGGCAGGAGACATTGCCGAAAAAGGAATCCACCATACCGGCCTCCACCACCCGAAGGCCGGCTTCGCTTATGGCCTCCCGCGCCTTCTTTTCCGTGTCCAGCGGTCCCGGCACACGCAGCGGCCGGCCGGAAACCGCTTCCACCCGGGCTTTATAGTCGGCTACGGTCTCCTCAAGAAGGTTGCGCAACCCGGCGCTTATCGATATCTTCCGGTCCGGGGCGACCACATCAGAGAAACATTTTACAAAACAGGCGAAGCAGACCGAGGAAAACACCACAAAGGTCTGTTCCGGGCTGACTGTGCCGGTGGTGACAATGCCTTTTCCGGATACGATCACGCTTTTGCGTCTTTTCAGGGCAGCCACTATCGGTTCCGCGGAAAAATCCGGGACCACCGGAATATCGTGAAGAAAGGTGCGGGTTTCGCAGTCCTCAGGATAGATGGCGTCGCCGGCCCTTTCCGCCAGGGATTGGATAAGGGAAAAATAGGGTTCGGCCGGGGCGGCAAACAAAACGGCGTTGATGTTCAGTCGCTTGACCACTTCTTCCAGCACCGCCTGTTCCGGGGCGACGCGGTTCCAGATCAGGTCCGCATCCAGGGCGCCCAGCAGCGGCCGACCGGGTTCGCACAACCCCTGCCGGACCAGTTTTTCCGTATATTTGTTGATCAGGGCTTCCATGGCAGATCCAGTTCCCGGCATTTCTCTTTTGTCGGCCGGCCCTCGGCCGTCAATCCCCTAATGCGGTAGTAGTTGGCCCGGGCCTGCAGAAACTGCGCGCGGTCCAGCGGCGGGATGGTCAATCCTTCGGTCTCCGTGCCCGGTTCCCGGAAAAACCGTTCCGGCAGGTCGTCGTCTGCAGCGGAAAACCCCTGTTCCGCGTTAAACAGCCGTTCCTGGTAACAGATCCGCTCCCCGGCGGCCATAAGGTCCTGGCCGGTGGTTTCCAGACCGGTAGCGCCGTATAACGCCCGGGCATACTCTTCCAGGGAGGCGGCGAAAAAAAGGAACTTGCAGGTCCCCAGCGAATCCACCACGGCGTTGGTGTCTTCGGCCAGTTTTATAATGCGGGCCTTGCCGCTGAAGGAAAAGCGATCCGTGGCCACCGGCTTGCGCAGAATCTCATGGGAAATGGGATAGGCCCGCAGATGACAGGCTCCCCGGGTGGAGGTAACATACGCCAGGGCCATACCGCAGGCCCCCCGGGGATCATAGGCCGCCAGTTCCTGGTGCTTGACGCTCATGCTGACTTCCGGCTGTCCGGCCTGTTCAGCGTAACGCCGGGAACCCTGGTTGAGCCGGGCGCCGGCGTTTCGGGAAAAGGCGATATCCGCAAGCAGGGACAACAGTTCTGCCGCAGTTAATGTTTTCTCTTCGATCTCCTGATAACAGGCAATGGTAGCGGCGGCGGTGATGGTATCCAGCCCCAGTTCGCCGCAGCAGCGGTTGGCCGCCATCACGGTTTCCCGATCGCAGTTGTCAATCAAGGCGGAAAAATGGGAGAGGGTTTCAAACTCCGGAATTTCCCGGCCGTCCCGGCTGTTTTTTTTACACCGGATGTGACAGCCCGCGCAGCCGGTACTTTCAAACCCGTAATGTTCCCGATAGTGCCAGGCGTTCATCTGCGGCGCCGAGTCAAAACGGGTGGCCCGGAAATTGCGGGTGGGCATCATCTGCCGGGCATGCATCAGGTCATACAGGGCGCCGGTCCCGAACTGGGTCAGACCCAGCTCCCCCTGCAGAATGGGCGAAGCCGCGGACAGCCGGAGAATCTCCTCCCGTGCTTCCGCCAGGACGGATTTATCAAACACCGGCACCCGGCCGCTTCCGGAAACAGTCAGGTATTTGAGATTCTTTCCGCCCATCACCGCGCCCAGACCGCTGCGGCCGGCATAGTACCGGCCATCGGCGCTGATACAGGCAAACAGACAGCCATGGTCCGCCGCCGGTCCGGTGGCCAGGCAGGAGCCGGAACCGGATCCGGCCGCTTTGATTACTTCGGAAACCGGACAATCCCGCAAATGATCGGCGGCATAAAAGGTCACCCGCTCGTCGACAATGGAAATTCCGCATAATGAAGCGGCCCGGCCGGTCAGAATCAAGCCGTCCCAGCCGGCCCGCTTCAGTTGCAGACCGAAGCGGCCGCCCATGGAACCGTCTCCCACCGTATGCGTCAACGGCGACCAGGACATGATATGGGCCCGGTTGGATGAAGGGGCGCTGGTGCCCCCCAGGGGCCCGGTAAAAATCAGCAGCGGCAGTTCCGGCAGATCAACAGAGGGGTTCCGACCGGTCATGTGCTGTCGCAAATAATACCCGGCCAGGCCGCGGCCCCCGAGCCAGTGGTGATACAGAGCCGTATCCGGGGTCAGGCTGTCATGGGTCCGCCTGGTAACATCGATATGCAGGATCTTCCCGGTCCAGCCGCAGGTCATTTCTATTCCACCACCATTTCACTGTGATATATAAAGGGTTACCCTACCAATTCTTCTCCGGCATTGCAACCACCGATCCGGAACGAAAAAAAGCGTCCATGGGCTCCTTGGGTTCCTTCGGTTTTTCTGTTTTCCTTTGCCGCCGGAAAATGCTATTGTTATAATAATATGTTGGGGCGTTCTCCCTTGGCGACATATCATCTGGGGAGCAAATCAACAAGGCGAAACAAATGCTCGAATGGTTATCATCCACGACGAAATAAGACGACACAAATATGAATCCCATTGTCCAACAGGCCCTGGATGTGATTCAGACGGAAGCTGACGGCATCCTGGAGCTGAAAGACCATATTAATGAAAACTTTGCGCAGATGGTGGAACTGATCTGCCGGGCAAAAGGGCGTCTGATTGTCAGCGGCATCGGCAAGTCCGGCATCATCGGCCAGAAAATCGTGGCCACGTTAAACAGCACCGGCACCCGGGCGCTGTTTCTGCACCCGGTGGAGGCCCTGCACGGGGACCTGGGCCTGGTCAGCGCCCGGGACGTTTTTCTGGGATTGTCCAACAGCGGCGAAACCGAGGAATTGATCCATCTCCTTCCGATTATCCGTGACCTCGGCTGTCCTGTTATCTCCTTTACCGGCAATCCCGATTCCCCCCTGGCGCAACAGAGCGACCTGGTTATCCACGCCGGTATCAGCCGGGAGGCCTGCCCCCTCGGCCTGGCCCCCACCACCAGCACCACCGCCGCCATGGTGCTGGGCGATGCCCTGGCGGTCTGCCTGATCAACAAAAAACAGTTCAAAGCCAGCGATTTTCAGAAATTTCATCCCGGCGGCAACCTGGGGCAGCGCCTGGCCGCCAATGTTTCCGCCCTTATGCTGACCGGTGCGGCCATTCCCTGGGTAGTGGAAAATACCGAACTTTCCCAGGCTTTACAAATACTGAATCAGCAGAACCTGGGCACGGTTTTTGTCGTTCGTCCGGATCACACCCTGAGCGGCATTTTAACCGACGGCGACATCCGTCGTCTGATTATACAAAAAACACCGCTGGCCGACCTTCTGATCGATCAGGTGATGATCAAAGACCCCCGGACTGTTTTCCCGGAAACCCCGGTTTATACGGCCTTGAATATTATCGAAAAGCATCAGATCATGGTTCTGCCGGTGGTGGACAAAACCCGGAAGCTGTGCGGGGTTCTGCATATTCATGATATCCTGGGCAAAGGCGCTTTTACTTTTAACGGGAAATAGCCCCGCCGGCCGCCACCGGAACCGGGTTCCGGAGCGAATATGGTGAAAACCCGGCGAAAACGCCGGAATACGGGAAACAGAAAGGGACGTCTATGGATTTTGATCTGGAACAAGCGCAAATCGAAAGCCTGGGGCCGGCCAAAATTCCATCTCCGATCTTAAAAGAGGAAAATATTGACCGGGACCACGATTTCACCACGGATGAAGATCGGGTCCTGGTCCGGGTCAATCCCGAAGCCCTGGAAGCCACCATCGCGAATAACCGCTCTCCGGCCTCATTTGAGATGGCCGGCCCCAGAGAAAAAATTTATTTTGACGCCAGCAAAGTGCGGTGCGCCCTGGTCACCTGCGGCGGCCTCTGCCCCGGCCTGAACGACATCATCCGGGCCATTGTTCTGGAGCTTTACTACCGCTACGGGGTACGTAATATTTACGGCATTCGGTATGGCCTCCAGGGACTGGTCCCGGCCTATCAGCATGACGTCATGGAACTGACCGCCGAATCGGTGGGCAGTATCTTGAATATGGGCGGCTCCATTCTCGGCTCTTCCCGGGGGCCGCAGGATATTGTGGAAGTTGTGGATTCCCTGGAACGGATGAATGTGGGCATTCTGTTTATGATCGGCGGTGACGGCACCCTGATGGCCGCTACCAGGATCGCCGAAGAAATTACCGCGCGGGCACTGAAAATCAGCGTTATCGGGATTCCCAAAACCATTGACAACGACATTCATCTGATATCCCGCTCTTTCGGGTTTGACACGGCGGTGGACATTGCCACCAGCGCCATTAAAGGCGCCCACAATGAAGCGGAAGCCTATCCCAACGGGGTCGGCCTGATCAAACTGATGGGCCGGCATTCGGGATTTATCGCGGCCACCGCCGCCCTGGCCCGGCAGGATGTCAATTTCGTCCTGATTCCGGAAATCGATTTTGATCTTGACGGGGAAGAGGGCCTGCTGGCAGCCCTGGAAAAACGCCTGCAGCGGCGCAAGCACGCGGTTATCGTGGTGGCCGAAGGCGCCGGCCAGAAATTTTTTTCCGGTGAACAAGAGGTCCGCGACCCCTCGGGGAACCTGAAACTGAAAGATATCGGCGTGTTTTTAAAAGACCGCATTACCGAATACTTCATATCCCGCAACATTGAAATTTCGTTGAAATACATCGATCCCAGCTACATGATCCGAAGCCTTCCGGCCAACGCCAACGACAGTGTCTTCTGCGGTTTCCTGGGCCGGGACGCGGTCCATGCCGGCATGGCCGGCAAAACCAAGATGATCGTGGGGTTCTGGAACAACCATTTCGTCCACGTTCCCATGCATCTGTCCGTGGGCAAACGCAAACAGGTCGATCCCCACAGCAAGCTCTGGCGGACGGTGCTGGAAGCCACCGGGCAGGGACATTTCAAATCATAGGAAGTGTCCATCCATAATTGCAAACTGATACAAATATCGTCACAGGAAGGAACGCGGCCTGGGCTCGGAACAACTTTTGTCATCCGTATCTGTTTCGGCTTCGCACATGCGGCAGCGTTTGATAAACAGATAAGCAACGGATATGGCCAGAATCAGGGCGGCAATGCCGACCATGGTCATGGGCGCATACTCCTTTACATCCAGAATAATCACCTTGCGGGAGATGGCGATCAGGGCCACTTCCAGGACGATTTCCGAATGGACCACATTGGAGGAAAGATAGGCCTTGATGGTTTCCAGCAGTTCCAGGCCGATCAGAAGAATAAGAAAAAAACCGAATATCTCAAACAACTGCTCGATTCCCAGCCAGAATTTCGGCGGGGCGAAGATATCCCGGATAAGAAGGACTACCAGTTCAATGGTGGAGATAAAAACCACCAGCATCATCAGGGCAATCAGGACCCCGATAACGCCGGTTTCGAATTTTTTCAGCATAACATCCTCATTACATGGACGGTCGAACAGCGCCTGCCGATACAACCGGCTTATTCCCCTGCCCGGCAACGGGCAAGGGCCTTTATATCTTTATTTATGAATATCAATAAGATATGTCAAGGTTTTTCCAGGAGAACCGGAAGATTTCTGAAATACTGCCGGCGGCGGCCTCACCTGTCAAAACGTGCCGTCAGTACGGACACGCCGGGGAAGAGTTCGTTAACGCTGATGTCCGTGTCCGGCACGGCGATGCGGGCCATGAGTTCCAGTTCGTATTCACTGTAAGCCCGGCAGCCGGACAGAATGGTATCGTGCACGATGAACGGTTGCCAACACAGCAGCCAGGTCAGCGCAGGGACGGAGGCAAAAAACAAAAGCCCCCGGTAACCGTCGATGCCGACAAAGGCGGTAGTCGCCACTGTTTTTGCCTGGGCCAGCATCATGGCAAGTTGTCCCGGCGTAAAATGATGCATGCTCTGCGAGATCAGGATAATGTCGTAGGCATCCGGCCCCAGGTCCTGCATATCAAAGGCATTGACCAGGCGAAACCGTACCTTGACGCCCTCCTGTCGGGCCCGCATGTTCCCGTGTTCCACATATTCGGGCAGGTAGTCCGAGCCGGTTACTTCAACCGGCAGTCGCTTTTCTTCCGACCGTCGCGTCAGCTCCAGGGCAAATTCGCCGGAACCGCTGCCCAGCTCCAGCAACCGGGCCGGGCGTTGATACCGGGCCGCGACCTCCTGGATGGTTGGTCGCAACAGGCGGGTATAGCGTTCATAGGAAGTGACCAGAAGGTTAAACCGATGCAGGGCGTTAACAATTCGGATTTTCTTTTTGGCGGGGAAGTGCGCAAGATCGATATGTTCCGGGCGATCCGTGCGAAGGGCGTGGTCAACCACATCACCGACCAACGAGAAGACGTCCCGTTTTCGGGCAACCCGGGAGCGTTCAGTCAGAAATTGTTGCAGCCACTGGTTGGTAACCGCCTCCAGTTCTTCCATGGTGCGCCATTGAGGCGGAAAGGGATGATCGGCCACCAGTTTCTCCTGCGTCTCGCGACTGGCTGCCTGTAGCTGCAGGAGCATACCTCCTCCCTTCCCTGTATTCCGGTCTTCAAATCTCTCATTACGAAGAGCACAGCGTCAAAGCAATCTCTTCCGTTTGCCTCTTTCATCCTACCCACTGCCATATCGCCGGGGATCGCCGCGTCGCCGGCGCTCCTCGCGATGACGAGCGGGGGGACGGGATTTCCCGTTTTTCTTATGACCACATTGGCCTTGCGGAGCGCGTCCAGCACCTCCCCGGCCACCACAAAAAAACGCCCCCACGATCTCTTATGTGATTAGCCGGTTGCTTTTACAGGATCGCGCCAAATTTTGATGGACTCGTAAAAAATCGGAAAACATCTTCTTTGTCATACCGGATCCCGGATCGGTGTCCGGGACGAAATTTGACCCGGTATCCAGCTTTTTCAATTCCTTAATTATGCATAGACTCCGGGTCAAGCCCGGAGTGACGACTTTTACAAGTCTGTCAAATTTGATGCCCTCCTAAAAGTCGAATTTACATACCCGTCATCGCCGGGCTTGACCCGGCGATCCAGTAAAATCAGATACTTTTGACGAATCACCTACTTTCCAAATAATGATGTCATCTCAGCCATGCAAAATAATCAGCCCCGCCCCGCCGTCGGGATACCGGAAATCAATAGCATCGGCTTCGCACACGGCATAACAGCCGGCGCACTCCATGCAGCGCTCCTTGTATTTGTCCGATAACCGTGCCTTGCCGCCTTCCGGAACCGTCCATAAGCTGGCCGCGCAGACCATGGCGCAGTCACCGCAACCGGTACATTTGGACTCATCGTAAGTGATAAAGTCCCCCGGATCCACGCCCTCCACACGATAATGCATATTGTTGGCTTTGAATTTGACGAATTCTTCCACATTGTTTATGCGTTTTTCTTCCATGATGGCATCCCTCTATATTGTTATATCCTTCGTTGGGATTGTCAATCTTGACGGCTTCGTAAAAAGTCGAAAAACATCTTTTTTGTCATACCGGACCGGATCGTTGTCCGGGACGAGCTTTGATCCGCTATCCAGTTTTTTCAATTCCTTAATTATGCATAGACTCCGGGTCAAGCCCGGAGTGACGACTTTTTACGAGGGCATCAATCTTATAAAAATCGCTTTTCCTCTTTACCGAGAAATTTCCTGACGACCTTTCTGATCATGCCTTCCGGCAGAAACGGCAGTTTTGATTTAACCGGCCCGACCAGCAGGTTGGCAATCTTGTCCCGGTTGGCATCGGAAAGGCCCCCGCCCAGCGGAGCCACGTATTTTTTGCCAAACTCGCCGAGCTCCGGCAGGATATCCAGAACATGCCCCAGATGATCGTTGAAGGCTTCCATGTGGCCGGTGCTCCAGTCAAATATGGGGCTGGGGCCGTTGAGCCACTGGAGCTCGCCCAGAAAATTTACCAGCTTTTTCATAAATACCGGATCAAATGCGGAATTGCGCCACAGGTTCACAAACTCCCGGCCATAGGTGTATTCGTTGCCCAGCGGCTTGGGCGCTTTCCATTTCCGCTCGTATTCACGCAAGGTGTTGTTGGAGACATCCTTGCTGGAAAGTGCCTTGGCTGCGGTTTCCGCCGCAAATTTGCCGGTCAGGCAGGCGTGCCAGATGCCTTCCGCCTCCATGGGACAGGGAAACCCGCCGGCATCACCGATGAGCATGACGCCGTTGCCATAGGTTTTTTCAGGTCGTGGTTTCCAAGGCAGCAGATGCACCTGAAATTCCCGCATCTCCGCGTCAACAGCCCGGCACATGGCCTGAAAGGCGGGGATTTTGAGAATTTGTTTAATAAAGGCCTCCGGCTTCATCTCCCATATATCCAGCCATTGGCCCAGACCGAGGTGAAAACCGTCCCGGAAATTCACCTGGTAAGCCCCGCAGAACGGGCCAAACCAGACCCGTTCGGCTTCCCCGAGGACATCATCCATCCGCTGTTCATCGCAGGCAAAATCAAGCTGCACACAAAGGGTAATGTCGTCTTTCCGGAACCGTTTACGAATACCGGATTGAATGGCAACGGTAGAGTGCGCGCCGTCGGCGCCGATAACAATCTCCCCCATGATCTTTTCCCCGGTATGGGTAACCACGCCGGTAACGGTATCTTTTTCCTTGACCACATCGGTCACCGTGGTCGAGGTACGCAGCTCAGCCCCGGCTTGGACGGCAAGGTCGGCCAGCATGGGGTCCAGGTCCGAACGGTAAATACTGGCCCCGGTCATTCCCCGGGGTTTCCCCTTATAACTGATCCGGTTTTCATCCTGAGGGGTGCGGGCCGTATGAATCGTAGTGACCAGGTCGTCGTTTTCGTCGATAATCTTAAAATCACAGAAGCGGATATTCCGAAACGACGGCAACGCCTCCACCTTTTCCATGATCTCTGGAAAATCCACCCACCAGTGCTGCCCCAGACCGCAGCCCGAGGAGTTTTTTTCGCCCACGGTGCGGGCGCGCTCCAGAAAAACGGTTTTTAAACCCAGTTCCGCGGCGGTTTTAGCGGCATAGGAACCGCCCGGACCACCTCCGGCAATCACGACATCGTATTTTTCCATGTCCCCTCTCCTTAATTTGGGTTTATGAGTTCGACGAACTATTTCAACACCACCATTTCATGCAGGGTTTCCCCTTTTTCCTCGAAGGTTTTGCCGTCCCGGGTAAAGGTCAGATGGAAATCGGAAGAGAAGCGAAAATATCCCGGCTTCAGCCGTAAAACGTGTTTCAAGGCCAGACGCAGGACCGGTCCCACCTCCAACAGCAGATTTTCGGCGTCAATAAGGTGACGCACCTGCAGAGACAGGCGCAATTGCTCGGCAAGGGTGAACTGCAAAGAAGAAGGATAGTGGTTGCCCGCGATTTCGTTGTAGACAAAATCGGCGTCCGCAAGTTCATATTCTCCAGTGCTCAGAACAATCTCCTTTCCCTGGGCCAGCATCATCACCTTCACCGGATAATTATCCATCTTCCGGTTGCACTGTACATGGGCATAAATCAGGGTAAAATTTTCGGAATAAATGCGTCCCCAGTACCAGTCGTCCACCACCCGGGGCAGCATGAAGTTCAGCCAGTTATGATCATGATAACCGATGCCGGTTACCGGGTGCGTCTTGCCGGAAACCGTGATGGTGCCCTGCACCGCCGCCCGGGGCAAGGCCACACACCAGCCGAAATGGCCCATTTTACCGAACTGCGTATACCCGCTGCCCGGCATCCAGCCAGGTACCTGGGCCTGATAGGTCAGATGACAGCCCAGGTTTCCTTCATCCAGAAAAATTTCATAGGTCGGAAGATTATCCTCCGGCGCATCGTCCACCCGGATATAATTTTTTCCGATCCGGACATTGGCGTTTTCTTTGGAAGCCGCCAGGGCCGAGCGGGGATAGTCATACACGCGCTGGATCTTTTTGCCCTCCGGGGGATAGACCACAATTTCCACGGCGGTTTTGCCGGTGCGCTGATGCCGAGCCCAGAAGAAAAACACCACGGTGTACCCGTTGTCCAGCCGGGCGTCAAAATACCACCATTCAGAATGGCCGCGTTTGCGGGGGTCGATATGCAGGCCGTCATATTCCGGCTGAAAAACGGTGATGGTGCCGTCCTGTCGACCCGGCCCGTTCCAGGCTTCTTGAATCGGGGCGGTCATTACTCGATCACCTGTTCCTGTTTCAATGTTTCCGCCAGTTTGCGGCCGGCGTCCGCCGGGGAGTCGCCGCTGATGAACCGGCACCGGCCCTCTTCCACTTCCGGATAAAACAAATGTTTTAAAACCATCCGGGGTGCCGGCGGCGCATCATAACCGATATCCGCGGCCTTCCAGCCGGTAACCGGTTTTTTGCGGGCTTCCCGCCGTTCCTTCATGGCCGGATAGCGGAGTTCCCCGATCTCGTTGCTGACCATGACCACACACGGCAGAGGAGCCCGCACGGTTTCAAACCCGTCCGCCAGGACCCGCTCCACCACTACCGCCTCTGCTTCGGCGGTGACGCTGCGGGCCAGGGTCACACAGGGAAAACCCAGTTTTTTGGCCAGAATCAAGCCGGTCTGACCGGCATTCCAGTCCGCGGCCTGTCGCCCGGTCAGCACCAGGTCCACCGCCTCCAGCTTGTTTATGGCCGCCGCCAGTATATCCGCCGCGCCATTGCTGTCGAGCAGGGCCGCCTCAAAGGAGGGGTCTTCCACTTTTACCAGCTGGTCCGCCCCGGCCGCCAGAGACTTCAGCATGACTGCATCGGCCACCCGCTTGCCGATGCTGAGTACGGTCACCCGGGTGTTTTCTTTATCACCGTCCTTGATCCGCAGGGCCGCTTCCAGGGCGTTCTCATCAAACAGACTCAACACCGGCGGAATCCCCCGGGGCTCCACCCGCAAGGTTTCCGCATTGATTTCAAACGAATCCCGGGACCCTTCGGGATCCGGCACCTGCTTGATACAGACCACAATATGCATTGTCTTGTTCTCCTTAATGTTAATCTTATAGAAGCCTTCTCAAAAAAATGGATAACGTCCAAGTACAAGGCGCGGGCCGGCGAGAAGACGGAGCATACTATAGTATGTAAGTATTTTGAGCCGGGCCGCAACGCCGTAATTGGGCGTTAGGCGTTTTTTGAGACGGCTTCTAAAAACGCGGGGATAACCTCCTCATAATCCCCCACCACTCCGTAATCGGCCACCTTGAAAATATAGGCTTTTTCATCGCGGTTGACGGCCACAATCACCTTGGAATCGGTAATTCCGGCCAGATGCTGAAAGGAGCCGGAAATGCCCACCGCCACATACAGGGCCGGGGCCACGATCTCGCCGGTCAGCCCCACTTGCAGTTTGGGGGAGACCCATTCCAGATCGCAGGGCGGCCGGCTGGCACCCACCGCGCCGTTCATGGCCTGCGCCAGTTCCCGCAACAAATCAAACCCTTCCGGCCCGCCCAGGCCGCGGCCGCCGGCGACAATAACATCCGCCTTGGACAGGTCCACCCCCTCGCCTTCTTCTCTGGTGCGATCCAGCACTTCCATGGTTTGCGCGGCGGCGCCCAGGTCCAGGGCCACGGTCTCAATCTTTCCGGCCGCAGAATCAAGCGGTTCCGCAGGTTCGGCGGCCCGGGCCCGCATGGTTACCAGCGCGGGAAGGGTATCACAGCCATACACCGCCATGACATTGCTGCTGAACACCGGCTTGGTAAACAGAACCTCTCCGTTTTCCACTTCCATCCGGACGCAGTCCATAATCAGGCCGGCTTCGCAGGCCGCGGCCACCCGCGGGGCCAGATCAATGGCCGTCAGGGTGTGGGCAAAAATCACCAGACCGGCCTCCGCCTGCGTCATGATGCTTTCCAGGGCCCGGGCGGTCGGCTCCGCCGGACATCCTGCCAGGGACTCATCTTCGGTCACGTAGATGGAACCGGGTAAATAGGCCTGCAACTGCTCCGCCGCCGCAGACACCTGATTTCCGACTACCGCCGCCGCCAGGGAACGGCCGCTGTCCGTCGCCACCTTCCGGGCGGCAGCCAGCGCTTCCAGGGAGGCCGGGACAATCTCCCCGGCCTCGTTGGTTTCCATAACAACTAACACAGTATTATTCATTTACTGCCTCACGCATCAAGATGTTGCAGTTTACGAGGGCCATGGCGGGATTCGTATCTCAACCCGGCCACAGCTTCCGCACGTCTCGTCATTGAGGGCACCACAGTGCCCGAAGCAATCTCCAACCTTACATCTCCTTAGGTTTGCCCCCTGCCAAATCGCCTGGGATCGCCGCGTCGCTGACGCTCCTCGCGATGACGCGCATTTTATCACACGATCTCACACACCTCAGCTCTTTATCTCCTCTTCTATCCTGTCCATCGGCGGCACATACCACTCTTCGTCTCCGGCACAATTGGGGTCAAACGCCGTTTTCAGTTTGGATTGCCACAGATGATAGTTGTACAGCTTGGGACCGTATTCCTTCCAGGCACCCGGCGGCAGGTTGGACAGCCCCAGTCCCAGGGTCTGTTCCACGGTACTCTGGGCGGATTCTTCCAGATACCGGGTACGTTGATCGGCTTGGCCGTCATTGCGCACAAACATGGCCGCCATTTCACAGTGCCCCCAGTTGGCCGAACCCTCATAAATGCCGCCCCAGCCGATATCGGAGGTGTCGTCGAAAAAACAGCCCATATCAATAAATTTCTGTTTGTATTCCGTGGCCACTTCCGCCTGCCGGACGGCATTGTCGTATTCCACCGGGCTGCCGTAGCTGGTGAGAAAGTCGCCCCCCGCCCGGAAGGTCAAGGCGGTGGGAATGGAACGCACGCCCATCAGCCACCACCAGAACCCGTAGCCGGGCAGTTTGCTTAAATCCACCAGGACACAGCCGGTTTTTAAGGCGATTTTCCGCAGAACCTTTTCCTGGTATTCCACCTCCCGCGAAGATTCGGAGCTGAGCAGCAGCACGCCCAGGTGCCGGAAGGCTTTTAACAAAGAACGGATGGCCGGAGATTTATAAATCTTTTCCGCGGCCCGGGGAATGAACAGGTCCGGTCCGGCCGCCAGCGGACTGCGGGCAAACCAGTTGGCGATTTCGGCGTTGCCGATCTCATAGGAAATATCCGCGTATTTCTGGTAACTGGGCGCCAGCACGAAAAACATTTTTTCCGTTTTGGGCACCTCGGTCTGCACGTCCAACAGAATTCCGTCGATTTTGGGCTCCCGCGGGCCGTAATAGGGAAACAATTTGACGGCACATTTGGTAAATACACCGATGGACCCCTGTGCGCCGGAAAACCCCCGCATCATCCCCCGCAGGCTGGGGCCGGGGCCGTCGCCGCTGAACCAGCCGGCTTCCGAACCGGGAGAACCCAGCGTCAGCAGATCCCCGTTGGGCAGGACCCATTCTACCCCCAGCACATTGCGGCCGCCATAGCCGGTGGACAGGCCGGTGCCGCCGTACCCCCATCCGGAAGTGGCGCTGGCCAGGGCCGAAGTGTTGGGCCCGGCCCCGATGATATGGCAGGTCAGCCCTTTTTTCATGGCTTCGGCCTGAATCTGGGCGCAGCAGGCATAGGGCTCCACCACCGCGTACTTGTTTTTTTCATCCAGCTCAAGGATGCGGCCCATGCGCCGCAGGTCAATCTGCAGTTCCCCCTCCTGTGAGGGGCTGCCCCAGGCCGCCCAGCCGGTGCTGTGGGGCTTGAACCGCACCTGATATTGATTGCACAGCCGGATGATCTGCTGCACTTCCTCGGTGGATTCCGGCATGGCCACCGCCGCCGGCCGGGGACGCCATTTTTCATCGGTCAGGTTAAAAATCGGTTGCCAGGAGTAGCCATCCATGACAGCCGGTTCCTGGGAGACATTTTCCGGTCCCAGAATGTTTTCCAGTTCCTGATACATCTCCTGTGAAAACTGTTTCATCTTATTTTCCTCCTAAGGACATATTCAGCAGATCCATAATATCCAGGACTTTCAGATCGTTTTCCGTATTTTCCAGGACGTCTTTGAAAAGCCGTTCACACCAGGGGCAGGCGGTCACAATGGCTTCGGCCCCGGTGGCCCGGGCTTCTTCCAGGCGCTCCGCGGCGGTCCATTCGGCATAATCCGGAAAGGCTTCATACACACCGCCGCCGGCGCCGCAGCACCAGGCATACTCCCGGATACGCTCCATCTCCACCAGCTCCACCCCGGGCACGGAACGAATCACCTCCCGGGGGGGATCGAAAATCCCCAGGGAACCGGTCTGTTTGAACCGCACCGGCCGCTCCAGCTTGTTGTCTCCGCTCCAGCCGGCCTTGTAGACCTCTCCCCGGCGGCCCAGATGGCAGGGATCATGATAGGTCACCCGCAACGGAACGGCCTGATGAAACTGGAGCCAGCCCTCCCTGATAAGGGAGGCGGCATATTCCGTGGTATGCAATACCGGCACCCCCAGGTCCAAACCGTTTTTGGGGTACAGATACTTAAAGGTATAGTAACAGTCGGAACAGGGGGTCACCAGCAGGTTGGCCCCGGACGCCTTGACCCGGCTGGCCATGTCATCGGCAAAATTTTTCATCTCCCCCTGGTAGCCCACTTCAAACGCCCGGCCCCCGCAGCAGGCTTCGTCCCGGCCGGCGATTCCCAGATCCACCCCGGCGTCCTTGAACAACCGCGCCCAGCCCCGCACGGTCGGCCGCAGGTCCTCGTCATAGGAAAACCGGCATCCGGCGTGAAACAGCACTTCCACGGTGCGGGTGTTGATGTCGGGAATATTCAGGCCTTCCGCCCAGTCCCCCCGCTCCCGCTTGAGACAACCCAGGGTGTTGTCCTCTTTTTTCATGCTCTCGATCATCTCCAGATGATCCGGCAGGACATAGCCCTCTTCCACGCATTTGGCCCGGATCTCCAGCAGCACGTCGGCCAGGTCGATATCATCGCGGTAGGCCTGGCAGGACACCTGGCAGGCGCCGCATAACTGACAGGTATACATGATGTCGGCCACCACGTCGTTCAGCTCACTGCGCCCCTCCAGCATGGAGTTGGCGGCGATCATTTTGCCGCCGCCGGAATAGGTATGAAAATGAAAGCGCTCCACCGAGGGGCAGAGCTTGGCAAACCGCCAGCTTTTAATCTGGGCCATGGGTACCCACTTGCAGTGGGAGCAGCGGGAACAGGCCTCCATATCGTTTTTCAGAGCAGCCAGATTACTCATATTTATGCCTCCTTCCCGAAACAGAGCTTGCCGGGGTTCAAAACATTGGCGGGATCAAAAATCGCTTTGATTTTTTGCAGGGCCCGGGCCGTATCCGGGCATTTGTCATAGACCGGCCCTGCCCAGGAAACGTGGGGCCGGGAGAAAAAGGCCCCCAGGTCCAGGCATCTGGTAAGGGCACTGTCCAGCAAAGCGGAGAGTTGCTGTCCCTGTTCGGCATCGCCGGGATCATAAAAAAAGCTGAATTCCACATGACAGCCGGTACCGTGCCGGACGGGCTGCAAGTACACGCCCAGGTTTTCCGCCGCCAGGCCGTGCTCGGCCGCCTCGGCGGTGACCGCCCGGATGAATTCCGGCGCCCGGTCCAGGGTGGTTAAAAAGAACAGATCCCGGCAGCCGCCCCGGGGAGCCGACTTCCAATGGATATCTTCTGCCGGCCGGGTGATGCGGTCCACCAGCTTGTCCCCGGACACCCCCGCCATATGTCGCACCGGCGCCACCGCAAAGGATTTGGCCAGGCCGGCGATATCGGCTTCCATGTACTGCAAGCGCTCTTCCGGCAGATACTCCAGGCCGGACAAAGAATAGACCAGCACCCAGGCCGGCAGGCCCGCGGCCTCCACCCCGTAAATGGCCGCCAGATCATACCGGTTCAGCAGGAGGCAGACATCCGGCAACTTGCGCCAGAGCAGTTTATAAGCAAAATCAATCAATGCTTCCGGCTCCTCGGCCCCCACCAGAAACCCCTTGCGCAACGCTGGTTGTAATTCCAGTTTGATGGTACCCCAGGTGGCAATTCCCAGGGTGCCCTGGGCCCCCTGAATCAACCGACCGATATCGGTCTGGGCCGGCCCCATGGAAACCTTCTGGGCCTGACCGGCCGCCCACTGCTCCTCCAGGGTGCCCGGCCCGGCGGCGTTGCCGGTGCGGAACAGATCCCCGCTGCCGAAAATCACTTCCAGACAGCACAGGGGATCGCAGGCATCCCAGTTATACTTGGGCGCCGTGGTGGGTTCCCGGTCCAGCAGGCTGGCCAGCACGGACTTTCCCTGTCTCGGAGAAAGCGGCATTTCCACCCGCAGCCCCTCTTTTTCCACCGCCGCGATCAACGTTTCAAAAGTGACCCCGGGCTCCACCATGGCCACCTTGTTACGCCGGTCCACCCGGACAACGGCCTTCATGTCCGACAGATCCATGATCACCGCCCCTTCGGAAAACGGCACCGTATCTCCCCGGGCCCGCTCCCCCCGGGAGGAAACGGGCACCAGGGGCCACCCCTGCTCATTGGCCAGGGCCACCACCTGCTGCACCTGTTCGGCGTTGTGCGGTTTGACCACACAGGCCGGCGGGTGACCGGCGATGTTATCGTTATCTGTCTGAAACCCCTGCAGGACATCCGGATCGTCCAGCACCTGCTCCGGACCCACGATTTTTTGCAAGTCTTCTTTTTTACTCATAACGTGACTCCCTTTTCCTACCCCAATATACGCTTTCTGGCCCGCTTGACGGCGGTTGCCGCCGTCCACCGCAACAGCGGGGGCCGCTGATCCAGGAAACCGTCCGCCAGGGTATCCGTCATCTGCCGGATGGCCCGGCCGTCTGCCGCCTCAAACACCCCGGCCATGAAATCCGACGCCCCGCCGGACCGTCCGGCAAACCCTTCGTTCCCCAGGCCGGTCAAGGCGTTCAACCCCTGGCCGACCAGACGGCCGTAATCTTTTGCGGAACGTCCGTCCGGAGAGGACAGGTAGGTACGGAGAGCAACGGAAGCTACCGCACTCAAGGCTTTAAAGGCTTTGCCGATTTTTTCCTTCACTGCTTCCTGGGTCTCCGAGGTGACCAGGCTGCCGGTTTGGGTTTGCTGCATGATCAGATTAAGAACCGGGGTAATCACCCCGATAACAATCCCGAGACCTTCCAGAATCTCATCGTCGGTCAGGGCCTGCACGGCCGCATAGGTCTGGCCGAATTTTTCCTCCATGGAAGAAGTGTCCGCCATCTCCATGAACACGTCTTCCAGATCGGCAAAGGCCTGGGACATATCCTCGAATTCTTTGCCGGTGATCACCCCCGCCAGGTCAAGAATCCGGTCCAGGGTGCCGGTCCGGAAAGCGGTTTCCAGAAAATCCCACACGATTTGGGTCTGTTCATCCCTGACTTCCATAGGCTCTCTTCCTCCTCTGCAATTTGCGGCAATTGGTATTTGGCGCCCCTCCGGAAATTATTGATTCCCGGAGGAAGCAATCAAAAAAAAAATATCCGGTTAATGCGCATTGCGCCCCAGAAGCCGCCGGGTAACCAGTTTGGCGTGCTGTTTCAAATGGGGCAGATACGCCGGGTCGCTTTGCGCGATGCCGATCAGTTCACCGATAAAGTTGGAGTTAACAAACAGACCGGTATATATCCAGGTAAAGTTGAGCAGCAAAAGGCGCAGGTCCGCCCGCTCTTTGCCCCGGCCGCCCTCCAGTTGCCGCCCGACTTCGGACCACTCCAGCAGCGTCGGGATCAACTGCTCCAGTTCCACCAGCATTAAATCCCGGTCCTGTTCCAGCCACTGCCGGAAAAACAGCAGGGGATAATTGGGGGCGGCATGAAAAATGTCAAACAGTTCATCGATGATCCGGCCCAGATAGGTGTGCAGAATGGCATCGTCGCTGATATCATGGGCCAGCATTTCCTTTACATGACCGTCGATCATGGTCATGAGCGGAAGAATCGATCGTTCCAGAACGGCGTGATACAAAGAGAGCTTGTTGATAAAATGATAATGCAGGGTCTGAATGGAAATATCGGCATCCCGAACAATCTGCCGAATGGAGGTGCCGTCAAACCCCTGCCGGGCAAACAGCGCTTCTGCGGCGTCCAGAATTCGTTTCCGGGTTGCTTCCGCTCGTTTTTGCTGTTTCACATGTCCCCCAAAACAGCCGATATAAAATCAATCAATCGTTTGATAAGTTATTTTTGGGAAATCCACCCCCTTTGTCAAGGAAAAAATCATCCCGCAGAAAAAATAATCCGGAAAAACATTCTCAAAACGATTTTTGAACAACAAAAGAATGATGAACTCGTAAAAATCGAATTTACATACCCGTCATCGCCGGGCTTGACCCGGCGATCCAGTAAAATCAGATGTCGCCCTTATCTGGAAAGCCCAAGTATAATGACATATGGGTATGTTCCCTGTGAATCAAGGTGCCGGGAAATATCACGGGCAACACAAAATTCCTTTAATTGGGTGGCACGGGCGAAGGCGTCAGCCTTGCCCGTGTAAACTCATGAAAACCTCAGCTTGCTCTTTTCAGATAACCGCGTCAGATGTTTCTTGATTCCGGCTTTCGCAGGAAGGTAAGGACTTTTTACGAAACCATCAAGAATAAACAACAACTACAACCGGCCGTCCAGTTCGTCGGCCACCTCCCGTTTGCAGGCGCGGCAGCGCTGGGCGCCCCGGAACAGCGGCGCCCCGCAGGCGGAACAGTGATAGCGCTCGCATTCGGCCCGGGCCCATTCCACACTGCCCTTTTCGTCTCCGTACTCGGCGACTTTTTCCCGCCACAGCGGAATGGCGCGCTGCATCACCCGCCGGCCGGTGGCCAGGCCGAACTCGGTAATCATATCACAGGGCCAGTCGGAACACTGATGGCAGGAGTAAAATCCCCGCTCGCGAACACAATCCCGGATGGAACACAACCGGCAGAATCCATAAAGGTTCTCCGGCGGGTCGGTCTGCATGCATCCCAGGCATTCGGTCTCTTCCGGCGGGGTGCCGTAAAGATTGCCCAGGGCGGCCTTGAATTTGGGATTGTTGTCCCTGGTGGCGATATACACACCGCAGGTGCCGCAATACAGCCCGCAGGGCGCCATAAGATTGGTGTCGGCAAATTCGTCTTCGCTCCAGCCTTTCATAAGGATTATCATAAATGCTTCTCCCTTCAGCAGACCGGCGGGCATCAGCAGCCGCGGCTGTTTGCGGTCTGCTGATGCCCTTGTTCGCAGTTCTATGCTTTATGAATAAATCTTTTTAGCAGGATGTCTTCAACATTCCGGCGTGAATCGATAACGGATAATACATATACTTTCCGCTCAAAAATTCGACAAATTAATCTCCAAGGTGAAATGATTAATTCCCTGTATTGGACTATCCCTTGGTCTTGAAGCTCTGGAACAATTCTGCCTCTTTCGGGGAGAGCGTATAGGTTGGAAGCTTCTTGTCGTATTTTGTTTAAAATGTTCAAAGCATTTTGAGGGCTATCTTCTGCAATGTACGCAATAATATTCTTTAAATCATTTTCTGCCACATTGGCCCAAACAACTTTAAACGCTGAAGTCATCTTGGCTTTGCTTTCAATGAATCTTCAATCTCTTTGAAAACTTTCTCTTGCGCTTTTACATGACCATTTCGCACATCATCCTCACCCTGCGAAATCAGTTTTAACAGGCCGATAGCATTCCGCATGTCTTCATAACTTTTGGGATCTTGAAGGACTGCTCGGGGTTCCCCATTCTGTGTTATTATCACAGGACGATGGGTTTCGTTTATTTGCTTCAAAAGATCTGCGGCTTTGGATTTTAAATAAGTGACAGGTTTAATGTCGTTTATCATATTCATTGGATCACCTCCAGTCTTTTTATGATACCAAATAAAGACCGGATGTCAAGGATTTTTATACTGAAAATTCCGAAATTCCGGGACACAAATTCCGGGGACATTCATACTTATCTAAGCAAATAATCACTTCTCTTTCGGTTTAGGGCCAGGCTTGCCGGGCTTTAAGGTACGCCCTATCTGCTTCTCCAGTCGCTCCAAAAACCCGGGGCTGCCCAGCGGACGACCTGTCCGCTCATGCTTCTGCAGGGCCTGACGTTCATTTGATGTGATTTCCTGTGATAAAAATTTTGCCCATGGCTTTTGAACAATCGCGGTTAACGGCCCGGCTTTCACCAGCTTATCTTCTGTCCCCGGAATTGTCGATGCCCTGGGGGGCCCTTTGCTTTATTTGACTTGTGAGGTCGATATGATATAAAAAGGTTTTTATCAATAGATTTCACACGGATTATGAATAAAAAGCATCTCACGGAACGCGATATCTGCACCAAATATATCACCCCCGCCCTGGAGCAGGCCGGGTGGGATAAGATGGAGCAGATCCGGGAAGAAGTTTCTTTTACCGACGGCCGGGTCATTGTCCGGGGCAAGCTGGTCACCCGCGGCAAAGTCAAGCGCGCCGATTATATTCTTTTTTACAAATCCAATCTTCCCCTGGCCGTCATTGAAGCCAAGGACAACACCCATTCGGTCGGGCATGGCATGCAGCAGGCCCTGAGTTATGGCGAAATCCTGGATGTCCCGTTTGTGTACAGCAGCAATGGCGACGCCTTTCTGGAACACGATCGCCTGGATACCGACGGTCCCTCGGAAACCGAGCTGCCCTTACACGCGTTTCCTTCGCCGGAACACCTCTGGCAGCGATATCGCCGCGCCCGGGGCATCGACGATACCGTCAATCAAATCGTCACCCAGGACTACTATTTCGACAGCACCGGCAAAACCCCGCGGTATTATCAGATCAACGCCATCAACCGCACCATCGAAGCCATTGCCAAAGGCCGGGACCGCATCCTGCTGGTCATGGCCACCGGCACCGGCAAAACCTATACCGCCTTTCAGATCATCTGGCGGCTGTGGAAGTCCCGCACCAGAAAACGGATTCTGTTTCTGGCCGACCGCAACATCCTGGTGGATCAGGCCCGGGTCAATGACTTCAAGCCCTTTGGCGGGGCCATGACCAAGATCAAAAACCGCCAGGTGGATCCCTCCTATGAAATTTACCTGGCCCTGTACCAGGCCGTCTCCGGCACCGAAGAATTCCAGAACATCTACCGCCACTTTTCCGCGGATTTTTTCGACCTGATCATCATCGACGAATGCCACCGGGGCAGCGCGGCCGAAGATTCCGCCTGGCGGGAAATCCTGGAATATTTTTCCGCCGCCACCCAGATCGGCCTGACCGCCACCCCCAGAGAAACCCGCTATGTCTCCAATATTCATTATTTCGGCGATCCGGTCTACACCTATTCCCTGCGGCAGGGCATTGAAGACGGTTTTCTGGCGCCCTACAAGGTGGTCCGGATCGACCTGGACAAAGACCTCATGGGCTGGCGGCCGGAACACGGCAAGCGCGACCGGCACGGCCACCCCATTGAAGACCGCATATACAACCTGACCGATTTTGACAAATCCCTGGTCCTGGAAAAACGGACCGAACTGGTCGCCCGCAAGGTAACCGAATTTCTGCAGGTCACCAACCGTTTTGACAAAACCATTGTCTTTTGCGAAGACATTGACCATGCCGAACGCATGCGCCAGTTATTGGGCAATGAAAACCCCGCCGAAGTTGCCAAAAATCACCGCTATATCATGCGCATCACCGGTGACAGCCAGGAAGGCAAAATCGAGGTGGACAACTTCATCGATCCGGAAAGCCGCTATCCGGTCATCGCCACCACCTCCCGGCTGCTCTCCACCGGGGTGGACGTGCAGACCTGCAAGCTGATCGTGCTGGACCGGGTCATCAATTCCATGACCGAGTTCAAGCAGATCATCGGCCGGGGCACCCGCATCCAGGAGGATTTTGACAAGTACTATTTCACCATCATGGATTTCAAGCGGGCCACGGAAAACTTTTCCGACCCGGATTTTGACGGGGAACCGGTTCAGGTCTATGAACCGGGCGCGGAAGATTCGCCGGTCCCGCCGGATGATGACGGCCACGCCCCCGAAATCCCGGAAAACGAAACCCCTCCCGAAACCGCCCCCGGCGAAATCATCGCGGACCCGCCGGCCGCCGGCCGGGTCAAGTATTATGTCCAGGACGTGGAAGTAACCGTCATTGCCGAACGGGTCCAGTATTACGGCCCGGACGGCCGGCTGATCACCGAGTCCATCCGGGATTATACCAGAAACACGGTCCGGAAAAACTTTGCCTCCCTGGATGATTTTTTAAACCAATGGCGCCGGGCCGACCGCAAACAGGCCATCATCAATGAACTGGAAGAAGCCGGGGTGCTGTTCGATCCTCTGGCCGAGGATGTGGGCAAAGATTTCGGCCCCTTTGATCTGATCTGCCACGTGGCCTTTGGCCAGCCGCCCCTGACCCGGCGGGAACGGGCCGACAACGTTAAAAAGCAAAACTATTTTACCCGCTACGGAGAAACAGCCCGGCAGGTCATCAACGCCCTGCTGGACAAGTACGCCGACGAAGGCATCGAAAATATCGAAGACATGGACGTGCTGCGGCTGCAACCCATCAATACCTACGGTACCATGGTGGAGATCATCGACAGCTTCGGCGGCAAAGACCAATATCAACAGGCCCTCAAAGAACTGGAAAGCCATCTTTATGACGTGGCCTAACGAATGATGATGCCCTCGTAAAAGTCAATTTTGGGACGGCAAAGTAAAAAGCTTAAGATCAAGGCGCCGCAAATCTTGAGGAATGCAGAGTACTTAGCAGTACGTAACATGACGAGAGATGCAACGCAACGCAGATATTGGACTTCCAGGGAACTCCTTTCGGAATCGGAATCGGTATTATGGATTTTGATGCGATTTCGAGGTTATCAAAATTTGGTTGGCGGTTCCGGGAGGCGGTCTGCCGGAACCTTCGTCCGTTCGTACCAAGGAATATAAGGCGTTTAAAGCTCGGTCCCAGCCCCTTGCAGCGCAGCCGAGCAGGAACGGTTTTTTCGGAAGACGCGGGCAGACTGTTTGAGCAGACGCGGTTTAACGCACCTGTATGAAAGGTCAGGCGAGTTTCTGCCCGCGCCGAAAAAACCGTTCCTGTGAGGGAAGCCGGAGGCCAAGCTGCGGGGCGCCCTTTCTTTTGCATACTTTTCTTTGGGCGAGCAAAGAAAAGTATGAATCAAGAAAGTAAACATGCGAACCCAAGCTCAATTTCAAAACCACGGCGCCAGTTACTTGCTGCCAAAACACCGGGAAAGCGGGGTTGAAAGCGCTTTACCAAGCCGTCAACCTAAATTGAGCGTTTCAAATTTTTAAAACATATAACTTTCTTTTTATTTTTA
>CAZWCS010000056.1:0-25782 GCA_964632805.1 uncultured Desulfobacterales bacterium
TCGTTCAAGCTCTGGGGGGGTATGGAGAAATGGTCTGCCGCGCCGAAGATATCCGCCCTGCCCTGGAACGGGCCTTTGCTTCCGGCCTGCCGGCCTGTATCAATGTGTATACCGACCGGGAGGCGATCTCGCCGTTTACCATGATGTTGTACGATATGGGATAAACCAATCGTGCTGCGACATAATCCGCAGCCAAACCAAAGCGGGAGACGATTATGGAATTGATACAGGAGCTGGCGGTCATCAGCGGAGGATTACTGCTGTGGGGAGGCGGTCTGTTTCTGCTGCTGGGCGGTCTGGGGTGTATAACCGTGAAGCCGGAAACCGTCCTCAAGCTGACCGGCCTGATGACCCTGACCGCGGGCAAAAAAACCATCCGCCGAATCCGCCAACTGGTGGAACCCCGCGATTTCACCACGCCCCTGGGTTGCCTCCTGGTCCTGCTGGGACTCGCTCTGATGGGACTGGGCAGCTATGTGCTGAAACTGTTCGTTTGAGCCAGGCGCCCGCCATCGTCTCAATAAACAGGAGGAAACGATGAAACAGTTCAAAGACAAACATGTGGTTATTACCGGCGCCGCCTCCGGCATCGGCCGTTCTACGGCTCTGGCTTTCGCCCGCTGCGGCGCGCGTCTTTATCTGGCGGACATCCAGGCGGGCCACCTGAACCAGGTCCGGGACGAACTTCAGCAACTGGGAGCCGAAGCCTGGACCTGCACGGTGGATGTGTCTGATCGCGCGGCCATGCAGCGTTTTGCCGAGGAGGTGTTTGAACAGGCCGGCCGGGTGGACATTCTGCACAGCAATGCCGGAATTTCCGTGGGGGCAAATGCCGAGGAGACCACCCTGGACGACTGGGAACGGATTCTCAACATCAACCTCTGGGGCGCGATTTACGGTGTCCACTTTTTTGTACCGAAAATGATCGCGCAGGACGGTGAAGCCCACATTATCATCACCTCTTCCGCCGCCGGACTGACGGGCCTGCCCGGCCTGATCGCCTACTCCGCCTCCAAATTCGCGCTGGTAGGGATGGCCGATGTGATGAACATCGAACTGACGAAATACGGCATACACACCACCACGCTCTGCCCGGGGTTTGTCAACACCCCGCTGGCGGGAAACACCCCCATGAGACTGACCGACAAAAAAGGGGAAAACCGTAAAGAGCGGATCGTCCGGTTCTATCAGCAACATGGCGCCTCTCCGGACCGGGTGGCCCGGGATTTGCTGAAGGCCGTGCGGCGCAAGCGGCCGATCCAGACATCCCCCGGCCTGCATGTACTGCCGATCTGGTGGCTGCGGCGGATATCTGTGCGCCGGTATCATAGCCTGATGCGGCTGGTGGCCAAATTCGTTAATTAACCAAAAAGGAATATTATGTTTGCCCTGGGTCTGGCGGGAAGTCCCCGCAAAAAAGGAAATTCGGCTTTTCTGTTGAACGCTTTTCTGGAGGAGCTGCGAGACAAAGGCGCCGTCACCCACCGCATCGAGGTGGCGGGAAAAACCATCAATCCCTGTCAGGGCTGCGTCTTCTGCGAAAAAAACGGGTACTGCCGGCAGGAAGAGGATGATATGATCCGGGAAATCTATCCCCTCCTTCGTCGGGCGGATATCGTGGTGGCGGCCACGCCCATGTATTTTTACGGAGCTACCGCCCAGTTGAAAGCCCTGATTGACCGTTCCCAGGCCCTCTGGTCCCGGCGGTACAAGCTGGGGCTGATCGACCCCCAGAGCCGCTCCCGGAAAGGCGTCATGCTCTGCGTGGGCGCCACCAAGGGGAAAAACCTGTTTACCGGTATTCACCTGACCGCCAAATATTTTTTTGACGCCCTTTCCGCGGATTTTGTCGGGGAAATGGGCTATCGCCGGATGGAAAACCCCGGGGACCTGAAAATGCACTCCAATCTTATGGCGGAAGTCAAAGCCGAGGCGGCCAAATTGGACTCCCTGTTTTCCCGGCAAAAGGTGCTCTTTCTGTGCCGTGAAAACGCCTGCCGCAGCAAAATGGCGACGGCTTTTGCCCGGCACCTGGCCGGCGACCGGGTCGAGGCCCTGAGCGCCGGAAGTGAACCGGCGGCCGTCATCAACCCGGTCATGGTGGAAGCCATGGCGGAAAAGGGGCTGGACATGTTTCTGCGCACGCCCCGCTCCATTGAAACAGCCCTGGCGGAAATGAAACCGGATAAAATCATTACCATGGGCTGTGCGGAAAACTGTCCCTATGTGCCGGGAGCCGAAATCACCGACTGGGGCATCAGCGACCCCGCAAACCAGACACTGGACGTTATGCGGGAAGTACGCGACGAGATTGAAGCCCGTGTCCGGAAAGAACTGCAGGTACCGGAAACGGAATGACAAGAAAAAAACTCTCACCCTGCTGCCCCTTACCGAAAGCATTACCAGCCGCCATGTGCTGACCACCCACCGGGATACCCGGACAGCGGTGCAGCAGGCCGCCCTGCGTTTTATAAATGATCTTGCCCGGCAGGAGAACCCGGTTTCCATACCGGAGAAAGAATAGAAAGGATTCTGCTTTCATGGCACCCGACAATATCGGCACCTTTAACGGCGTCTACCGGCAGAACGATTTTTATTACGGGCAGATGGTCCGGTCGGAATTTGCCGACTTTGTCGACCGGCAGGATTTGACTTCACAATCTGCTCTGGACCTGGGCTGCGGCGAAGGCCGCTACGCCCTTTTCCTGGCCCGCCGGGGATGCCGGGTAACTGCGGTCGACCGGTCCCGGACCGGTCTGGAAAAACTTGCGGCAACGGCCCGGGCGGAAAAACTGCCGGTTACCCCGCACCTTGCGGACATGGCCGATTTTGATTTTTCCGGCCGGACCTGGGATATCATTGTGGCCGCTACCCTCCTGGACCACCTGGAAGAACCGGTCCGCAGCCGAATTGTCCGGGATATCCGGAGCGCCCTCAAACCCGGCGGCTTTCTTTATATCAATGTCTTCACCAGAGACGATCCCGGTTACCACCGGGAAACCGGAAAATGCGAAAAGGAACCGCCGGCGGCGGTCAGTGACACCGCCGGCTGCATGGCTTACTATTACGATCGTCGGGAACTGGTCAATCTGTTCGCCGACTGGATTATTCACCATTACCGGGAAACGGTGGAACCGGATCATTCCCACGGCCGGCCGCACGAACACGGCTGGGCCAACCTGATCGCGGAAAAACCAATCCCGGGAAACACACCGGGAGCCTATCCAGAATGTTCTGGAAACAGTTTTTTACCCCGGACCTGACCCGGACAACGGATATTGTCGGCCTGGCCATATCCATTGAGGCGCAGGCACTGGTTCTCTATTTCCGCGCGGCGGACAAGGCCACCGAAACCGGCATCCGGACCTTTCTGCAGGATATGGCCGAAGAAGAAAAACGCCATATTGACCGGCTGGGAGATTTACTGGAAAACCTGACCGGCCGGGAGGATGCTTCGTGAGCCGCCATCTGATCCTGGCGGGCGGCGGTCACGCCCATCTCACGGTTCTGGCCAACCTTTCGCGCCTGTTGGCCGAAGGCCACCGGGTGACGGTGGTACAACCGTCAGACTACCATTACTACTCCGGCATGGGACCGGGAATGCTGGGAGGTACCTATACGCCGGCGGAAATCCGTTTTGCCACCCGACAGACGGTGGAAGCCCGGGGGGGCACCTTTCTTACGGACCGGATTGAACGTGTCGACCCGGCCGTCAAAGCCGTCCATCTGGCCGGCGGCGGCCAACTGTCTTATGATCTGCTTTCCTTCAATCTGGGCAGCTATGTTCCCCGAACCATGGTGACCGGAGACATGACGGATATCTACACCGTCAAACCCATTGAAACGCTGATCAGCGCCGGACAGCGGGTGCGGGAAGTGGTCCGGGAAAAACCGGCAGCACTGGCGGTTGTCGGCGGGGGCCCGGCGGCGGTAGAGATCGCCGGCAATCTGTGGCAACTGGCCCGGCAATGCGGCGGAAACACCCCGGCAATCCATCTGCTTGCCGGCGGCACCCTGATGTCCCGTTTTCCCCGGCCCGTCCGTGAAAAAGTCCGTCGCCTTTTGGATCGCCGCGGTATCGCGGTGCACGAAAACGACCGCGTCCAGTCGGTGGCAACCGGCTGCGTTACCCTGGCATCCGGCCGCACCCGGACCGCAGATATTGTCTTTCTGGCACCGGGGGTCAAGCCCTCACCGGTTTTCGCCGCCTCCGGCCTGCCCCTGGGTCCCGACGGAGGGCTGCCGGTCAACCAGTACCTGCAGTGCCCGGATTACCCGGACCTGTTCGGTGGTGGCGACTGCATTCATTTCCTTCCCCGCCCCCTGGATAAAGTAGGCGTCTACGCCGTACGGCAGAATCCGGTGCTTTTCCACAATCTCCGGTCCGCGCTGAATGGCGGCCCTCTGCGCCCCTTTGATCCGGGCGGGGATTACCTGCTGATTTTCAATCTGGGGGAATGCCAGGGGGTATTGAAAAAAAGAGGAATCACCCTGCGCGGCCGAATGGCCTTTGGGATGAAAGACTATATTGACAGGCGGTTTATGAAAACATTTCAACAACCGGAACAACCCTAACCAAAAGCGAGGTCACCCATGGCACAAATTACTGTCGGCGGCAACCCGGTCAACACCTGCGGCGATCTTCCCCGCACCGGTGTGCCCGCCCCGGATTTTCTGCTCACCAAACCGGATCTGACGGACATCACCGTAAATGATGTTAAGGGAAAAATTGTGGTCATGAATATTTTTCCCAGCATTGACACCCCGGTCTGCTCCATGTCCGTGCGCAAATTCAATGACAGCATCACCCGATTCCCCAATACGCTTCTGCTGGCCATTTCCCTGGACCTGCCGTTTGCCCACCAGCGCTTCTGCGAAACCGAAGGCATCAAGAACGTCATCTCCGCCTCTGAACTGCGTCACCGGGAATTCGGCAATCTTTACGGCCTGCGCATGACAGAGGGCCCCCTGGCCGGTCTGCTGGCCCGGGCGGTGATCATTCTCGATGAAGGCGGTACAGTGCGCTACACTCAGCTGGTGCCGGAAATCAAGGAAGAGCCGGATTACGAAGCCGTTTTTGCCTTTCTGGGAGAAATTCAGGCGGACACCGACTACTGCCGGCAGAGCGAGACCCCGGAGCAGGTCCGGCACGATCATCCGGACGAACCCTGTGACGACGGTAGGGGCGGATAAAAAAACAGGCCCGCCCGGAGCAAAGATCCGGTTTTCCCAGAGATTGATACCTGTCCGCCATATCCGGTTGAAAAAATTTGCCGCAGATACCTGTTATCTGCGGCAAATTGAAAAATCACGGAATTGAAATATCAATGTCTCCTTCTTTCGGCCGTCAAAAATAGCCCAAACTTCTCAGACGAAACATTCTTTCTTCTTTTTCCCGGCTTCTTCCGGAACGTTCGCCGCCGGATTGCTCTTGAACCGGAAAGGTGCATGGAAGGCATCCGAGAGAACGATAGCCGGATTCATAAAGCTCGCAATAGGGAATTCTGTTTTTATGAATACAAGTCCAGATATCTGCTTCCGAGAAATGAAGAATGGGGTGTATCCTCATATGATCAGGATCTTTCCGGGGGGAAAAATAAAACTCGTTTCTCCGTTCCGGAGTTTCATCATACCGAATGGCACTGATTACGGCACGCCATTTATTTTTCATTATCGCCTGGTTTAACGGAGTTGTTTTTAATAAAAAACAGCATTCTTCCTTGTTTTGACCGGGAGTTATGGTTTTTAGGGCCTCTTTATTACAGGCAATCTGGGGAGTAAAATTCCACTTCTTCCCCATTTTTTCCCAGAACCGGTATACTTCCGGGAACTTAACAGTGGTATCAATAATAATAACCGGAAACGGCATAAAATGATAATGCTTGACAATCAGATATAAAACCGTCGTTGAATCTTTTCCCCCGGACCAGGCCAGGGCAATATGCTGCGCTCCATACCGCCGCCGCGCCTCCTCAATAACCGCTATACTTTTTTTTTCCTTGGCGTCTGCGGTTGTTGGAGGATGATCGGCATTCATTGTCTTTTATTCTAACATATTGAATGTTGCAGCGTTACAGTAATGACTGGCCATCCATATCCGCAGAAGAAAGGTCAAAATAATCCAAAACCGTCGGTGCAATATCGGTCACCCGACAATTATCGGTATGGAGTTTCCGGTTGGAAAACAGAATTCCCGGAACGACTGAGGGATCCACACAATGATCACCGGTCCATTTCCCCGTATTTTCCTCCAGTAAAGAAGGCGGTGTGCCACCGATAGCAGACTGCCACGACATACGGTAGTTTCGGTTAAACCCCAGAACCAGATCGGGAGCCGCAGAAATATACTGGCCGTGATAAATATCCTGCGAAGGATAAGCGGTGATGACCACGTTCTGGCCGGAATCCGGATCAGTAAAATTTTCAATCTCTTGTTTTATCTTTTGAACGACTTTTTCATATTCGGAAGGCTGTACAGCCCCCTTTGACTCCCGCCCGGCCAGATTAATATAAATCCCGTTCAGTCCGACAGCATAAGCGCTGGTCTGCGACCAGTCCACATACGCAAAGAGCGCACCGCCTTCTTTATCCGATGGAAGCGGCGGACTGTGGAGCTTCATGAATCCGTTGCGGACCAGCCAGGAGTTAATATGCACCGCTTTCCGGAATGAGGTAAAGCCGTGGTCCGAACAGACAATCAGCAACGTATCCCGCTCCAGCTTTCTTCTCAGTTTTCCCAGATTCTCGTCCATCCGCCGGTAATAACCTTCGATGATCGCTTGATACTGACCGGCGTAGGTTTCATCGTAGGCCGGATGACGGGGATCACGAGTCCCCCAGTAAATATGTTGAATACGATCCGTGGTAAAAAAGACAAAAGCGAACAATCCTCCTTGAAATCTTTCCAGTTCATGCCAGAACATGGCTTCCTGTTCCCTGATAATCGTCTCACACATCTCGATAAAGGTATTGTCATCAATTCGGTTTTCCGTCAAGGCCTTGGTATCTTCGGGAATGCCGAGGGTATGAAAATACCCGAGACGACTCTGCAAAAACGGAGCGTAGTTGGCCGGCTGGGACAGAGGGAAACAGGGGGCGGCGGGATTGATCTGCAACGGAGACAAATACAGGGAAAAAGGCGCGGTGATGCGGTTTAAATAAAAACGGCCTATGGCCGATATTTTCTTCACCAAACCCACACGGAATTGCATTTCGATCCAGGGAGTCCAATGGTTTTCCGGCAGTGTATATTTCCTGCCCTGAACCGAAAGGGTTACCTTTTTTTGGGCTTCATCGGCTTGAATCGTCAGCGGTACGCCGGATCGTTCGGGATCAGAAGCGCCTTTGACCAGGGGGCCGTAGATTTCGGTCTCGGCCGTATTACCGGAAAATTCTATGGTAACAACCTTTTCCCGGCCTTCTTCCGTTGTTCCGGGACGCCGGGTGGTGTAATAGGTATAGGCGCCCAATCCCCCGGTTATATCCGGCGTTCCCAGGCCGCACAATATATTGGCGGCGGACTTTGCAGGTGGAAAGGTGACCGGCCATTTCAAAACGGTAGCAGGGATCCCCTTCTCTTCCAGTATTTCCCAGAGGGGCGGCGACCGCAACGGACAGATAAAAGCGGGGGAAGGTCCGAAGGTGGTTTTTTGCTGAAAAATCCCCAGATCCGGCAGATAGCTTCGGGGGTCACGTCGCAAAAAATCAAACAGCCCGTGTTTGCCGGGATTGTTACCGGTAGCAAGGGAGGACCAGGCTACCGGACTTTGCGGCGGGCAACTGGTATGCAGAGAAGAAAACGTTCCGGTATCAGCCAGTGCAGCAAAATTCGGTAATCGGCCTTTTTTGATCATGGCCCGGATAACAGCAGGATCAAAACCATCGATACCCAGAATTATAACCTTTTTTTTCAACTTTTGGTCCTCATAATCGGAATAATCGGACTGCTGGCAAGCTGAGAACAGAAACGGCAGAGCGGCACCGGCTGTTAATGCCTGTTTGATAAAATCACGCCGGGTTATCATTACTTCCCTTTCTTGCAGAACGCCTTCTCTTTAAAAAATTATACAATTTTTTAAAGGGAATTGCCAGGAATCCGATTACCACCGTGATAATTGTCAGCAGATACCCCCAGGAAAAAAAAACCGCACTGCTGGTGCCGGGATCAATATAAGCCGTCAAGGGGAAAGGGTTCATCACGATTATTATCACGAACAGAAAAACAACCCGTATTTTCATGTGCTGTTTTCTTTCTGGCTCACTGTTGTCAAAAACCGAAACCGAATTGCACTGCCTGAAAATCATTACAAATATCCCAGCGCTTTCAACCGCTTTATTTTCTCTTCCCGGTCCAGCTCTTTTTTTTCTTCGCTTTGCGCATTATTTTGACAGGCGACTGTTAATTTTTGTTTGTACCGCTGTAAATCATTTATCGTCGCCTGATGTTCCCTGTCGCAGGAGGAAAACAGGTTTTCCCTTTCTTCCGGGTCGGTTGTATGATCAAACAGGGCCCACGGCGTACCGGAAAAGGACCACTTGGAGGAAAAAAATGTAAAAACTTTATTTTCCCGTTTGACGGCTACATTCATATCGTCAGCGTTGCCCGGAGCATCAAGAAAATCCTTTATAAGAGGAGACAATGGGACCCCTTTCTTCTGCAACTGAACCACCTGGGACAAAAAGGCTTCATAAAAACGATCATATTCATCGAAACCCTTACCGAAAAATCGTACCAAAACTCTATAGCCCCTTGCTGTATATCATTCTGTTTCTTTTCTTTTCCCTTCAAACCATTTATATACTGTTTTCCCGATAGAAAGATAGCTTTCGCCCCGAAAATGAGTATCATAATTCCAGTATAAGCGTTTTCCCTCTGCTTCCCGTTTACGAAGAACGGGAGTCATATCCAGAAACGGTATCTTATGTTGACTACAGCTCTTTTTTAATATTGCAGCATGGAGCTGATATTGTTCGGACATCAGTGAGGTCGGATTTTTTTCAGCCGCATATTCCTTGTGAAAAGGTAAATAGGCATCTGAAACTTGATGGTTAAAAGGAATATATACGATAAAAAGCGCGCAGGAATTTTTATCCGCAAAAATTTTCAAAGCCTCCAAATGGGGCGAAATATCAAAAGGTTTACGCAAAACTTTTTTGCAAATCCCGTAAAAATCCACAATATACGGGTTAAAACGGCCCCGCCGCATGGCATCCGCAATTGCAGGAGAAACAAACTGGTTCGCATGGGCACAAAATTTCGGGGATGACCATGGATTCCTTGGATCGGGTGCCGCAGCAAAAAAGGGGAAAGGAGAACGGTGCCAGACGTGTGGGACTGTTTTTTTTGCATTCATATATTCAATAATATGCCAAAGACGCGGCTTCATCAATTTCGAAAATTCAGGGATAAACGGCGAAAATAACCACGCAGCATCATATTCTGGAACACTGTTAAAATCATTGGCATAAAAAACAACAAAAAGATAATCGGGATGGAAAAGGGGAACAGCATCTCCAATTAATCTATAATATTCTATCAGATTGCTGGCCCCCACCCCCAAATTCAAAGTCTCCAGTTGAAAATTCCGTGATGAAGCGGTCCGGGCAAAACCTGCGGGAATTGTCTGGTTATCATTGGCCATAAAGCCTTCAACAATGCTGTCACCGATAAACAGAGCTCGTTTCCGACCGGGGTCCCGTGCAACCTTCCACGTCTTATCCCGGAATCCATACAGATTCAATGTATGGACAAACGCCGCCTCATCCGGTTCAGAAAACCAGATAAATTTTGCGTTGGACAGATACCTGGGGGCGTCAGCCGGTGTATGAAGAATCGAACTGTAATGAATTCGATTAAAATTCAGTACCTCAGGGACAGGAAAAATCATACGCAGGGCGACTTCTTGGAATCCGGCAAAAAAAAGACACAAAACAACGACAAAACCTATTCTTTTTTTCAAGCTTATTTCTGGGGTTGCAGGCGTCAACGTCATTTCCCACCCGGACAAATCGCAACAAATGAAAAAATCCGGTTATCCAAACAACAGGTCTTTTTCGCTGATCGCGTCAGCGAAGTTTATGCAGATATTCGGAAATCCCCCAGGTAACCTTGTCCCGCCAGCGGTATTCGGTCAGGGCTTCGTTGATCTGTACCCGGTGCTCGCCATCGTCAAAAGTCAAGGGAACGGGATTGATCACCCGCCCTTCCACCTCCATTTGAAACCCTTCGGTATCTTCCACGACAAAACGAATATACTTCTGGGTAATGCCGTCCGGCTGATACTCGGTCTCCAGGGCGCAGGTACGATAAAGACAGTTTTTCCCGTCCCGGATGAGGTAGCCATTGAACATATCGATTTTGCCGATGACCACCCGGCTCAGATTGAGACCGACCCCGGACCCGAACTGCATCGTCAACCAGGTCCAGGCCGAAGGCGCGGTCCAGTCCCGCAGGCCCCAGGAGTGATCCCGATGACCGGTCCCGTCCAGACGTATCTCCCTGTCCCCGATTGTCAGGCGACCCGCATATCCACCCACCTGTTCGTAATGGCTGGAAGCCACCCGACGCACCCGGCGCAGGTCCGTCAGGCCGAACCCCTTCTCCACCATGCGCCGGGCCAGACCACGAAAATAGATATTCTTGAAATTGTGTACCGGTGCCAGGCCGGAAAACGTGATATCCATTTCCACGGGCACAAAGGTATCCGGCCCCACGTAACGCCGGAGTTTTTCATGGTCAAGCAACAGGGAAAGATCGGTCAGCCGCAGCATCTTTCCGGAAGAGAGAAGGCGGATCCGCTGCAAGGGTTCCAGAATTTCATAGCGGATGGTCCCGGCGCGGATTTCTTCAGGATGTTCCGGCAACATGCCGCCCTGATTCAGCATCAAGACCTCTTCCGGGCCGTTGTAAATAAAAAGAATCCCATTGACGCTGTTCTGATTGGCCAGCTTGCCGATACGGGTAAAACCGCCCACGGCCTGTTCGACATCAAAAAAGTTAAAATAGTAGCTGTCGTTGAACAGGGGATCAGCGGTCACCGGCTGGTGGGCGAATTCGGCGGAAGCCCGCAGGGGTTTACGGATACCGCCCAGCCCGGCCACGGTGTTAAACAACAGCGTGTAGGCGTTTTCCCGGAGACGGTCGGTTAAAGGCGGAGAATCAGAAGAAAAACCCATAAGCACTCCTTAGCGATCAAGCGGTTTCAGCCGGGGAATCACCATGAAGATAAACTTCTCCCCTGCTCCCGTCAACCGTTATCATTTGCCCGGTTTTGATGCGGCGGGTGCCGCTGATTACGTTCAGCACCCCGGGAATACCGTATTCCCGGGCGACGATCGCCCCGTGGGAGAGGAGACCCCCAATATCCACCACCAAAGCGGCCGCCATCAAAAACAGCGGGGTCCAACTGGCGTCCGTTACCGGCACTACCAGGATCTCTCCGGATTCCATGCGGGCGTCCTCCCGGGGGTTCATTATCACCCGGGCCGAGCCGGTGACCCTGCCGGGGCTGACCGGCAGACCTTTAAGAACATGAACCGCCTCCATTTCACCCTGCGAGGGCGGCAGAGGCCGCGGCCGACCGGTAAACTGCTCCGGCAGCGTAACCGTTTGATTGCGCTGATATTCTTCTTTGCGGCGCCGGATCCGGTCCCCCTCCCGGGGGGAGCGGCCGCAACAAAGGGACCGCACCTCGTCATGGCTTAAATAATAAAGATCATCCGGCTCTTCCAGAACACCGGCCTCAGCCAGACGCTGCTTGATTTCCAGAAGGATTTTTTTGCCCAGATGGGTGCCCATCATCAGAATGGCTTTATTGTTTTCCCGGGCCGGAATGAAAATCCGGGCGTCCTTGAGCGCCCGTTTGAAGATCAGACGTTTGAGAAAGGACAATTTTCCCAGGGCTTCGGCTTCCGCCGCCAGTCGATCCTGTTTTTGACGGGCCTCGGTTTCCTCCGGAGATTTCACCTGTCCGGCGGCAAGATAACTTTGAATAAGTCCGAATACAAAACCAGGATCCTGCTCCCAGGAAGGCAACATTACTTCGGCTTCAAACACACTGCGATACCCATAACGCCGGAGAAACTCCTCCAGTTCCGCCAGAAAGGCGGCTACCTCGGGAGACGTCTCCTGATACAGCCGGTCTTGAACTGTTTCAGGGGGATGCTCCTGAAATATCTGTTTCAGGGCCGGAGAGGCCTCGACGCTCTCGTACAGCCGGTAGATTTCAAAACTTGGACGGGCGCTCTCCAGGGTGCCCAGTCCGGTCACCAGCCGGGAGGCCAGGATGCCGGACTTGTCCCGCAGCCATCGCCGGGTCAGCTTGCGCAGCACTTCGTAGGTCACTACCGCAAACATGGAATTAATAATATGCAGCACCATCACGGTCCGGCCGACCTCCCGGTTCTCTTCCAGCAGGTCATCCAGTTCGATCAGCTTCTTACTGCTCAGATCGATCCGCCGAAACGCCTCCAGTCGCTGGTGCATGAAGGCGATCTGGTATTTCAATCGTGCCGGGGTTTGGAAACGGATATAGAGAGCCCGGAGGGCGATGCCTATCAGCCGGGGAACCTGCTTCCAGGTAAAATCCGGTGCTGCAGTGGTATCGGCGGTGTCCCCGCCGGTTTCAAAAGGACGATCGAACTCGGTGGCGCTTCCGCCGGGAACCTGGCTGACAATCCGGTTAAAGGCCGACAGATTGAGATGCGCCCGGCCGTAAAAACAACCCAGAAACATATGCTCGTGCTCGGCTTCGGGGAAGGGATCCCGCACCAGTCCGAAACGCTGGTTGGCCCTCCAGAAACCGTAATCCAGAATTTTCAGACCGGACTGCGACAGGGGCGACAACACCCCCGGCAGAACTTCGCTGATATTGGCGGAGGTAAAAATTTCCGGTGGATCCTTGACCGGTGTATCAAACTCCGAAATCCACTCCCCGGTCTCTTTCTTCTGCCCGGCTTCAATTCGTTCCAGCCCGGTAATATTTCGCGCCTGCAAGATGTAAAGGTGACCGCCGGCATAGGCCCATTCGATGTCCTGAGGGCGGCCGTAATGCTCTTCAATGCCTCTGCCCGCCGTCACCAGATCGGCGATTTGTTCCTCACGGAGACAGGACTGCCGGGCTTTCCCCTCGTCCAAGGCAACTTCCCGGTTCCCCTCTCGTCCGCTCTCGTCATAAACAATTTTAAAAGTTTTATGACCGGTTTGCGCGCTCAGAATGGTACCGGTCTGTTTGCAAATAACATATTCATCCGGTTCCAGACGCCCACTGACCACGGCTTCTCCCAGACCCCAGCAGGCATTGAGCATGAACTGGGAGGCGTCTGCATTCCGGGGATTGGCGGTAAACAGCACTCCGGCCACTTCCGAGGGCACCATTTTCTGCACCAGCGGCGCAATCAGGATATTGCGGTGATTAATCCCCAGCGCCTGCAGGGTGCAGGCGGCCCGATCCGTCCAGACCGAGGCCCAGCACTTCCGGACCAGTTCCAGTACCGCTTCCAGACCGGAAACATTATGAAAGGTATCCATCTGCCCGGGAAAAGAGGAGCGGGATCCGTCCCGGGTACCGACAGAAGAACGAACCGCCACCAGGAGAGAGTCTTCCTCTTCCTGCAGCCTTTCATAGAAATGGATGATCTCCGCCGCTATATCTGCAGGCATAGGGGCCTGCTCGATCAATTGACGGATAGAAGCGGTCTTGACAGCCACCTGTTCCAGATCCTGATAATCAAGTTCCGCGGCGATATCGGTGATGGGGTCAGACAGTTGATTGGTTTTCAGAAAAGCATCAAAAGCACCGGCCTTGACGGAAAATCCCGGTGGCACCCGATATCCGGCCCGGGTCAATTCCCCCAGATTGGCACCTTTCCCCCCTACTTCGGCCATATCCGCCAAGCCGATTTCGGAAATCAAGGAAACATACTTTCCCATAAAAAAAAGGCCTATCTTTGAAACCGCAGGAATGAGAAAATATCACTGTATGAATAATCTGTTCATTTAACCGATCTAGTAGCCCGGCGGGGAAAAATTGTCAATATATATCTGCTCTCAGCCGCAGACCGGACTCACCGGTAAACGCGAAAGGTGTTCAAACGGCCCGAAAAAGAAAAGACCTGTAAATGTCAGGGATAAGCACCATATGCCGGGACAGACACGAAAGACAGCCGGGTACGCCCGAAAGGGGGAGAAAGCAGACAGTTTCTATCCGCAATGGACCCGGCAGAGCCGCTCAATAAATGCGGTATATCAGGAGTTATAGGTCCAGCACCCTTTCACCGCGTTGTAAGCGATGTTCTCTTTAATAATCGCATGTTGAAAATCGTGGAGTTTTTCCTGGCCCGCTTTGATCCCGTTCAGCCATTCCGTGATGACCTTGAAAAGGTTGTCATGTCCTTTGGCGGCGCGGAAATCGCCGTTGCCATCCGCCAGATAAATCCACTTATCCGTCTTACGCATCCAAAGATAGGGGTGCCCGTTGTTTGACGCAATACTGATTTTTTCTTTGCTACCGCTCTCCGGGTAATACTTCCGCCAGAACTGCTGCAACTCCATGAATCAGCTCTCCTTTTGTTTACAATCGCTTGAACAACAAAAATATAAAAATTATTATACGCGATTTAAAATTTTTATCAACCCTGATGTCTCTCTGTTTTTTTTATTGACAAAACACCTGTTTTTTTTTAGATTATACATCGACTGTATAGTCAATTATTTTGGGGCATCAATCCATGAATAAGTTAGAGAGGGCACATGAATTCCCCGTCTCACTCTGCAAAAAAATCGCGATACACGGGCAAACCCCGTGATCTGTGGGAACTCAACGGCTGGCGTCACCCGTTTCTGTTTCTCCATGCCCTATTTTATCTGGGCAACACCCGTCGTTACATTAATCTACTGGCCACCATTTATGAATGGATCCAGGCGCAGGTGCCCCGGCACTGGTATAACTGGCCGCTGATGCGCGGCTTTCTGCGGTATTTTCCGGACCGCTATCACGGTAAGGTTCTGAAATATGAACATGCCCGGAAAATTCTGGAACTCAACCACAATATCCGGGTGGACCCGGAAAAAGCCGAACGCGTGTTAACCTATGACCAGGTCAACCAGATCGTTATGGAAAATCCGCAATCCATCGCGGTGGGGGACTGCGGCTGTCGCAAACGCAAAAAAGACCATTGCGAACCGATGCATGTCTGCATGTTTGTCGGAGAGCCCTTCGCCACCTACGCGGTTCAGCACGGAGCCGAAACCCTGAATATCCACTACGTCACCAAAGAAGAAGCGCTGGATGTTCTCCGGCAGGCCCACGAAGCCGGTTTTGTGCACAATGCCTTTTTCAAGGATGCCCTGGGAGACCGGCTGTTCGCGATATGCAACTGCTGCACCTGCTGTTGCGGCGTCATGAATATCCAGAAAGATTTTAACGATGTTTATGCCCACATGCTCCGACCGCCGAGCATGCTGCTGTCGTCCGGGTTCGCTCCGATCCGGGATGAAACGCGCTGCACCGGCTGCGGGATTTGTGTTGCGTCCTGCCCGTTTCAGGCTCTGTCGCTGTCCGAGGATAAAATTCTGCGGGACGCCCACAAATGTTTCGGCTGCGGGGTTTGTGAAACGAAGTGCCCGGAAGGCGCGGTCACTCTTGAAGCCGACGCCAGCCAGGGCATACCGCTGGATGTGGAGGCGCTCACCGCCTGAAGGCAGGCAGCACTCACCGTACCAACAAAAAAGCAGCACACTGCCGACAAAAAACGACGGGACCAAGGGGAAACATAATGAAACGAACAAAAGAAATCCAGGCGGATGCAGTGGTGGTAGGGACTGGTCCGGGGGGGGCCACAGTCGCCAAAGAACTGACCGAACTGGGAAAATCGGTGGTTATGCTGGAACGGGGTCGGGATCATCAGTTTTACGGCAACTTCCTGGGCACGGCGCTCATGGCCGATCGTCTGGGGTTTAAATGGTCGCGGGAAGGGGTAAATGTGATCCGGGCGCTGACCACCGGCGGCAGCACCATGATTTACGGCGCCTCCGCAGTTATGCCGCCGCCCTGGCTGAAAGAAAAGTACCATCTGGACCTGGATGAATATGTGTCCCGGACCAAAGCTGAAATCGGCATCGCCCCCCTGCCCCCGGAGTATATCGGAGCAGCCTCCCAACGAATCATGGCGGCCGCCCGGCGGCTGAATATGACCTGGGAGCCGGTGGACAAATTCATTAACGCCGAAAAATGCACCCTGGATTGTCCTTGCTGCATGTACGGCTGCAAGGAAGGGGCCAAATGGACTGCCCGGGACTTTGCCTATCAGGCGCGGGACCAGGGGGCCACCCTCATCAACCGGGCCCGGGTAAACCGGGTTATGGTGGAAAACGGCCGGGCCGTAGGAGTGGAAGCCCAGACCCCCCGGGGGCCGCGCCGGGTCCTGGGGAATACGGTGGTGGTGGCTGCCGGTGGCATGGGCACCCCCGCCATACTGCATCGCTCGGGACTGGACGAGGCCGGTCAGGGGTTCCTGGGCGATCCCCTGATTATGTCCTCGGGCTGTCCCGACGCCTATGACGGGCCGGGCATGTACGCGGATATTTCCATGTGCTGCGGCACTTACGACTATCTGGAGGAAGGTATTCTTATCGCCGATTTAATCGACCCCTGGCCTTCCTACCTGCTGCAGTTGATCTATAAAGGAATCAGCCACATCCCGAAAATTATCAAACATCGCCGGCTGTTGGGGGTGATGTGCAAAATATCGGATACCGTGGGCGGACAGGTCTTTCCGGATGAAACCTTCTCCAAGGTCATGGAAACGCAGGACCGGGAAAAACTGGCCAAAGGCGTCCGCCTGAATGAAGCCATCCTTCGCGAGGCCGGATGTGATCCCCAATCCATTGTCCACACCCCGGTAAGACTCGGTCATCCCGGCGGCACCGCCCGCATCGGCCATATCATCGACACCGATCTGGAAACCCAGATCAAAAACCTCTATGTCTGTGACAACAGCATCACGCCCGAGCCCTACGGTCTGCCGCCGGTATTGATGCTGGTGGCGGCGGCCAAGCGGCTGGTGGAGACCCGCCTGAAAAACATCGCCTGATCACCGTCAGTTTGCACCCCGTTCGCAGCAATCTGCGATGCTTTCGCAAACGCCCGGGAAATGACGGCCATGAAAAAACAACTTTCCGCTTACTATATTTTACCGGGCGTCCGTCCGGCATCTTCAGCGTAATCTGCAGACAGATAAAGCGCTTGATATTCGACCCGGATGAATTTTTTATCGGCTTTGCCCACACTGGTCCGGGGTATTGCCTCCAGAAACCGGACTTCATCCGGAAGCTGCCACCTGGCAAACGACTGTAAGAGATGCGCCCGGATATCTTCCGCGGTTACCCGGCCCTGCTGCTCTTTTCGTAAAACTACCAGCGCCAGCGGCCTCTCCTGCCACCTGGGATGAGGAATTCCCACCACGGCAGCTTCCAGGACCGCGGGATGCGACAGAATCTCATTTTCCATGTCCACGGAACTGATCCACTCGCCGCCGCTTTTGATCACGTCCTTGATGCGATCCGTTATTTTGAGATAACCGTTGGCATCCATGGTGCCCACATCGCCGCTTCGCCAATATCCATCCGCGGTAAATTGGTCTGCCGTTTCCGGCGCATTGTAATACGTACCCGTAATCCAGGGACCACGGACAAGAATTTCTCCGGGTGTTCTTCCGTCATGAGGCACTTCCCTACCTTCGCTGTTTACCACCCGGATATCCAGCCCTACCACGGCAAATCCCTGTTTTCTCCGCAACGCCCATTTCTGCGGCTCGTCCAGCTCCTCTTCCAGCCAGGGCATAATGCGGTTAATGGTCACCAGGGGAGTGGTCTCGGTGGCGCCGTAAGCGTGAATAACCTCCGCCCCGGTAAGTTCCTGAAAACCTTTCATCATGGATATCGGTGGTTCAGTAGCGCCGGAAAGCAGGCGGGCCCCGCTCAGATCCGGCTTTTCCTCCAGCCCCCGGATGTACTCCAAAAGGGGCATAAATATCGCGGGGGCACCGGCGCTGATGGTCACCTTTTCCGACACCATCAGCCGGCTGATATCATCCAGGGTTTCCAGGGTGTACATACCCGGAAAGACCAGGCGCGCCCCCACCATGGTGGTGGCCTGACTGAGCCCCCAGCCCAGGGCGTGAAACATGGGCACAATCTGACAGTAGGTATCCCGGGTGGTAATATCCGAATTGATCCCGATGGCGCAGGAGTGGAGGTAGACATCCCGGTGGGAATAATAGACCCCTTTGGGTCTGCCGGTGGTACCGGTGGTATAACAGGCGGCATAGGCCGAGGTTTCGTCCAGATGCGGCCAGGCCATATCCGGTGATGAGGCGGCCAGCAGGTCTTCATAAGAATAGATGTTTTCCAGTGAAGTCTCCACCTCCGCCAGCGTTTTTCCGGGCAGCGTAATAATGACGACTCCCCGGAGATTCTCGCACAGCGGGGCCACAGCGTGGGCCAGAGGCAAAAGGGTTTCGTCTGCGATAAAAAAATCGGCTCCGCTGTGGTTCATTACATAGGCCAGGTCCTGCGGAGTGAGACGAAGGTTCAACAGAAGCATTACCGCGCCCAGGCCCGGCAGACCGAAATAAATTTCATAGTTTTCGTGACTGTTCCAGGCCAGAACGCCGACCCGGTCCCCCACCTTCACCCCGATATTTTTCAACCCGTTGGCCAGCCGTTTTATACGTTCGTAGGCCTGAGCATAGGTGTAGGTAAAAAGACCGCCGTCCGGGCGGCGGCTGACGATCTCCTGTCGCCCGAAATTGCGAACCGCATGCTCCATAATCTGCGTTACATTCAGTTGATACCCGTCCTGGCTGGTGGCGGGAAATCCCTTGATAATCTCCATACCTTCTCCTTGATGCCCGTAAAACATCCTTGCCAACCGCATTCAATGTCCGACAAAAAGAATGGCACAATTTTTTTGCCAAGTCAAAAACATGGCCGCAATACCGCTTGTGGAAAAACAGCTCTTGACATTCAAACGATCGTTTCATACAAACGTTTATGGTAGTGGACGAAGTAATGAAACCCTATCAGCAGGAAATCAGTGATCTGATCCGGCCCCATCTGCCGCCAGACATTGACAAAGAACGGCTTCGGTTAAGCATTCTGAGCATCTTCGGGATGACCATTTATTTCACCTTTGCCCGGCAGGCGATATCAAAAATTGTTGGTCACGGGTATAACCGGCGGTTCAAATCTCTGCTGATTGACCATATTACCGGTTTTTCCCTGGATGGACTGAATACCCTGGAAAAGGAGAAGTAGCCACATGCTGCGCTTGTTTGCCGTCGCGTGTTTTCTCTGCCTGTTGCTCACCGCATGTCCGGCGCTGGGCCCGGATTACCAGCGGCCGGATATCGATGTTGATATACCGGGACAATACGGCCAACCTGCCTGCACCGGAGCTACGAAAAACTTCGTTTCCCCCGATCAGTGGTGGCGAGAATTTGACGATACCCGCTTGAATCAAATCGTAAACAAGGTGATGGAGGGCAACCCGGATATCCATAGCGCAATGGCCAGTGTTCTGGAGGCAAAAGCACGGGCCGGACAGGCCCGGGCGGACCGGTTCCCGTCACTTGATCTTACCTTTCAGTCTTCCCGGCAAAAACAATCGACTCTTGATCCCTTTTCCGGTGATATTATCTCTTTGCGCACCGATGCCTTTTCCGCAAGTCTGCCCGCCGCCTTTGAACTGGATCTCTGGGGACGGCTGAGACGAGCCTCCGAGGCCGCCCGGGCAGATTTGCTGGCGGCCGAACAAAACCGGCAAACAGTTGTACAATCATTAATCGCCGAAGCGGCCACACGTTATTTCACCATTCAATCGCTGAAAAAACAAGTGGACCTTCTCCACCGCCTGATCCGGTCGCATCAGGACAATCTGAAACTGGTGGAAGCCAGGTACCAGCGCGGCCTGACTTCTGTGCAGGATGTCCACCAGGCCCGCCGGGCTCTGGCCCGGACCCGGGCGGAGATTCCTCCCCTGATGGAAAACCTGAAAATCGCCTGTCAAACGCTGGCGGTCCTGCAAGGCGATTATCCGGATATTTCACCGGCAACGCTGTCAGAAAAAAACGACTTCAAGCTGCCCCCGCCAGTACCCGCCGGGTTGCCGTCGGAACTGTTAAACCGCCGACCGGATATCCGATCGGCAGAGGCCGCCCTGGCCGCCGCTTGTGCCCGCATCGGTGCAGCCAAAGCCAATCGTTTCCCCCGAATCTCACTGACCGGCACTTTCGGTTATAACAGCGATGAACTGGATTTGCTCCTGAAACCGGAAAGCGAAATCTGGAAAATCGGCAGCGGCATTTTTCAGCCCCTTTTTGACGCCGGTCAACGAAAAAACTTGCAAAAAGCGGCGGAGGCCCGTTATCAAAAACAGTTGGCGGTCTATGCCCAAACCGTGCTCACCGCCTTCGCCGAAGTTGAAGGAGCACTGGTAAGCCGCGCACAACAAATTGAACGGTTCCGGCATCTTTTGGATGTCCATAGCGAGGCGGAAGCGACCCTGACCACCACCAGGGAACGATATCAACGGGGATTAACCAATTCCCTGCAGGTTCTCGATGCCCAGCAGACAAAACTTCGGGCGGAACTGGATCTGATCAGAACACAGTACAGCATTATTACCAACCGTATCACGCTGTATCGAGCGCTGGGTGGCGGCTGGGGAAACCGGAAAAAATAACGGGGAAATGATCATGGCCAATCAGCCCAAAATTATTGTCCACGCAGTAGTGGTCCTGTGCCTGCTCCTCGCCGGCCTGCTGGGTTTTCAACTGCTCCAGTCAAGCCGGCAAGCCCTGGGCCGCCATCAAGCAAAAACCCCTCTGCCTCTGGTACGGGTCGTTCCGGTCCGAACCGGTCCAATCGACATCACCATCAGCGGTGAAGGAACCGTGCAGACAAGGACGGAAAGTCAGCTCGTACCGCAGGTAAGCGGTGAAGTTGTCAAGGTTTCCCCGCATCTGGTCAACGGGGGTTCCTTTAAAAAAGGAGAACGGCTGCTGACGATTGACCCCCGGGATTATGAAATTGCATTGACCCTGGCGGAAGCCAGTGTCAAAGATGCCGAAAGCCGATATAAGCTGGCTGCGCAGGAATCTCAAGCTTCCCGGCAGGAGTGGGAAAAGATTCACGCTGAACGCGAACCGCCGCCGCTGGTTGCCAAAGCGCCCCAGCTGTCAGCCGCCAAGGCCCATCTGGCAGCACAGCAGGCCAACCTGGAAAAAGCCCGCCTGAATCTTCAGCGAACCCGAATCTACGCCCCTTTTACCGGCCGGGTCACTAAGGAACAAGTGGACATTGGCCAGTATGTGACGCCCGGGCAGATGCTGGCGACCATTTATGCCACTGACGTGGTGGAAATTATTGTCCCCCTGGAAAATGACGATCTGGAATGGCTGGACGTACCGGATTTTACAACCGACTCCCCGGAGGGCTCCAAAGCCACCGTGCAGGCCCGGGTCGCCGGACGGAAAATGACTTGGCCGGGGCGGATCGACCGGGTCCAGGGAAAAATCGATCCCCAAACACGCCTGGTGCAGGTCGTAATTTGCGTGCCGGAACCTTTTATCACCCAGCCCCCGTTAGTTCCGGGCCAGTTTGTAAAGGTCAAGCTGGCCGGCCGCTCCCTGAAAACGGGCGCGGTTATTCCCCGGGCTGCGCTGCGCGGTCAAAATACCGTCTGGGCGGTTAACCCGGAAGAAAACCGTATGTATTTCCGGACCGTGGAAATTGCCCACCGGGATGAACGGGGAATAATTGTTCACAGCGGTCTGAAAAAGGACGATCTGGCAGTGGTTTCACCGCTGAAAACAGCCACCGACGGAATGCGGGTCAAGCCTGTCCAATCAGAGACCGGAGAGGTTTCATGAAAACAGTGATCGCCTGGTTTGCGGGAAATCATGTGGCCGCCAACCTGTTGATGGCCTTTATCCTGATTACCGGCCTTGTCACCGCCACAGGCATAAAACTGGAAATCTTTCCGGAAACCGAACTGGATAAAATCAGCATCTCGGTGGCCTATCCCGGGGCTTCTCCGTCAGAAGTAGAGGAGGGGGTCATCCGCCGGATCGAAGAAAACGTGGCCGGCCTGGAAGGCATCAAACGAATCGATTCGGTTGCCCGGGAAAGTTCCGGTCATACAACCATTGAAGTCATGAAAGGCTGGGATATCAAAAAACTCCTGGATGAAGTGAAATCCGAGGTGGACCGGATTACCACCCTGCCCGAAGAAGCCGAGGAACCCGTTATCCGGGAAATTACCCGCCGTTCCCAGGTCATCAGTATCGCCATCTACGGGAACGTTGCGGAGATGGTACTGAAGCATATCGCCCAGACGGCCAAAGATGAACTGACCAACATTGAGGGGGTTACGCTGGCCGAACTGGCGGCGGTCCGGTCTAATGAAATCCATATTGATATCTCTGAAAACACCCTGCGCAAATACAATCTCACTTTAGGGGCTGTAGCCGACGCCGTCGCCCGCAGCAGTCTGGATCTTCCGGCCGGAAGCGTGGATGCCGCATCCGGGGAAGTGCTCATCCGCACCAAGGGGCGCCGGTATTACGCCCGGGAATTCCGGGATATTCCTGTGATTACCCGCTCCGACGGGAGCCGTTTATCGCTGGGCCATATGGCCACCATCAGCGAAGGGTTTGCCGACGTGGATCTGTTTGCCGGTTTCCAGGGAAAACCGGCGGCCATTATTAATGTCTACCGCGTTGCCGACCAAAGCGCTCTGGAAGTGGCTGCCAAGGCCAAAGCATATGTTCACCGGCTGCAACCCACTTTGCCTCACGGAGTACAGGCCGACTATTACCAGGACAGATCCACCATCCTGAAAAGCCGTATTGAATTGCTGACAAAAAACATGGTGCTGGGCCTTATCTTGGTCGTTCTGCTTCTCGGGATTTTTTTGAATGTGCGGCTGGCCTTCTGGGTAACGCTGGGGATTCCCATCAGTTTTTCCTTCGGGCTGATGCTGCTCCCTTATTACGACGTCTCCTTGAATATGATATCGCTGTTTGCCTTTATCATGGTCCTGGGTATTGTGGTGGATGATGCCATCATTGTCGGGGAAAACGTTTTCCGGCACCAGGAAGAAGGCGGCAATCAACTGCAGGCCGCCATTGACGGCACCACGGAAGTGGGACGTCCGGTTGTTTTCGCCGTTCTGACCACCATGGTCGCTTTCTGGCCCTTGTTGATGGCCGGCGGCACCATGGGCAAACTCATGCGCAACATTCCCATGGTGGTCATCCTGGTTCTGCTGGGCTCTCTGGTGGAATCGCTGTTGATTCTTCCGGCTCATCTCGCCCGCAGCCGGGCGGCGCAAAAAATTCAGCAACATCGTCCCAAACGCATGACCCGCTGGCTGAACTGGGTTATCGCCGGCCCTTACCGCAGGCTGGTGAATTTCTGCGTTCGCTGGCGATATGCCGTCCTGGGGCTGGGAATCGCCATACTACTGTTCACCGCCGGTCTCTGGAGGGCCAAAATCATCAAGTGGACGTTTTTCCCCAACGTGGAAGGGGACGTGCTGGAGTGTAAAATCACCATGCCCTCCGGTACGCCCCGACAACGCACCGAGACGGTGGTGAAACATATCGCGCAAACCGCCAAACAAATGCTGGCGGAGAAAGACCGTCAGCGACCGGAGGATGCCCCACCCCTTCTGGAACACACGGCTTCCATTGTCGGCGCGCAGTTCGGCCGGCGCGGCAGCGGAGATTCCGGGGGGCACCTGGCGCAGGTCTGGATTCAACTGCTGGAAGGGGAAAAGCGGGACTTTAGTTCCGCCGACCTGACGCGGGAATGGCGACAGCGGGTAGGCAAAATACCGGATGCCGAGTCCCTGGTGTTCCAGAGCCAGATTCACGGCGCCGGTAATCCGGTAGAAGTACACTTGTCCCTGGATAACCATGACCGATTGCTGGAGGCCGCCGATGACCTGAAAACCGAACTCAAAGGGTTTGCCGGCGTGTTTGACATTAACGACAGCTATTTGCCAGGCAAAATGGAGATGCAGTTAAAACTGAAGCCTCACGCCGCCAGCCTGGGGCTGAAACTGGCGGATCTGGCGCGACAGGTCCGGCATGGCTTTTACGGAGCTGAGGCCATGCGTTTTCAGCGGAACAAAAACGAAGTCAAAGTACTGGTGCGATACCCGGACGAAGAACGGCGATCTTTACGTAATGTGGAAGAAATGCGCATCCGGACACCGGCCGGCCACCAGGTCCCCTTTTCCGAAGTGGCCGCGGTTCATATGGAAAGGGGATACGCCTCCATTGAACGTGCCCAGCGGATGCGGGTCATCAAGGTCACGGCCGATGTTAACGAAAACATCACCAATGCCAATGAAATACGGCAACACTTGATCCATAAATACCTGCCCGGTCTGAAGAACAGTTACCCCGGCCTACGCTGCGCCATTGAAGGAGAAGGACAGGAACAAAAAGAAATTCTGGGGGATGTTCAACGGGGAACGATTGTCGCACTGTTTTGCATATACGCTCTGCTGGCTGTGCCGTTCAGATCCTTTTCCCAGCCGGTTATTGTCATGGCAGCCATTCCTTTCGGGGTGGTCGGCGCCCTGCTGGGGCACCTGCTGATGGGGTTTAATCTCAGTGTTATCAGCCTGTTCGGAATTGTGGGCCTGGCCGGGGTAGTAGTCAACGATTCCCTGGTGCTGATCCACCGCATAAACGAACTGCGGAAGACCGGTTACAGCGCCCATGAAGCGGTGATTCATGGTGGAAAGCTTCGTTTTCGAGCTATTATTTTGACTTCGATAACCACTTTCGGCGGTTTGACCCCCATGCTTCTGGAAAAAAGCATTCAGGCCCGGTTTCTCGTTCCCATGGCTATCAGCCTGGGTTTCGGGGTGCTCTTCGCCACGCTGATCACCCTGCTGTTAATTCCCTGTGGATACATGATTCTGGAGGACATCCACTGCCTGACGGACACTCTCAAAACCAAAGTCCGTCAAGTGGCAAAAGAAACCTGAGCGTCAGCAACGTCTTCTGATAAACGCAAGACCTCACGCCAACCCGCCTTCTCACAGACGGTCTGCGGAAGATTTTTCGCAGATTGCATGCTGGCCGGCAGGCACATTTCCTCTGTTCAACAGGATTTTTTCATAACCACATGACTTTTGCAGGGAAAACTTGAAAATCGATTCTTTTATGATATAATAAAAATATATATTTTTGACAAAAAATCGGATAGGAACTCCATGCACATCCCTTTTCGTCCAACATCTTATCCTGTTTACCGTGGGGGAAAAAATGACAAAAGAAAAAAAACCGAAAAAGAATGTCCGTGCCGGCAAAAATCAGTCCAAAGCCGCTGATGATGTAAAAACGACTGACGAGGACAGGGAAATCCTCGAGATGACCGAGCGCACCCTCATCGTTCCACCGCGTGAAGAAGAGACCATTTCTCTGGATGATAAAGATGATGATACAAATACGGATAAGGTAACGGAAACGGGTGACCATGCTCCGGATATGACCAATAAAACGGATACCGATGATGATGTACAGAAAATGTCAACGCCGGAACCGGATAAAAACCTCCCTGATAGAGAAAAAACGGATAGCGATGCACAACAAAGGCAAAAAAATGCGGCTGCACTGGAAGAAGCAATAGAATGGGAAGAAGAAGAAGAAGAAGTAACAGCAGCGGAGGAAGAGCAAGAGGAGGAGGAGGAGGAGGAGGAGGAG
>CAZWCS010000057.1:0-25755 GCA_964632805.1 uncultured Desulfobacterales bacterium
ACCCGGCTCCATTTTTTCAGCAGACAGCCCTCGCCTCTGACGGCCTTGGAAAAAGACTGGATGCAGCGGGAACTGCAGCGGCTGTCAAAAGCGGCCGGCGATCTTTTTTCTCTGGATTCCTGGCGGGATCATGAAGTGCCGGATCAGCAGGCGTACCTGGTATTTATCATCAATTTTTTTATTCTGCTGGGTCTCCTTGAATTTTTGCTGGTTTTTTGCCGCCATCAGTTGCGCCGCCTGCGCGATATTTGCTGGGAAAAAGAGGCCTTCTGGCAGTATTTGACCGTGCGTCTGGTCCGGCGTTCCCTCCTGATGCTGGGGGCGGTCCTGTTTATCCATTTTTACCCCGTAAATCCGGTGTACCAGTTCACACCCCTGTTTCTGGCGCTGGATCTGCTGAAACAATTGTTACTGGTCCTGCTGCTGGCGCGCTGGGGACTCAATTTTCTGCGGGTGATCCAGTTAAAAACCGAATACGCCTTTTTTCTTTCCCTGGGCGGGCATTTGCGGATACTGCTTTACATTCTGTTTGCTTTCGGCTTTCTGTATGTTTTTGTCGATTGGGGGCTGGGACACAGCGCGCAATTGCTGATCGTATTGCGTCTGGTTCTCGGGGGGCTGATTTTTGTCTGGATGACCTTTTTCTGGCGCCGTTTTCGCCGTTTTGGTCGCGTGATTCCCCCCGCCGGAGGGGGGTGGTGTCGATATGTCCGGATTCTGTCGCCGGCACTGGGTTATGGTATTGTTCTGTTCGGGTTGCTGGGCGATTTCGCCGGATTTCATACACTGACGGCCTATTGGTATCAGTCCTGGCTTCTTTCCGCGGTCCTGTTGCTGTGGCTTGGTCTTTTCCAGATGGTGCTGTCGGAAGCGGCGGGAACGCTGCCGGGGTTTCCCCTGCCGCTTTCAGCCACAGAGGAGACCGACACGGATATGGAGACCGACGAAGAGGATATCGAGGAAGAGAAGGAAGGTCCCGCTCCCGTAAGGTGGCTGTTGATCCGGCTGGGCAGAATTACGTTGATCCTTTTGCTGGTGGTCGGGGTACCGGTGGCCTGGGGGGGACGGCGGATTTTTCTGTCGGATTTTTTCCACGCGGTGAATTATCAGATGGCTGTGGGGGATATCCGTATCAGTGTGCTGGAGGTCGTGGTTGCCATTCTGTTTGTCTTTATTTTTCATACTCTGGTCATTATCTGGAAGTCTCTGCTGAAAGAAAAGATTATGGCCGGACGTCATCTGGATACCGGGCTGCAGGACGCGATTACCACCATTACCGGTTATGTCTGGTGGATTATCGGCCTCTTGATCGTGCTGCATATCATCGGTATCAGTATTACTTCCCTGACCGTTTTTTTCGGGGCGCTGGGCATTGGGCTGGGATTCGGCCTGCAGAATATTTTTAACAATTTTCTCTCCGGGCTTATTATTTTGTTCGAACGCCCGATTAAGGTGGGCGATGTCATTGATTTGAACGGGACCGTGGGGGAAGTGAAGAAAATCAATGTTCGTTCCACCCGGGTCAAGACCTATGACAATACCGACCTGATTATTCCCAACTCCCAGTTTATCAGCGAGCAGTTAACCAACTGGAGTTTCAAGGACGCCAAGGTCCGGCGCACCATATCCGTCGGCGTGGCCTATGGATCGGATACCCAGCTGGTCCGGGAAATTCTGTTCAACATAGCCTACAATCATCCCCGGGTGTACCATCGGCCCTTGCCGGAGGTGCTGTTCAGTGAGTTCGGTGACAGCAGCCTGCAATTTGCACTGCGGGTCTGGGTCAATATCAATTATTTTATCAGTGTGGAAACCGACATACGTTTTGAGATCGACCGGCAGTTCAGGGAGAATCATATAAGCATTCCCTTCCCTCAGCGGGATGTCCATATTCGTTCGTAACACCGGCCGGTTTGCGGTCTCTAAAGCGGCAACGGAACGGGCGGTTCTGCTTTTGTGGTGCGGAAGCATCAGTGCGGCCCAAGCGTTTATCGGATTTCTGGCTGTCCGCTCAACCGCTTCTGTTCCTTTTGGCGCTGATTTTGAGATCGGACTTTCAAACCCCGCGAAAATATGATATCTGTTTTCAAGACCGTTCGTGGGGCCGGAATTTAAGGAATCTGTTGCAGCCAAACTGTTTGCTGATATTTTTTGACAATAATCCAGAATTTTGCGGTTATGGAGGATGGAAACAGTATGAAAAAGCTTATTATCGGTTGCATTTTTACTGTCCTGGGGTTGTACGGACTTGCGGCCTTCTGGTCCGCCCTGTTTACGATTTTAACCGGAACAATTCCTTTGATTCTGTTGATCGGCGGTGGCGCGGTCGTATTTTTCAATCTGGATAAATTGTTTTCCTCTCCGGAGGAAAGGTTGACACCTTCCGCCTTCGGCGGGGATACGGCCGCACCTGTTGCGACGGAAATTTCGCCGTCCGATACCGAAGGCCGCTCCCGCAAAGAGGGAAAATCCCCGGCCGCCGTTGCGGTTCCACCTGCGGTTGCTGGTATTTCTCAGACGGCCGGGGAGTCTCCGGCAGAAGCCGAAGCATCGGCGTATCCTTCCCCGGCCCCGGAGGCCGTGGTCACGGAAGCGGAAGCCTCTCCGGCGCCACCGGGTGTTGCCGATGATGCGGGTAAAGAGCCGGAACCGTTAGAAAGTAAGGACAAGGAGTCGGCGTCTGCGGTGGCGGAAAATACGGACGAGGCGGCGCTGGGGTCTGCGGAGCCGGAGATCGTGGAAAATGCGGCGGAAGCGATCACGGAAACGCGGGAACAGGAGCTTCCAATGAATACCGGCGAGAGCGGGGAACAGTTTTTCGGCAACACCGGTTCTATGGTTTTCCATGACGCCTCCTGCAAATATGCCGGGAACAAAAAGTGCACGGCGGTTTTTTCTACCAAAGCGGACGCCCTGGCGGCCGGATATAAGCCCTGCAAGTTGTGTTTTCGTGAATAACATTTTATTATAATTGATTATTTTCGTATTTTGCAATATTTTTTCGTTTTTCGTTTTGACTGTTGACAATTTCAGTTTGAATGTGATAGGGAAAATATATCCTCGGGAGTGAATACAGGTTTTCGAAATATGCCTGCCTGAGATGAATCTCTAACTTTGATTCTTTTACTGGAGGAGGGCGTATGCCTGAAGAGTCAATGGGAGTTGCTTTGGCGTCCACCACGCCATCATCCTCGCCATCTCCCCCCATCTACCCGATTGTTGAACGAAGGCGCTGGAAACGGTATAAAGTAGACGGTGCTTTTGCCACCGTCCCCAAACCCGTTTTGATGAAAGTCCGGCTGGGTAAATACGGTAAGGTTAAGCTGGGGCCGATCAAAGATATCGGCATGAAGGGACTGGCCGTGCAATATGTCAGCGACCGGGAGGTGGAAGATAAAAGCCATCTGCTGTCTGTAATGATGCCCGAAGAGGAAGATGCGGTCGAGGATATAAAGTATACCAAGGTAAAAGACTTCGAAGTCGCCCGCCTGCCGAATTCCTCCAAGAGTATTCGGACGCTTTGCGTATGCTTCAAAAAGCTTCTGCCGATTCAGAAAGCCCGTTTGGAATATTTTATCGAACAGTACGGCGTTGAACTCCGGTAATCCTTTTTCGGCAGGTGTTTCCGGGTTGTGATATTTCCGCCCGACACTTTTCTTTTCTTCTTTTTTTTATTTGCAATGTCAAAGCAGCAGCTCCTGTGATTGGTCAAATATGTCGCAGGGCTTCAACGGGTTCCATGTTTGCGGCTTTGACGGCCGGATAGATGCCGGAAATAATGCCAACAGCAACAGACATCAAGAGGGCCGAAAGCAGGGGCCAAAGAGTGAGCGATGCGCGCCAGTGAATAAAAAGGTTGATCCCCAGGGCTGCAAATGCGCCGAGAACAATACCCAGAATCCCCCCCATAACGGTTAAAAGAATCGATTCTCCTAAAAAATGGACAACAATGTGCTTTCTCGTGGCACCAATGGCACGGCGTATCCCGATTTCACGCGTTCTTTCCGAGACATTGGCCAACATAATGTTCATAATGCCAATGCCACCGACCAGAAGCGATATGCCTGCGATACTTCCCAAAACAACATTAAACAAACGTTGGGTCTGCCTTGCCTGGGAAAGCAATTCTTTGGGAACAATCAGCTCAAAATTTTCTGCACCGTCCCGATTCCATAAAAGCGCCTGATGGACAACTCTGGAGGTTGAATCGATAAAAGATTTATCAGATATTTTTAAAATTATTTCCGAAAGTTCGTTTTTCCCGCCGGCAGAGACAAAACCTTTGTTTCTTTCATGCAGAGGAATAAAGGCCGCCTTGTCAAAATCACGAAGGGCCAATGGCACCACCTCATTATCAATACCTTCCCGCGAGTGCAAAATACCCACGACACCGTAAGGATCTTCGTTAAAATGGACGATTGTACCCAAAACGGTCTCCGGTCCCATGCGTTTGGCCAATTCTGCGCCCAGCACACACACCTGGTGGCATTTTTGAACGTCGACATTCGAAATAAACCGTCCTTTTGCCAGTTTCAGTCCCCGCACAGCCAAATAATCCGGATTGACTGCCAACATATTAATGACATCCGATTCCCCCAGTTCAGCAAGAAAGGCCTTTGTCTCTCTCACAACGGTGATGTTCTTGACACCCGGAATTTTTCGGATCGCCATTAGATCTTTCATTCCAAGTCCTGCCACCGTTGATACAAAACGGCTGTTCGAATGATTGTCCTGATTCTGGGCATTCCGGATAATAATACTGTCAATGCCAAGGCGCCCGATTTGCTCCAGCACTTCCTTTTTGGCACCCTCGGCAATCGCAAGCATGGCAACGACGGCAGCCACCGCAAATACAATGCCCAGTACACTTAAAAAACTTCTGAGCCTGTGCAGAGCCAAAGCTTTCCAGGCTTGTTGTAATATAACCCGGCTTCTGCCGGCAAAGACTTCAAGGCGATTCATTTATCCGACCGTCCTTAATGTGTAGCACGCAATCGGCTGCCCGGGCGACCTCTTCATCGTGGGTGACCACCACAAGCGATTTGCCTTGTTTGTTTATTTTTTTAAAAAGTTCTAAAATTGTTCCGGTATTTTCGGCGTCCAGATTGCCAGTGGGTTCATCGGCCAGAACCACGAAAGGATTGATAACCAAGGCTCTGGCGATAGCCGCCCTTTGCATTTCCCCGCCGGAAAGCTGGTGCGGCCGGTGGGTTTTCCGCTCCGACAGGCCTACTTCCTCAAGTGCGGAAAGAACAATTTCCTGAACATTGTCAGGCGGCTCAGGATGGTAAAGAAAAGGCATGGCAACATTTTCCATAAGCGTACACTGGGCGATAAGATTATATGCCTGAAACACAAAACCAATCCTGGAAGCCCGCAAGACAGACTGCTCATTGTCGTTCAGGACCGAGGTATCCCGGCCTTTTAAATAGTATGAGCCCTTGTCCGGGCGTTCCAAAAGGCCAAGGATATGAAGCAGTGTGGATTTGCCGGCTCCGGAGGGGCCCATAATGACAATAAACTGACCGGGATATAAGGTGAATTCTACGCCGCGTAAAGGATATACCCAATCATCCCCCGACAGGTAACGCTTGCTCAACCCCTTTGTCAAAATGAGAGGGGGGGGCGCGGTTTCCAACATCTAAGCTGCACTCCCGAGATTTGCTGGACAGCTTTGATTACGATCAAAGCCATCAATCGCAATATTTTATAACTATTTTGATACAGATTTTTTATCTGAACCACTTCCTGGTTCGACCGGATTGTTGGGGGATAAGGAGTTTTTACGGTGAAATTACCACGGCCTGCTCAGCGCTATTTTTTCCCCTTTTTGCAAACCGGTCTTTATTTCAATCAAATTCTCATTTTGAACGCCCGTCGTCACCTCGCTTTTTTTAAAACCGGCCCCCGTAGCCACAAAGGCAAATTTCTTTCCTCTTTCATGGAATACGGCAAAAGCGGGAACAGCCAGAACATCGGAAGTTTCACTGCATATAATGTTCACCCGAGCCGTCATGCCCGGCCTGAGATTGGTGGTGGATCGATCCAGACGGATGGTTACACTGAAGTGCCTGCCCCTATTCCCATCTTCACGGCCCATATCCACCAGCACGCCAATGGATTCCACCCGGCCCTTGAGCAAAAGATCGGGATAGGCGTCCACTGTAACCAGGGCAGGTTTTCCAATATCAATCTTATGAAGGTCGACTTCGCGGACCCTGGTCTCGACAATCATGTTTGAAATATCCGGCAGGTACACCAGCGGCTGATTCTGCCACACCTGGTCGCCGACTCTGGGTTTCCGGTAGGAATTTCCCCTGGTTTGTTTGGCCAAAACGACCATGCCCGGTCCCGGGGCTTGAATTTCGGTTGCCTTAAGTTCCTGTTCCGCTCTTTTGAGGTTCTGTCTGGCGGATACCAACCCCTCTTCGGCTTTTGCCAGGTCTGCCCTGGCCTGTCCGATCTTGTGTCCCCCGCCTTTTCTGGTCTGTTCCAGTGCGACTTCCGCCGCCTCTATGGCAGCTTTGGCCTTTTCAATCTGCACCGGTAACAGGTGATCCCGGTAGCTCGACAGTTGCATGCTGACCATGCGGTAAGCCTGCCTGGATTCTTCAATTTGTTTATTGACCTGGGCCAGTTCCGCGGGATTGGCATAGCCCTTCTGCTCCAGCTCTTTTAAAGCATCAAGATAACTTTTTTTCTTTTCGTGTTCTTCTTTGGCTTTGGCCGCCTCAACTTCAAGCCGCGCCAATTCTCGGGGGCCTTCGCCTTTTTCCAGCCGTCGCAGTTCCAGACGGGCGATACGCAGTTCGCTTTCGGCCCGGTTGATTTCGCGTTCAACCTGATTCTTTTCCCAGGCGAGCAGTTGTTCCCGGGCATCGACCAAAGCGTCCAGCTCGATCACCTTTGATCTGAGCCGCAAAATTTCTTCTTGAAAGTGCGTAGGGTCCAGCCGGACCAGAACATCCCCGGCTTCAACCTGCTTTCCGTCTTCCACCAATTCGATGATTTTGCCGCGATCTCCGCGTACGGAGGAGCTTAAAACGACCGCTTGCGCGGCATCCAGTTCCCCCACGCTGTGAACTTCAACAACGATGTCGGTTTGAAGAACTTCGGCGGTTAAAATTTCCTCAATTTCACTGGAAGCGGGGGAAAAAAAGTGCAATCCGGCAAAAAGCAGAAAAAAAATCCCCGGAACAACCAAGATGAGTGCGTTTTTGGCGAATTTCTCAGGTAACATTTTTTATTATTTTGTTTTTATTGTGACGGTGCCTTCGGCTTTTGTTTGCCGGCCCCCGCCATATCTTCATTAAAACGCTGGACCAGTGTGCCGATGGCTTGGCGCAATCGGTACTGGCCGATAATATATTCGATGACGGCCGATACCATCTGCGTTTCCGAACGGCGAAGCGCGATCTCGGCATCGATCAGATCAAAGTTGTCGGTCATGCCATGTTCGAATTTTACCCGGGCCAGAGCCAGTTGTCCCCTGGCCTGATGGATTTGATCCTCCTGGGTGGTGATGGCTTTGTCCTGGCGTTCCAGATTACGGATTTCGCGCTTGACGTTGGCCACAATTTCGTCTCTGACAATGCGCCGGCGCCTGGCTGCCTGCTGGACATTGATCAGGCTTTCCTCGAACCGGGCTTTTTCGGACGTACGCCTGAAATCCGTTGTTGAACCAAGGCTTATGCCCCAACTGGTTTGATCCGGCGCCGATCCCGGAAAATCGGATGAGGGCTCCCCCGTCAGGTTGAAGGTAAGCGCAATATCCAATTCCGGCAGGGTGTCTTTTCTGGCGTTGTCAGAAAGGCGCCTGGCTTCGGCCAGCTCGTCCGAGACCTGTTCCAGTTCCACGCGGTTTTCCAAAGCGGTTTGTATCATTTTTTGTTCATCCGGATAGATCCGGTCAAAGTCCAGGGGAAGGGAGACATCAATGGCTTTTTTTAACGGCAGGGCCAGAAAGATTTTTAAGGAATCCATTGCCTCATCATAAGTTTCCCGGCTCTGGTTGAGCTCATCCGTGGCCTGATTAAGTTGAATGCGCACCCGGTAAAGATCCATGGCGGTTACCAGTTCCATGCGTTTTTTTATAGCCGTGGCCGCCTCCAGGCTTTTCAGCCGCTGGTGGGATTCTTGGCGCAACCGCAGAATTTCCCGCTGACGAACCACCTCATAACCGTGGCGCACGGCACCGAGGACGGTGTTGGTTTTTTGAAGATAACGGGAACGCATGGCTGTTCTTTTACTGAAGCGGGCACTGTAAACACCGGACAGGTTGTAATCCCTGCCGACGCCGCGGAGAAGCGGCTGAATGATGCGCAGATCGGCCCGGTTCTGGTACTGCTCCGCATCTTTTTGCACGGCAGGTGCCACGGTTATCTCCGTACCATAGGACGTTTTCTGTTCCAGGCTGAAGCCCAGGCCCAGGTCCGTTTCCGTTGATTCCTCGTCGCTGCCGGAAAAACCGATGCTGGCTCCCGGATAGATTTTGAGTTCAAATTCTGACCTGGCAACCTGGAGCCCGAGGCGGGCCCTCTGGACATCATCGTGCGCATCAATCATGCCCCAGTTGGCTTCCAGCGCCCGGTTGATCATTCTTTCCAGATCATAAACGTCATTTGCCAGGGCTGGCAAACCAACCATGAACATCGGAATAAACATGATCGAAAAGCATACATGTCGCATAATATATTTCAAGAAAATCAAGAAAGATAAAAGAAGGATGACAGAAGGTCTTGAGAAGGGGGAAAGGTTTAAGAGATTGAACGTTACTGCTCTTCTCACGACCTTCTGCAACCTTTTAAGCCGGCTCAGCGCACGTCAACCATCAGGGGCAATAAACCGTATATTCCCACCAAGTACCCGAACCACCCGTACAATTGGGCTCGACTGTAACCGTAATCTGGGAGGAGGAACCTGAATAGGATATATACGTTGAGCCATTGCCACTTATACAACCGGTGTCAAACTTTTTTGAGCCCTGATAATAGACTTTAAACCGATCTTTTAAATTCTGAGCTTCCCACTCAAATCTGAAAGTACCTGATGTCTGGCCCATATTATAGGTATGGGTTTCAGGCTCATCTCCACCGTTTTGTGTTTTTGTGCCGCACGCTGAGGTGCCGCCACCGCCGCCACCGCCACCGCCGTCACCGCCGCCACCACCACCACCGCCGCTGGATACCGCAGCGGCGGTGCCGCCCACGGCGGCCGCACCGGCGACGCTGGCCCCGACTATGGCGGCCGTACTAAATCCCGCCCCGGCCGTCCCGGCAGTAACGGTGCCGGAGGAGGTGGCCGTAGCAGCAACCCCGCCGGTTGTCGCCGTTTTTCCGGCTGTCAGGGCATACAAGCCGCCGGCCACCACTCCGAACCGAAGGCCGGACTCGACCTTATTCATAACGATATTATCGCTGAATCCGGGCAGTTCTGACGGCACCTGATCCAGTTCCATGCTGACCTGGATATCTTTTTCCGAGGCGATATTCTGCCAGGCCGGAACCTCTTCCGTGCGTTCTTTTTCAAGGGCGAAAATCTGGGATTTTACGATATCATTGATGCCGTCCACCACCAGGAACAGGTATTCGATTTTCAGTGTAACCGATGAAGGTGCGGGAAGAACACATGAATAAAACTGGTAATGCCCGTCCCCCCCCGTATTGGTCATGGGGACAAAAACAAAATCAGCCTCGCTGGCCGCTTTAAAATAACACCTGACATGTTCTATTCCCTCGGGATCACTGACACTGAGATCAAGCTGAAGACGGTGATCACAGATAAAATAATCGGGCGGGCTGTGCTTCATAGCACTTTGGTTGCCAAAGGCCGTGACAGGCAAAAAGTTTCCAAGTATAAAGATGAAAACAAAGAGAGCAACCCCCAATAATGGTTCCGGTCTGTTTTTATCCAGCATTCCACGAGTCCCCACCATGTAAACCTCCTTTTTGAAAGTGTTAGAGAATAAAATAAAAATTACTCGTTTATAATTTTGATTTCGGTTGCCTGCTGCAGCAGATTGTCTTCTTCAATGATCACGCGCCCCCTGGGCAGGGTCTTCATCATTTCCTGTACCAGCCAGGCGATCCTGTCCGAACGGGAGGCGGAAGAATGGGCCATTATATTGATAATGGCGTTAAAAGGATCCAGCTGCCATTGCCGGTGTGCCGTCCGCCACTGTTCGCTGCGCCAGAGCATTTTACCGCTCTTACAGTGGAGCAGCTTGAGAGAACAGGAAACCACCACGGCATCAAAGGTTACCTTGTGTATCGAGGCCGCCTGATCCACCTGGCCCAGCAAAACGGCGTCGGCGTTCAGCTTTTCACCCAGTCGTTTTAAACTGATCCCCTGAAGCTGCCCCGGTGTCTGAATGCCGAGATCATCCATGACGCTTTGCACTCTTTCCACGGATACTCGCCGGTATCCTTGTGCTTGCAGTCTCTGGTAAACCGCATGGTAAAGCACCGTTTCCAACTCCGGTTCCAGTGAAAAATTATCCATGGGCAAGACAGCGATGACGCCGGGTGCATATTGCGCAAACTGCGGGTGGACTTCCCAGAATTCCCGGTCTTTTTTGGACTGGGAATCTGCGGTTGCAAGCCCCGCCAACAACAGCAGAGAGGCCATCCCCCCCACAACATAATATCGTAATGGTTTCATGGGCTTTTTACCGGCATTATTGAACAACCACGCCGCTTCCATCCTGTCCGGCCCGGGGCACGGGACGCGGGGACTGTCCGCTTGTTCTGTGAAAGGTTGATATCAGTTGTACAAGCGCCTTGCCTATGGCCGTATCCAGGGCGTCATCGCCGGCGCTGCTGTCCCAGGATCCCACCTGGCCGCCGGACAAATCGCCGCTGAAGGTTTGCCTGACCGTATGCTCTCCCTGCCCGGTGGCCATGTATTCACCGGTCTGGGCGTTCTGGAGCAGGAGATCGACTCTGACCGTGGTGTCAATCGTTCTGGCCTTGGACATGGCGCTGACCTGGGAGTGGGTATGAACGTTAAAGCGGGTAATGGCACCGGAAACAAAATATTCGCACAAAAGGATCCGCCTGGCTTTTTTCATGTTTTCCGGACTTTTGATAATATCCGCCTGGCTCAGGGTGTCCCAGTCAAACAGGCGTTTCATTTTTTCCCATTCCACAACCCGGAAATAACCCGTCCGGAGAAGGTGAGCCGCCAGGAACTGACCGGAAGTGTCCCAGAGCCGGTCGGCGGAATAGGTGCTTTTGTTCTCGAACCCGGCAATAGCCGCCAAGTCACGCTTTTCCGGGGGATCGGGTATTCGGCCCCAATCAATTGGTTCTCCCGCGGGGCCGATGGGAGGCGGCGGACTCGTATATTTCACGTTGGGCGCACATGCGGCCAACCCGAAAACCAGCAGCCCCGTCAAAAGCTTGCATACCTTAGAGCGAAATTGTTTGATATTCATAAACGATTCCTTCAAAAATTTTGCGGTTATCTTCGTTTCAGTTTACTTTTACCAAAGGCAGATCGGTCCCCTGCATACGAAAATATGGATGCTGCTTGCCGTTGGTCAGTCGCGGCACTTGCCGGGCCACGAATTGGAACATTTCATTTACGGAGACGTACTCGTCCTTGTCATAATCCGCCTGGCCGCGCATGGCCTTTACCAGGGCATAAGTAAAGGCGCCATGGCCGGTAAAATCGGGGTCCAGTGTAAACTCTTCAGACTCCAGAGACGCTTCTCCCGCCTTGGAGGCGGACAGGATATACAAGCCGCTGGCTGCGTTGATGGCGCCGGCCAGGTCTTCCCCCCCGCCCACGCTTCGCATACCCACTTTCATGGCACCGGAATGGCAGGTGTCCATGGCGACGATTATCTTGTTCACGTTGTTGGACAGGATTTTTACCGATTCCTCAAAGTCGGACATTCGCAAGCCCGTAGCCAGAAGATTATCGAAATCCGAATTCGAGGGCATGAAATAGTAGGATCCGGACTGGCGATGCTGGGTGCCGTGGCCGGCCACAAAGATGAAAATGACGTCGTTGGGCGCGGCCTGACCCAGGTGCCGGGTTATGGCCTCTATAATGGTGTTTCTGGTGACTTCTTCATTGACGAGCGTTTTAAAATGAACTTCGGAGAAAGATTCGCCTTCCTGGGCTTTGAAAAATTTTTCGAGGTGAAGGGCATCCTGATGCGCATATTTCAAATTAATGGAAGAGCTGTTGTATTTGGATACCCCGATCGCCAATCCCCACAAGACCGGTTTCCCGGTGGAACCGGAGGGAAGACCCGCAGCGGCCGAAGAGGAACGGGTCCAGGCGCCGTCTCCCCTGGCTATTTCAAAGGCTTTTCTGGTTATGTTACCGTGGACATCGGCCGCTTGAATGGAAATTTTTCCGACCGAATCATCCACTTTCAGCTTTTGCAAAAAATGGCCGGTCTCTGAGATTGCAACCTTTTGATCATTAACGCGAACAAACAAAATATCACTACTATCCTTGACGATGCCCTCGACAATGGTCTGTTTTTCTTCAGGGGCGAGCGCGATCTGAAACCCTCTGCTCACTTCCGGTCGCAGAACGACAAGTTCGGGCGCTTGCTTGTCCTCCTGTCGGTCCAGGGGTAAATTTTTAGAAGCCATTTTCCCGACCGTATTTACGGCCATAATCAAAACATGATCCTGATTCGATTTCAAATTGAGCCGGTGTGTAAACTTTCCTTCCTGGTCAAAGGCGACTCTTTCACCATTGATACGAACCTCGCTGATCCCCAGAGGGTCCACGGCCATACCTTCGATGTCCAGCTCTTTTTCCCTGGCAACCGGTATAAAACCCCGCGTAGCGGGGGGATTTAAAATAACGATTTCTGGGCCTTCAGACGGAAGGGAAGACGACTTTGAAGGCGTCTGCCCGGACGTCTGCCCGGACGCCTGCGCGACCACCATCGAGGGGGAAGTCGCCGCCGGTTCCGGTTTAAAGACCAATGAAGTCCTGTAGACGGACAGTTCTTCGGCCCTCTTGGCCGGAAGTTTGGTCGGCAGTTTTTTTGAAACGATCCGTGTCATTTCGTCTGACATTCTGCGAAATGTGGATGCCGTCGCCTCTCCGGGGGACCGGGCGGAACTGGGAAAGGAAGCACTGCCCATATCAATGGTTCCGCCGTCGGATGTTCTGACAATCCGCCAGGCAACAGAGGTCGTCGCCTTGTTCATTTTCATGTTTAGCACTTCTTCCTGACTGACCGTGGTGACGGTTTTGGCGCTGAAAATATAGGCGGCGTCATTAAAGCCGGCCACCCTGCGAAGCTCGGGGATACTGCCTGAACGGGCGATGTCTACGTCTTCCCTGGTAAACCCTTTCCTGGCAGAAAAATCATCGGATGTCATGATGTCAAACTTTTTACTCAGCAGTCCCTTGGCCATCATCATTTCTGTTTCTTTAATCAAGGCGGCACTGCTTGCGTCCCCCTGTTCCTGGACAACGTTAATCAGCACTTTCGTCGTTGCGGCAAAAGTGTTGGCCGCAGAAAAAGAAACCATTAAGACCATAATCAAAAAAAGGCGCTTTTTCATTATTGATCCCCTTGTCTTTTCCGGCTTGTTTCCGGAAAAATTTACCGGAACAGTTTTATCGGTGTATCCTTTTACTCGATTTCATAGGTGGTTGTTTTGTTATAAATTGCCACGTTTTGCAGAGATTCGATCTTTTTAAATATATGGGACAGTTTAGAAGATTCCTGGGCGTCCAGCAACACAAAAGGGTTGCTTTTACCAAAAGTGAATTCAAGCAGATCAAAAGGCCGGTCGGATACCAGAGCGATAACGGTATCTGTCCCGGCCGGTCCGGTAACCTTGAGATCAAACGCCATGTGCTCGTCAGGTATTTCATATTGACGGTGGGGCTGGACAAACTGGCTCGGCTGGTAATGATTGGGGAAGATCTGGATCAATTGATCGTCGGTCGTATATGTAAAGATCAAGGCATAGCAGGGTTCTTTGGCCTTAAAGAAAAACCGCATGGGCTGGCCGATTTGATATCGCTCTTCATCTGTCCAGATGGTAAATATATCCGTTGTTTTGCCATTTCCGATGGCCAAAAGTTTCTCAAGCAGAACGTCCGTCGGGATATCTTGCTGGCCGGAAAAAAGGTTATCCTGTTGTTGTGGAGCGCTATCATTCGCGACAGAAGCGGCCGATCCGGTGACAGGCGGCTTTTCTGCCGGTTTGTCCGCCTGGGTGGCAAGCGGCACGGATGCCTCATTTTTAAGCAGACTGCCTGTTTCTTCTTTAGAAGATCTGCCCGTCAGGAAAACCACTACAAAGCACAGTACGAGTGCAAGGGGGATGCCGGTGATGATCAACTTTTTTTTCTTTGATTGAATGAAATTGATGATCTGGCCCCGCTTTTGTGAAGCTGCCGATTCGGCCGGGGACGCCGGTTCCGGCCGTGGTTTTCGGAAAGGAGCCAAGAGGGTGCCGTCATCGACAATCGTGGCGCCGTCGTGATCAATTGGGATGTTGCCAACGATCGTGGCGTCGTTGATTTCTTCAGATGGCCCTAATTTTCCATTTTTATAGTCGCAGAGGTCCTTGAGGAGTTCTCCGCCGTCGGCATAACGTTTTTCAGGATTTTTCTCCAGAAGACGCATGATAATACTGTCAAGCGGGCTGGGAATATCCGATACAATGGACTTTGGTCTGGCAGGGATTACATGGGCCTGGGCATAATAGATGGCCGTGGTTTCTTTTCCATGGAGCGGATGCTTTCCGGTTAGCATCTCATAAAACACCAGCCCGAGGCTGTAGAGATCACTCCGTGCGTCAATGGTTTCCCCCTTGATCTGCTCCGGGCTCATGTAGCGGGGTGAGCCAAGAACTGTATTGGTCGCTGTCAGATCAGTATCCCCGACTTCTTTGGAAATGCCAAAATCAGCAAGGATGACCCTGCCCTGGTTGTCGAACATAATGTTGGAGGGTTTAATGTCCCGGTGATATACATTGTGCTGGTGGGCGTAATACAATGCTTCGGCAATCTGAATCATCAGGCCGATAGCTTCGGAAACCGCAAACGCTCCCTCCCGATTAAGGCGCTCCTGGAAGGTTTTTCCATCAATAAAAGGCATTATGATATAATCAAAATTATCGTTGCTGCCGAAATCATAGATATCGATAATGCCCGGATGATCAAGGCTTGCCGCAAGTTTGGCCTCGCGATAAAACCGCTCTTTGAAATGTTCATCTTTCACCAGCTCCTGGTGGATAATCTTAATAGCGACTTTTCTTCCCAGGGCCCTGTGAATACCAAGAAATATTTTTCCCATCCCCCCGGACTGAATCATATCCCTGATCTCATACTTGTCGCCCAGCGCATTTTTGATCAGGAGTTGACTGTTATCCATGGTTTTTCCGTTTGGCTGATATAACGTATGGTTTTGTATTTAAAGTGCTGAAAACGTTTATATTAAGAACTATTGCAGCTTTTCCAATGCCTTTTGATGGTACTCGTTTTCCGTAAGCGGCATTTCTTTTAACACTTGACGCCATTTTTCAACCGCCCTTTGATGCTGTCCAAGCCCTTCATAGACCAGTCCTTCCTGATATAACCGTCTGGCCTTCTGTTCCACCTTCGAAAGCAGTTCGTTCATAATCTGTTGCGTATCCCGGTATTCCGGTGATACCCGCACTACCTTTTGCAGAACGCTTATCGCCCCGGTTAAATCGTTGGACGCACGAAGTTTCAGCGCTTTTTCATAATCTTTTTCCAAGTCTTTCTCCAGAAGCTTCCTGAGATGAACAATGGCGTGTCTGATATGTTCGGTTTCCGTGGTTTCTATATTCAAGGCAAGGACTGCTTGCCACTCTTTAAGGGCCTCATGATAATTCCCCCGGTCATAATGCTGCTGTCCCCGATCGAAATGTTGTTTCAACTTCGCCATTTTTTCAGCTCTTTGCTGCGCCTCCTCTTGCCGGGTTAATCGTTCGTCTTGGATTGCCTTTTCGATATCCGATTGCAGCTTTACCACCTCGGGGTTCTTCGGTGCCAGAAAAACCGCCTCGGCAATTATTTCCTGTGCCTTTTGCAAATCATCAGCTGCTATAGCCTCCCGGGTCCGCGAAGTTATGACTTTAACGCGTTCCTTTTTTTTTCGTTCTTCTTCGAGTGCCTGACGGCGTCTTTTTTCCGCTTCAGCCATTTTTTGCCGAATTTGTTCAAGGTAAGACCGGGCGGACTGATTTTGGGGATCAATTTCCAGAACAGCCTGAATGCGTACCAGCGCCTGGCTGTAATTGCCTGTCTCGAAATGCTCCCGGCCGCTTTGAAGATAATTGTTGATCCGGTTCTGGGTCTCCATATCGTGAACTGCTTTCGACGGGTCCGATTCAGCGCTTGCAGGTTGATGATCCTGGATGTTTACTTCGTCTTGTTCTGAACCTGGTATTATGATGAGGATCGCCAGAAAGAATATCAGTATTCCCCCCAGGACGACGACGAGTTTGCGTTCTTTTAGAAAAGATATGATTTTGTTTAATTGGCTGTTTCCGACAGCGTCCACAGGAAGAGAAGAAGGTCTGACGATTGTCCGGTCTTCATGGCTTTTCGCTGCCGCCCTTCCGATCACTACAGTCCGGTCATCATCCTCTTCTTCCGCTGCCGGCGCGGCAGTCTGAACGGGTTTCCATTCGACTTCTATCCGGTAGTCACCAATCTGGACGGTATCCCCGTCTTTTACTATCTCTGTTTTGATTTTGGAGCCGTTTAGGCCGGTTCCGTTTTGACTGCCCAGATCCTCAATATGCCAATAAGGATGCTGAAAATAAATCCGGCAATGCCTTTTGGAGGTTCGCATGCTTTTTAATACAAGGTCGCATTGTGCGTTGCGGCCGATGATCGTTTCTTGATCCGGCGGGCATTGCCATTCAAAAAAAGATTCGGCATTTTCAAAAATTTTTAATTTTAAGAAGGAATTACCTGTTTCTAAGCTCATCGATATACCTTAGTGCACTTTTGTATTGATCGCTGTTTTTGTTTCTGGAAAGCTCGACTACCATTTTAAATTCATACAAAGCCTGGTCATAACGCATGTATTTGTGATGAATGATGGCTTTTTGATAATGGTCTTTGACCGCTTCTTCCAGCTCCCTTTCGGCTTTCAAAAACCAGAGCCGGGCGTCAGCATGTTCCGGATTCAGACTTAAAGCGCGTTCCCATTCATCGACAGCCCTTAGGATGTTGCCGGTATCGTAAAAGAACAGGCCCTGACGAAAATGCTGGCCGGCCTTTTCTCTGTCTCTGGCTGAAACATTCATTCCGGAAATATTCGATATATCAGAATCATTATCAGCGGAGGGCGATTGTGACAAGTTCGAATCGCCTGGAGCCGGCCGGGTAACAGAGAGCGGTTGGTGCCCGGAATCTTTTTTCCCGGTAAGCAAGATCACCAGAAGAAGCATACTCAAGGTGATTAATCCTGCCACCACCAGCATTTTTTTGTCAGGTTTAAATGACGTAGATGCTGCCGCCGGCGTTTGTAAAATAAAAACGGTTTCCCCTAACTGGAATTTATTTTTGGGCTTCAGGGGCAGACGGGTCACCGGCTTTCCCTTTACCTGCACCGGATTTGTCCGACTCAGATTTTCCAGAATAATATTGTTCGTTTCGACCTTCAGCAGCACGTGTTTGCGCGAAACCATTTTATCGGAAGGGTCGATACATATATCACATTCCTCGGAACGTCCAATGACATATTCCCGGTTTGCTTCCAGGTCAACGGATTTCCCTGTGTTCCGTCCCTTTAAAACCGTCAGGGTGAACAAAGCGGCCGCCTCGGATTCAGATTTGCCGGTCATCATCCTGTTTCCTCAAAAACAATTAAGACTGTTGTTGTATCCGGGGGTTGGTTTGTCCGGGAAATCTGATATCTTTTCCCGGAAGCTTCTATTTCCAGTTTTTTATGAGCAGGATCTTCAATAATTTGCGTTACGCTCACGATCATATTACTGTCAAACACTTCAATAATATGCTTTCCTTCCTGACACTCCTTCAAGCCCAGGTCGGTGGTGAACGTGGCTGAAAATCGCATCAGGGTATAGTCTTCGGTAGATACAATACACCAGGGATTGACAAGGGCGTCCAAATCTTCATCGATGATCGGCTGATGATTTTGTGCCGAAGCACCTTTTTCTGCCGGGACAGAATCGGTATCCGGAACCGAGGGCTTTGCAATTACGGCGGCCTCAGCGCTGACGGGCTCATGTTTATACAGGCGCGCACCGGCGCTTTGCCGGAGAAGAAGACGATTGACAATGCGCTTAAGATTGTCAAGTTCTTCATAAGGGGCCTGAAGTTCGACATGGTCCCGTCCTTCCTTGATGGCAACCTCGACCTCTTCGGAAAACCGCTTAAGCGGGCTTAAGAAAGTTTTCGTCAGAAGATTAGAGATGCTGATGGATAAACCAAGAAGTATCAGAAGTAAAAGAATCGTTGTACCGCTGATCCCGGCCTCCCGTGACGACTCGGCGTTGTTCGCTGCAAAACCGATGATGGCTGCGCCCAGCATGCGATCCTGATGTGCTATGGGATTGAAAATAAGCGTTTTCCCGTTTGGTCCTTTTTCAATTTTTGATCGCTTGTCTTTTAACGCCCGGGGAAGTCCTGCCCAGTTGAAAAAATCCCCCTGCTGCTCATGAGGTGCTATGATCCGGCCATGCTGGTCCACCACAAAGGCGTAGACAACGCCATCTTCTTTTAAAACCGGTGACGTCCGGATCAGAGTATGTTCCTCAGATTCCAGAAAGGGACGGTTCATTTCACCCAGAAACCTGCTTAAAATAATGCCTTTATCCAGACGCTCCTGTTGATAAATGGATTCCGCGCTGTTTTTCAGGGGGAAATAAAGAATTAACAGGCTCAAAAGTATTGATAGCGCAACGACGGTGCAAAAAATGATTTTTATATTCCGGTTAATAAAAAAACCGATGGCGCCGGGCAGAAGCTCTTTTTTTCCGGGGGAAGCGGGTCGGTCTTTTACCGCTGTCCGAATTACAAATGGTTCCAACTCAATTTGAAAATTGTTTGTAAACGATTTCTCAGATATTTTTTCTCCCCGGCAATAAATGCCATTGGCACTGCCGTTGTCGACAACACGAAATGAATCCTTGTTGATGACCAGCGTGGCATGATTTTTTGATACCGTTTTGCTTTCTAAAACAATATCGGCCGATGAGTCCCGGCCTATGCTATAAGTTCCGTCCGCAAGAGGCCTGCTTTCTATCAATTGACCGTTCTGCAATATTTCAATATTTATCGTCATCACCATCCGGATATTTTTATAAAAATTTATTTCATAATGAACTGGATCAGATAAGGGCCGAATATAACGATAAATATAACAGGAAATATAAAAATCATCATCGGCAGCAAAAGTTTTTGAGAAGCCTGGGCGCCGAGCTTTTCCGCCTTCATAAATCTTTCGGAACGCATCCGGCCGGCTTGAAACCGCAATACGGAGGAGATGCTTGCACCCATATTTTCGGCCTGGATCAAGGTCGACGTAAAAGAATCCAATTCCATTAGATCCACCCGCTCCGCCATTATTTTCAGCGACTCGTTTCGGGAACGGCCGAATTTGATGTTTTTATCCATTAAATAGAGCTCAACGACAAAGGGGTCATTATCATTGCGATAAATTTCACAAACCCTTTGGACTGCAATATTAAACGCCAGGCCGGCATCTACGGATAAAGAAAGGATGTCCACCACATCGGGCATGCTCAAGCGGATCTCTTCCTGGCGCTGTTTTTTCTTTTCATAAAGCCAGAGGTAGGGGTAGCCCACGCCAAGGAGAGCAGATAAAAGTAACAGGGGATAACTATCGAAAAGAACCAGACCCATGCTAAGAAATAAAAGCATCATGGTTATCTGGAAACCGATCATATCATCGGGACTGATCTGTCTTTCCATGCCGGACGTAACGATATACTTTTTTATCCTCGTTTTATAGTTTGATAGCGGAACCCTTTCAATCATCGGAATCAGGATCTGGTAAAATGGCTTGAACATCATCACAAAACGGGATTCTTCCGAAAGGATAAAATCATCCTCATCTTTTAAACCTATCGCGGCACCGGTTCTGGAGAGCATTTGATAGACCCAGAGACATGCGCCCGAAAAAAACAAAATGAATCCTGTCAATTTTATCAATCCTGTATCCATATCCACCATCCGGCTTGTAAACAGTTAAGTGCACTTCGGGCTAGTTGTCCATGGTCACCCTGAAAACTTCCTCGATGGTTGTCACACCCTCTGCCAGTTTGCCAAGGGCCGCCTCCCGCAAAGTTTCCATACCGTCGGCTATGGCGGCATCCTTGATCGCTTGGGCCGGCGCTTTATTTAATATCAAAGCACCAGTTCGTTCGTTGACCTGCATCAATTCATAGATTCCCAATCGCCCGTTGTAACCGGTTCCGGAACATGCTTCACAGCCCATCGGCATAAAAAATGTCATTTCTTTATTATCCATGTTAATGGCTTTCAGAATACCTGTTTCCGGTTCGAATTCCTGCTTGCATTTCTCGCATAACCGTCTCACGAGCCGTTGGGCGATAACAGTCATTTGCGTCGATGTCACCAGGTAGGGAGGAATCCCCATATTGATCAAGCGATTGATCGTTCCGGGAGCATCGTTGGTATGCAGCGTGCTCAAGACCAGGTGGCCGGTCATGGCCGCTTTGAGGGCGATGTCGGCGGTCTGCAGGTCCCGTATTTCACCGACCATAATAATATCGGGATCCTGGCGCATAAATGTGCGTAACGTTTCATCAAAGGTCAATCCGATTTCCGCATTACAGTTGACCTGGGTAAGCCCTTCCAGGCTGTATTCGACAGGATCTTCCGCGGTGACGATATTCACATGCACACTGTTTAAAGCGTTCAGAATGGCATAAAGGGTTGTGGTTTTACCGCTTCCCGTCGGGCCGGTGACCAGAATCAAGCCTGTGGAATTCCCCATGGCCTTTTCCAGTAAGTCGGCTTCTCTGGCTTTCATGCCAAGGTCTTTAAGGAGAAGTTGTTTTCTGTTTCTTTCCAATACACGCATCACGATTGTTTCACCATATAAGGACGGCAAACTGGAGACGCGGATATCTACAGCACGATCCTTGACCAACCCGAAACGGATGCTGCCATCTTGGGGCATGTCCGCATTATCCATCTCCATTCCGGCCAGCATTTTCAGCCGTTGCAGGAAACCTGCTTTGAAAATGGAAGGCAGTTCGAAGGCGGTTTGCATGACACCGTCCTTGCGGTAACGAATTCGAAGGTCGTTTTCCCTTGGTTCCAAATGCAGATCGCTGGCACCATTTTGGACCAATTTGTTCATCACATGCTGAAACAAGCGGATAAGATGCACATCGTTAACAAAATCAATTTTTCCGGCCCGATTGGTTTTCAGGCGGTTGGCCGATTGCAGTGCTTTTTCAATCAGTATTTCCGGTTTTTCGGCCAGCGGTTCAGGCACATCCATGCGTCCATTATAGTACTTGTCAATGGCCGCAATAATGGCCGGTCCATTGCAGCAATAGGGTTTAATACGGGAACCGGTTACCGAGGCCAGTCGTTCAATGCATCGGCGATCCTGAGGAACGGCCATGACCATATGGATATATTCGTTTTCGTGTTTGACCGGAAATACGGTCTCCTCTCGTGCCACAAAACCGGGAAGCAAAATCGTTATGTGTTCGATGAATTTGGCTTCAAAGGAGACGAACGACGGATCAAGGCCCTGCGTACCGGTCACCTCCTCAAGCACGCTATTGGCAAGTGCCGGGTCAACAAGGCCTTGTTCAATTAAATGATCGGATATTAATGTGGTTTCAAGGTCCGGAATCGCGCCGATTTTGATTCCTTTTGCCTGAAAGGCTTTGAACAATTTTTTGTTGAATTGGACTTTTGTTTCGTTTTCCAAGCGTTGTCTGCTCCGATTCTGGCCGATACTAACGGTTTTCAATTTTCAGTGTATGGGAATTTCCAAAAAAATAACTAAAATCCCCTGCATACGAATCATTTTTGAGTTGCAGGGCATTGGACAGAAACCATAGTTCAAGATCGTTATTCCACTTCTGCCGTTCTTTCTCACCGGGAGGAATTCCCTTGATACGGTCAATTTCATGGCCATTTCGATACAAGATTACCGTCGGCAGCATTTCCAGATCAAATCGGCTGGGATCGTCCCACAGCTGCCATTCAAATTTGGCAAATTTGGCTTCCCCGTTAAATTTTGTCGCCAGCCAATGGATTCGTTTGTTCATATCAACGGATTGCCAGAACTCACTGTTATGAAAAATTACCACTACAGCGCCGGGAAAGGCTATTACTTCATCCTGAAAATTTTGATGATTGACTGGTATTATAGTGGCAGGCGTTGAATATTGAACCGGCTGCTTGACACAGGATGACATGACAAAAACCGATATAACGGCTGCAATTATTGCAATTGGAAATTGTCTTCTCATATAATTTCCTTTCATTGGATCAATTGTTAATGGTTTTTTTGCCGATTTTCGGTTTCCATTATTCTTAATATGAACAGCGGATCAATAAAGCATTTCCAATGGTCAGTATATCGCGGCAGATGACCCGATATCTAAAACATGTTCTTTGATAACAGGTTTTTTCGAGCCTGGATGGATCTTTAGCCAAAGATATAACAAAGGATGGGCTTTGGCGGCCAGAACAATAACCGGAAAATCACCAGATTCATCAACCAATACCGGATTCAGCGTGTTTCGCCATTGTGTCGGTTGGGTTTGCGAAAGTCCGAGTCCCACTTCGTTTCCGCCTTCTTTACTTTTCAAAGCAGACACCACTTGCGCAAAGGACGTGCGAAGCGCTTTTTTTGCCGGGTCTCCTTCCCAGGAGAGCGCACTGCGTATTTCACTGATTGTATAATTTAAGTTTTCCTTTAACCAGCGCCACTCATTAGACCTGTCATTTGTTATATTTTTTCCCATCCATGTGTCTTGTGTTTTAATAAATGCTTTTTGCGCTTTTCTTACACGCTCAGAAAGAACTGCAGATAGCTGATCCGCTGCAAGGCCGGACAGCGCTGATGTCCTTTCCGGCATGATCAGATCAAAATCCGTAATTTGCAGCGCCCCGTTATTGCGTTCTACTTTCAGCGTTAAAAGAGCGTTGAACCATGGATTATAGCAGGCAACAAAACACAAATGCTTAGGAGCCGGTTTGGGAAAAAATACGGCTGGTACAAAAAAAGTGCGGGACCGAAGCGGATCACCCAGTACAACGCCCGCATGTTCCTGCCATTTTTCCCTTGTATCAAGTGATCCCCACACTTCGATAGCGGAATTGGCATCCGATATCGACAGGTTATGAAATGTTTGAACGAACCGTTGCAGTTCGGCATTCGCGCCGGCGGCCGGGGAAGCGGCAAAAAGAAACAATAGCAGAAATATGAACTGGTATAAAAAAGGGATTAATTGATTTTCTTTTTTTTCCATGTCATTTGTCCTTTTCGAACTTTTGAACTAATAATTGCTAAAAGCAAAAAAAGCCGATTTTGCCCGTTCCAACACCAACGCCAACCCCTTCAGTTCTTGTAGGGGTTCACCTCGCCTTTGTAGGGGTTCACCTCGCCTTTGTAGGGGTTCATCTCGCCTTTGTAGGGGTTCATCTCGCCTTTGTAGGGGTTCACTTCGCCTTTGTAGAGATTTACATCGTCTTTGTATGGGTTTTCCCCGGCTTCCGGATGATTTCTATACCAGTTGTTCACAAGGGTATTGACGTAAAGCGTCAGTTGTGAGGGTGTCAATCGATTTGATGAATAATTGAGGTAGTAATTTTCTATTGGAGATAAAATCCAGTCAGAAATATTGAGAATGCGGCCATACGAATCCCGAACAGGCGATGTGTAATCACCGAAAAGGCGTTCCATGCGATCCCTGTACCGTCGGGCCTTGTCAGGATCGGCCGCCGGCGGGTGCCATTTGGAAGGATCAGGGTCCAGTTTGCTTGCTTCTCTGGCGGCAACGGCATCAGCGATCGCCTTCAATCGGGCCTCTTCTCGGGGGCCATAAATTTCTCCCTGTTGTTCGGCAATCAAATAGGCAAAATCATGACGCATGCAAATGGCATCCAGTTCATCCACCGGCGGCTTATCGCCTGTCGTCCCTTCCGATCCGCCTGACCATCCCGGGCCATACCAGTTGCCGTATCGGAAAAAGCGATCTCCGTATTCGATTCCTTCACCGATCAAAAATGGGACTTCAATCAATCTTGGAATTTTGTTGATGTCTTCTAATTGTTTCTGCACAAAATCCTGGACATAGTCATAGGTCTTGTCTTTCAAATAATCAACTCCCTGTTCGATCAGATCATCTATGGTCTGACGCGGGTCAGCAACAAAATTTTCTATCCATTCAAAGAGTTGTTCAAAATTGTCCACCCCGTCTAATTGTTCTATTAATGCCCACGCATCAATGTCGAAAGCCATTCCCACGGAGGCCCCGACTCCGAAAGAAACGCCGGCACCGAGTTCGAACTTAACTTTGCCGTCAAAACCGATTGTTACATTGGCTTTCCCTTCGGCCACAATTCCGGCATGCGCTTCTCCGTAAACGGTTACGTTGGCCTGCACACCGAAAACACTTGCGCCGAAAGTCGCCTCGGCGCGGGCGCTGACATAGGCACCAGCCCGTGCTTCGGCGCTTATCGAAATCCCCGTCTTGTCGATATAAGCATTGACTGCACCTTCTGCGCCCAAAAGCGCTTCAACCTTTCCTTGAAATTGAGCGGACCCTTGAACATATTCATTTCCGGCAGTATATTCTTCGGAAATTGCTTCTAGTTCCGCTTTAATACCGGCACGCCCTTCAGCAGTAACTCCAGCGCCATCAGGTCCAAATGTTGTCGTGCCTTCCCCGCTAGCTCCTGTCTTTACTCCCATATTGACATGCCCGCCGGGGCCATCAGAAAGAGTTTTTTCATAAGTACTGCCTACCTCTTTACTGATCTCTTTTTTCAGAACCTGACCGCTTTTTTCCTCACTGACACTGGTTTTGGGCTGCAAATTATGGCCGCTGTCTTCCGCCCACACTGCCTTTGTATTCACAACCAGAATTGTCAATAATAGCAAAAGAAGGATATGTATGCTAGCGCCAGAAAAGCCGGAGGCATGCTTGTTTTTCATTTTTTCTCCTCACTTTTTTAAAAATGGAAGATCAGCAAAAATTTACAGGGGAGAGGATGTCATCGTGTTGTTTGTATTTTTCCAGCCAGGGTCCTCGCCGGCGGCAATCCTTTCGAGATCGCCGATGAAATCTCTGGCCCGCTCTCCAACCGGCCCCGGTCTTTTGCCGACTTGAACAAGCATTTTTACCCCCTTTTTGTAATTTGTTTTTGAAATCACCAAGGTCCGGCCCAGATTGTATTGTGCTTCCTGGTTAAAAGGATCGGCCGCTAAAGCGTTTTCAAACCATCTGACAGCTTCTTTTGCATTATTTTTAAACGTTGCCAATACGCCAAGGTTGTTCATCGCATGGGTGTGGTCGCTGTCGAGCGCAAGCACTTTCTGATAGGCTTGGCGGGCTTCTTTGTGTTTTTTTTGTTTTTGTAAAACAACGCCGTAAACAAACCAGTTGTCGGCATTATCTTCGTCTGCTTTAACCGCTTGTTGGGCCAGTTTGTCCGCTTTTTGAAGGTTATTTTGATTTAACATGACCACTGCCATATATCCCAGTATTTCCGGGTTGCCAGGAGACTTTTTCAGCAATT
>CAZWCS010000058.1:0-25743 GCA_964632805.1 uncultured Desulfobacterales bacterium
GGGCGATACTGGATTTGAACCAGTGACTTCTACCGTGTGAAGGTAGCACTCTCCCGCTGAGTTAACCGCCCCACTGTCGAGAGCAACCCGGAGCAAACGGATTGCAGAAATAATTCAACCAGATTTTATCGCAGCCGTCAAGCCCCATTTTCCTCCCCCTTTTCTTCCGCGTCTGTGGCCACTTCCGGGCCGGTCTCCGCAGAAAAATCCGGAGACTTTTCATGGTATTCCGGAACAGACGCAGAGGCGGCGGCAGCCTTCGTAGAACCTTCCGCTGCTGCTTCGTCTTCCGTGTCCGGAACTTCCCCTTCCGCAACTGCTTCCGGCACCTGCGCAAGTTGTCCTTCTTCCGTCGTTTTACCGTCGGCTTCCGACTCCGGGGCAGCTACGGCGGCTTCTTCTGCCGCCACCAGGCCGCTGCCAAAGGCTTCGATCTCTTTCAGGCTGGGCATGTCACTGAGACTCCGAAGGTTGAAAACTTCCAGAAACCGTTTGGTGGTGCCGTAAATCAGAGGGCGGCCGGGAATTTCCTTTTTGCCCAGGATACGGATCAGTTTGCGCTCCAGCAGGCTGCGGACAATGGCCCCGGAATCCACGCCCCGGATATGCTCGATATCACTCCGGATAATGGGCTGGTGATAGGCGATAATGGCCAACGTTTCCAAAGCGGCTTTACTGAGACGAACCGGAGACGGCTGCACCAGACGCTTGACATACTCCTTGTATTCCGGCCGGGTGCGGAACTGAAAGCCTCCGGCCACTTCGCACAACCAGAATCCGCCCTCCCGGAAATTATGGGTTTCCATCAGGTCCTGCAGCGCCTGACGGATGTCCCGTGAATCAGCCTCGGGGATCACCTTTCGAATGGCCTTGAGGTCCAGCGGAGAATCCGAAACGAAAAGCAGGCTTTCAATAATATTGGTCAAATTCCTGTTTGTCATAAATAAAACAACCGGATAATGCCGCTTTCCCGGTGCTGCCGGACTTCGATCAATTCCAGTTTGACCATCTCCAGCAGGGCCAGGAAAGTAGCGATAATCTCCCTTTTGGTTACGGTTTCGGAAAACAACTCCTGAAAGGTTATTGAGCGGTGAACTTCCAGAACATCGACAATCTCGGAAATTTTGTCTTTAACGGAAATCTCATCAGCCGAAAACAGAATATGTGCCGAAGCGGGAACTTTATCAAGAATTTTCTGAAAGGCGTCGATCAGTTCAAACAGCCCCACCTCAATCATTTGATCTTCGGCTTCGAAGGCCTCCTTTTTTTTACCGGCAGTGCGGACAAAGGTATCTTCGTTGAGGATTTCCCGGGTGCTCAGGTCCTCGGCGGCCGATTTGATTTTAAGATACTCTTCCAAAGCCGCTGTCAATTCCCGGCGCGGATCCTCGGCATCGTCATCATCGCCGCTGTGAACCGGCAGAAGAGTGCGCGACTTGATGTTGGTCAAAATGGCCGCCATGTAAAGAAAATCGCCGGCAAAGTCGATATTCAGCAACTTCATCCATTCGACATACTCCAAAAACTGCCGGGTAATATCGGAAATGGGAATATCGTAAATACTGACCTCGTTCTTTTTAATCAGATGTACCAGCAGGTCCATGGGACCTTCAAATATTTCCGTCTTGATGGTATATTTCTCGAAATTCTGCTGCATACCAGGTCTGCCCCGGAAAGCAAAAAACGGTCGGTTAGATGGTAATGGCTGCCCGCACCTCGGCCATGGTGCGTTCCGCCACACGGATGGCGGCGGCGGTGCCGGTCGCCACGATCTCCTCTACCTCTTGCGGCCGTCCCGTATAATAAGCGCGGGTCTCCCGGATCGGCGCCAGCCCCGCGGCCAGATTCACCGCCAGCTTTTTTTTGCAGTCCATACAGCCAATGCCCGCCCGTCGGCATTGCTCATGAATTTCCTTCACTTCGGCCGCGTCTGTGTACAAGCGGTGAAAATCAAAAACATTACAGACATCGGGGTCTCCCGGATCGTTCTTTCGGGCGCGTTGCGGGTCGGTGATCATGCGCCCGACTTTTTCCGTAATTGTTTCCGGCAGGTCCCCCAGATAAATGGCGTTGTCGTAGCTCTTGCTCATTTTGCGCCGGTCCAGGCCGAGAATACGCGGTGTCTGCGTTAATTTGGCCTGGGGCTCGCGAAACACTTTGCCATACAGATAATTAAACCGGCGGGCGATCTCCCGGGTGATCTCCACATGGGGCACCTGGTCCTCCCCCACCGGCACAAAATGGGCCTTATACATAATGATATCCGCTGCCTGTAATACGGGGTAACCGAGAAATCCGAAAGTGGACAGATCTTTGCCGGACAGCTGCTGCATCTGATCCTTATATGTCGGATTACGCTCCAGCCAGGCCAGAGGGGTGATCATGGACAGAATCAGAAACAGCTCGGCATGTTCTTGAATCCGCGACTGCACAAATATGGTGCTCTTTTCCGGGGCAATGCCCGCACTGAGCCAGTCGATCACCATCTCCCGCGAATACTGGGAAAGATTTCCCGTGGCCGCATAGTCGCTGGTCAGGGCATGCCAGTCGGCAATAAAGAAAAAACAATCATAATCTTGCTGCAACTGAACCCATTGCGCCAGAGCACCGTGGAGATTACCCAGATGCAGCGCTCCCGTTGGACGCATACCACTCAAAATCCGCTTCTTTTCGGTCATGTATCTGCTCCTATTGGCCGACCACGGCCATGAAAAAGGACACCCCGTCCTGCCCCAGGGCCAAGGTTACCAGTGGGGCGATAAATAACAAAATGATACGAAAGACAATCTCCGGTTTTACCACCAGCAGAACCAGCAACAGGATTATACCGAAACGCTCCACGGATGCCAAACGTTTTTGCACCGCCGGCGGCAGAAACACGGATATCAGCCGGCTGCCGTCAAGGGGCGGGATAGGAATAAGATTGAACACCGCCAGCACCGCATTGATAATAACGCTGAAGGCCAGCAGCAGAAGCAGGTTCTCCCACACCGGCGCGCCCACGGATTCGGCCGTAATCCGGCTCCGGGCGACCAGAAAAAGAGCCCGGAAACAGATTCCGGAAATCCCCAGAAAAAGCAGGTTGGCCAGAACCCCGGCCAGAGAAACCCATATGGTGCCCTTTCGCCTGTCGGACAAGCGGGCGAAGTTGACCGGGACCGGGCGGGCGTAGCCCAGAATCACCGGAGCCTGGGCAATGGCCAGCAGCAGCGGCAGCATCACCGACCCCACAGGGTCCAGATGCCGGATGGGGTTTAAGGAAATGCGGCCGGCGCGGGCCGCGGTATCGTCCCCCCACTTCCAGGCGGCCAGGCCATGCGCGGCCTCATGGGCACTAACGGCAAACAGCAGGGGCAGCACCATAACCACAATGCGGATTACATCAATGCTGTTGAACATATTGCTTTACAAACTCCAATTCGTCGCTGCGGGTGATAACACGGCCATCCAGCCGGGCGTCGCGGACTGCCGCCAGAATCCGGCTGTAAACCGGGCTGGGGGCAATGCCCATCCGTTTCAGGTCCGCCCCTTTAATCAAGGGACGGACACCTTTCAGTTGCAGAATGTACCGGGAAATGTGTTTACGCACCTCGTCATTGGCGGCGACCGCCATAATATACAGGACCAGTTCCGTTTGCAGACCGTGCAGCCAATCATAAAGGATACTGTTTTTAACGGGGACACTGCGCTGCAACCGATTCAAAATACCCTCCGCCCGGAGGCGCTCCGGTCCCAGAAGACGCCGGTAGCGGGAAGACATCTCAAAACGGCGACAAATATCCGCGGCCGTATCGGTCTCGACTCCCTGCATCAACGCCAGGAAATAGACCGCCCAGCGAGTATAATTGTCTTCAAAAAACAACAGATCGTACCAGCCAACCACTTCCCGCACGCTGTTTAAATCAGCCACCTTTTTTTTATTCATGGTAATGGCCGGGTGAACCGCCTGCAACAATTTATACTGGGCCAGACGCTCCATGGCCGGCACCGGATTGTCCTCTTCCAGTATCTGGGCAACTTCGCCAAATACGCGATAGCCGCTTAAACGCTTGAAAAAATCCTTTTTGACCGCATTTTCGATCAGACCGGCGGTCATCCGGCCGATGGTAAAACCGAAGCGCTGTTCAAACTTTACCGCCCGAAACACCCGGGTAGGATCCTCCACGAAACTCAAATTGTGCAGCACCCGGATGGTTCTCTCCTTGATGTCTCGCTGGGCCGAGAAAAAATCAATCAGCGTACCGAACTTTTCCGGATTCAGACAGACCGCCAAGGTATTAACGGTGAAATCCCGACGAAAAAGATCCAGCTTGATAGAGCTCATTTCCACCGTCGGCAGAGCGGCCGGAAACTGGTAATACTCCAGGCGTGCGGAGGCGACATCGACCTTGGCCCCATCCGGCAAGGTAATGACGGCGGTTCCGAATTTCCGGTAATAATGAAACCGCGCCCCCATGACGGCGGAAAATTTTTCGGCAAACAAAATACCGTCCCCTTCGATAACGATATCCACGTCCTCGGTATGACGATACAAAAACAGATCCCGCACAAAACCGCCGACCACATAGGCCTGACAACCGATCTCCGCGGCTGTCCGACCGGCCGTCTGAAGAATATCGTACACCCTCTGCGAAAGCCGCTCCTGCAAAATTTTCTGAATTTTCCGTGTCTTGGGATACCGCGAACCCTCAATGGGTTCGGGCTCACGATCCATCTCTCCATTCCGGCCGGCAACCAGGACATTCAGCAGATCGGTCCGGGTGATCACGCCTTGAAGCCTTTCCCCCGCCACCACCGGTAAAAGGCGCTGGTTGTTTTCGATAATTTTCTCCTGAACATCCAGCAACACATCGTCCGGACTCACCCGGGAAAAATCCGTGGTCATATAATCACTCACCGGGGCTTCCCCCAGTCGATGGTATAGTGCTTTTTCAATGACCTGGCGGGAAATAAAGCCCAGGATGGTTCCCCGGGCTTCGGCCTTTTCCGTAATCAGCAAGGTATTGATGTTATAGCGGGTCAGCATGTCCGCGGCCTGGCGGCAAGTGATCTCGGCGGTTGCGGCAATAACCGGTGAGGACATGATATCCGCGGCACGCACCCTTGTCTGGGCCTGGCGGGAGAGAATCTCCACCAGTTCCTGTTCCACCTGGGCCAGAGTCATATCCCGGGTACTGGCGGAAGCGGCATAGGCGTGGCCGCCACCCCCAAAAAGCCCCAGGACGCTGCCCACATCCACCGCCCGGGTCCGGGATCGACCCACAATATATATTTTTCCACTCATTTCGGCCACCGCAAAAAGAACCGTCAAATTTTCCATCTTCTGCATTTTGTGCACCAAGAAAGCAAAATCCGGTACATAGGCCGTAGTAGAGATAGAACTGATGACCACTTCGATATCGTTAATTGTCCGGCGCCAGGAATTTTTGATCATTTTATTCAAAATTTCCACCTGTTCCGGGGTCAATTCCCGGGAAATCATATTGGCGACCGTGGTCAAATTCGCGCCACGGGACAGAAGAAACCCGGCGGCTTCGAAATCTCTGGGTGTAGTGGAAACAAAAGTAAATCCGCCAGTGTCCTCGTAAATTCCAAGACACATAACCGTTGCCTCATCCGGAGAAAGCGGCAGATTTTCCTGCCGGATTTTCTCGGTCAAAATGGAGACCGTCGCTCCGATTTCCTCATACACCAGCACATCCGCATTCACATCATCTTCACTGGGCGGATGATGATCATATACATGAATCTCCAGATCCGGATTCTTCAAAACAGCAGCCAGATCGCCGATCCTCTTTTTCTGCCGGGTATCCACCAACACCAGACGCTGGACGCTTCCGAAATCAACTTCCCGGATATCCCGCATATTAAACAGATAGGCCATGGAACTGATAAAAAAATTCCGCAGATTTTTCTCGTTGGAGCCCGGCAGAACCACCATGGAGCCGGGATACAACTTCTGGGCGGCCAGTACCGAAGCCACGGCATCAAAATCGGTATTGATATGTGTCGTTATCACCGTCAGCCCGTCTGTCAATTTTTTTGGTGCCATCGCCAAAGCGCCGTCTCCCGCTTTCATCAAATTCCACCCGGAAAACTGCAAAACCTACCGTAACCTATTCTATCTGAAGTGTTTTAGCAAGCGCTGACCGGAAAAAATGAAAATCAAATGGCCGCCATCATTTCCCTTACCGAAACCGAAACAGGCCCTTGAGAATTTTTTATTGTTTCCAGACTGCCGGGACCGTTATTGTCTCGCGGAATATCTACTTGCGATTTTCCTGATGGAAACAATAATTACTTGATTTTCGCTTTCCCATCCTCTATATTTCATGGTAAAAGGTATAACTGTCTAAGGTGACAATCACTGCCAAAACGCCCATCAGAATATACAAGGAGGGGTTATGCCGGTTTACATCTGGGAAGGCAAAACCAAAGCCAATGCCGTCCAGAAAGGAGAAATCACCGCACAAAACGAAGACGCTGTTCGGGCGCAGTTACAACGGCTCAGAATCACTCCCACCAAAATTAAAAAGAAACCCAAAGATGTTTTTGAAAATGTTGAATTTCTGCAGCCCAGAGTTGACCAGAAAACCATCATTATTTTCTGCCGCCAGTTTTCCACCATGATCGACGCCGGCCTGCCCATTGTCCAGTGCCTTGATATTTTAGAGTCACAGGAGGAGAACAAAACCTTTAAAAAAGTACTGCGATCAATCAAAAACGCTGTAGAAAGCGGCCAAACGCTGGCGGACGCCCTGAAACAGCATCCCAAACATTTTGACAGTCTTTTCGTGAACATGGTCGCCGCCGGTGAAGCCGGCGGTATCCTGGATCAGATTTTACAGCGCCTGTCCCTGTATCTGGAAAAAGCCGCCAAAATCCGAAAACAGATCAAGGGGGCCATGACTTATCCGATCATCACCATCGTCGTCGCCATTGTGGTCGTCATTGTTATTCTGGTTTTTGTTATCCCCGTCTTTGAGGAGATGTTCTCGACCATGGGGGGTGCCCTGCCCGGACCGACCCAGATGGTGGTAAACATGAGTGACTTCATGCAAAACAACATTCTTTATATAATCGGGGGAATCGTACTTTTTGTTGTCGCTTTCAACCGGTTTTACAAAACCGAGAAAGGCCGACTGGTTATGGACGATTTCTTTTTAAAAATTCCCATCGTCGGCGTATTACTGCGGAAAGGAGCGGTCGCCCGGTTTACCCAGACCATGGGCACGTTGCTGACAAGCGGGGTATCAATATTGGATGCTCTCGACATCGTAGCCAAAACCGCCGGAAATAAAGTCGTGGAAAACGCCATTTATCACGTCCGGGCCGGTATTACTGAAGGCCGGACCGTGGCGGATCCGCTAATGGAAAGCGGCGTTTTCCCTTCCATGGTCTGCCAGATGGTAGCCGTAGGCGAATCAACCGGCGCCCTGGATGCCATGCTGATAAAAATCGCCGACTTTTACGAGGAAGAAGTGGACGCCGCCGTAGAAGCCCTGACCTCCGCGATTGAACCACTGATGATGGTATTTCTGGGCGGCATGGTGGGCGGTCTGCTGGTATCCATGTATCTTCCGGTCTTTAAAATGGCCGGCAACTTGTAAAAAACCCTTTGCGGACAGGACCCATCCCGCTCACTGCCTCCCATAGGGTTTCGACAACCCGTTCACTTATCCCGGCCGATCATATGGCAACGAATGGCCCCTGGGAAAAAGAATTTCAGCGTCGACTCAAAGGCCTCATGGCCTTTCGAGCGCTTTTTGCCGTTTTTCTTTTCGGATCAACCGTTTTTTTTGCCCGCCTCAAAGACTTCGCTCCTACTGCAGAACCCGTTTTACTCCTCTTTGCCGTGGCCAGCGGTATTATCGTCCTTTCCATCTTTTATGCCTTTTTATTCCCCTTTATCCACACACGAAAGATCGCTTTCAGTTATTTCCAGCTTATTACCGATACCGTCAGCGTCACCCTGATTATTTACATTACCGGCTGCTTTTCCAGCATGTTTTCTTTTCTGTATCTGATCGTCATCATCAGTGCCTGTTTTCTCCTGTTTCGCAAAGGAGGTATGATTATCGCCGCCCTGTGCAGCATACAGTACGGCCTGATGGTTGACCTCGAATACTATGGCATTTTACATCCATTTGAAATTCCTGAAATTTTTGGCGTAACCGCCTACAGTGAACCGCAAATCTTGTACAAAATGACCATCACCATTCTCGCCTGTTTTGCTGTTGCCTTTTTAACCGGCCTGCTGGTAGAGCAGGAGCGCCAAGCCCAGAAAGAAGTAGAGGCCATGAAAAAACATGTCCGTCGGGTAGAAAAAATGGCGGCCATCGGCGAAATGGCGGCGGGTCTGGCCCATGAGATCAAAAATCCGCTGGCCGCTCTGAGCGGCGCCGTCCAGATGCTGGACAGCAATGGAAAATCTTCGCATGTTACCGATAACGAACGACTGCAAAAAATTATCCAGCGGGAAATTAAACGCATGAACTCGCTGGTGACCAACTTTCTGCTTTTTGCCAAACCCCATAAAGGAAAAGTCAAAACCATCCGCCTGGATAAACTTGTCCTCGACGTTCTGGAGCTGTTTGAAAAAGGACTGGATACAACCATCCAAATCGTTTGCCTGAAAAAAATCACCCCGGAAATCTGGGTCAAAATGGACCCGGAATACCTGCACCAGATATTGTGGAACTTTCTCCTCAACGCGGCGGATGCGATTGCGGCTACGGATGCAGCGTCCGGCACCATAACCGTATCCGCTTATCCGGCCAAAAAACATTTCGCCTGTATTCAAATCGAGGATACCGGCTGCGGTATATCGCCGGAGGAAATCGACTCCATTTTCAATCCTTTTTTCACAACCAAAGCCAAAGGTACCGGACTGGGCCTTTCCGTAGCCCACCGCATCATGGAATCCTACGACGGCCGCATCGATGTGGAAAGTGAGCCCGGCCGGGGCACCAGCTTTACCCTTACCCTGCCCGCCATCAACCCGCCGCCCGCATAATTTTCCAAAATTTTATCTTATCCTTGACTACCGCGGGCAAGTCCTGTAAATCTTAACAATTTAGCCAACTGACAGATAAACCAACAAGGACGATTCGCGCCCAAAACGACGAAATAACAATATGGAAAAAACAGATACAATTATCGAATCCCGCCGCGAAAAAAGGCGCTCTCTGGAATCCGCCGGCATCGACCCGTTTCCGGCGTCTTTTGCCGTGACCCATTCCGTAGCAGAAATTTTTCAGGAAACAACCGCCCGCTCAACCGCTCCGGACGACACTTCTCCCCGGTATGCTGTGGCAGGACGAATCATGGCCATTAACAAATTCGGGAAATCCGCCTTTATCCGCTTCCGGGACCGCACCGGGATGCTCCAGGCCTATCTGCAAAAAAACAAGCTGGGGGAGGAGGCCTATACGCTTTTCAAACAACTGGATATGGGCGACTTTATCGGCCTTACCGGCACCATCTTTCAGACCAAAACCGGCGAATGGACACTTCTGGTGGAAACGGTCACGCTGTTGTGCAAAAGCATGCGTCCCCTGCCGGAAAAATTTCACGGGCTGAAAGATCCGGAAAAACGATACCGTCAACGGTATCTTGACCTGCTCATGAATGCCGAGGGACGAAAGATTTTTATCAGAAGAAGCCGGATCATCCAGACCATCCGAAATTTTCTGCTGGAGCGGGATTTTCTGGAAGTAGAAACCCCAATGATGCAACCGATTCCAGGGGGCGCGGAAGCCCGACCGTTCATCACTCACCATAATGCCCTCAACATGGATCTTTTTTTGCGAATCGCACCGGAACTTTACCTGAAACGACTGGTTATCGGCGGTCTGGAAAGAGTCTTCGAAATCAATCGAAATTTTCGCAACGAAGGCGTCTCAACACGGCACAATCCGGAATTCACCATGCTGGAGTTTTATCAGGCCTATGTCGATTATACGCATCTGATGCAACTGACGGAAGAACTGTTCCGGCAACTGCTGGAGGTTGTCGCAAATGACACCGCAATTCATTATCAGGGCCAGGCCATCGACTTCGCCCCGCCCTGGAAACGGCTTCGACTGCTGGATGCCCTGGTTGACATCGGCGGTCTGGAAAAGGAGACCCTCCTTGACCGCCGGGCGCTGCTCGACTTTGCGGCCCGCCAAGAAATTGCCATAAAAGAAACCGACAGTCAGGGAAAAATCATCACCAGGCTGTTTGATGTTCTGGTTCAACCGCAACTCATCCAGCCCACTTTTATCACCGGTTATCCCGTAGATGTGTCTCCGCTTTCCAAAACCAACCGTGAACAACCGGAGTTTGTTGACCGGTTTGAACTTTTTGTGGCAGGCTTGGAAGTTGCCAACGGATTCTCCGAACTGAACGACCCGCTGGAGCAGAAAGAGCGGTTCCGGTCCCAGGTCAAAGCCAGAAATGCCGGCGATGAAGAAGCCCATTACATGGATGAAGACTATCTGGAAGCACTGGAGTACGGGCTTCCGCCCACCGCCGGGGAAGGTATTGGTATCGACCGCCTGGTTATGCTGTTAACCGATGCCGCATCCATCCGGGAAGTGATCCTCTTTCCCCACATGAAGATGCCGGAAAGAACGCAATATGCCGAATCATAGGAAGAAATAAAAATATTCCATGTATTATGAACTTTTTATAGGCAAACGCCATCTCACCACGACCCGGAGACAGGCTTTTACCGCCCTGATCACCATTTTATCCGTTCTGGGAGTGATTATCGGTGTTATGGCGCTGATCACCGTACTGGCGGTTATGAGCGGGTTTGAATCAGACATCCGGAAACGCATTCTGGCCGTTCAGTCCCATATATTGTTGTCACGCCACGGAGACGGTATAACCGATTATGAGCGTCTCCTGTCCCGGGTCCAAACCATGGATCACGTTGATTCCGTCCAGCCCTTCGTACTGTCGCAAGTAATGTTTCGCTCTGCCACCGGGGTAACCGGCGGTATCGTCAAAGGGATCGACCCCCAATACGCCAAAACCACCCTGGGCAAAACCATTTTTCAGGGATTGGAACCGCTGGAAGAAAAATTGCGCCACCGGGATCGCAGTGCCAATCCGTCGGGATTACCACCGGGAATTATCCTGGGGGGAGAACTGGCCAATCAGCTCGGCGTTATCGAAGGCGACCCGGTTTATCTGGTTCTTTCCACCGGCGGCTTATCGCCGGTAGGACATATGCCGGCCATTAAACGGTTTGAAGTAACCGGTATTTTTGAAGTCGGCATGCATCAATATGATGTTGCCTTTGCTTATATCAACCTTTCCGAAGCCATGAACGTTTTCCATTTAGAGGCCATCAACGGGATCGAAATTCAAGTGGACAACATTTTTCAGGCCGGCCGGCTGGCCGACCGAATTGTCGATTCCCTGGGCGGCTATCCGTATTTTGCCAGGGACTGGATGACCATGAATCACAATCTGTTTTCCGCTTTAAAACTCGAAAAAAAAGCCATGTTCATCATTCTGACCCTGATTATCCTGGTAGCCGCCTTTAATATCGCCAGCTCTCTGATTATGATTGTGACCAACAAAAGAAAAGAAATCGGAATACTGAAGGCCATGGGGGCGACCAAGAAAAGCATTAAACGAATTTTTGTTATGGAAGGCATGATCATCGGAGGAACCGGTACCGCACTGGGAGTGATTTTTGGCCTTATCCTCTGTTTTCTCTTGAAACGGTATGAATTTATCGAACTTTCCAGTGAAGTTTATTATATCACCACCCTGCCGGTACAGGTCAAACTTTTGCATGTCTGCTCCATCGTCCTGGCCGCTTTGGGTATCTGCTTTCTGGCCACCATTTATCCCGCTACGCAGGCCTCAAAAATCGATCCGGTAGGAGCGATCCGCTATGGATGAAGAACAAAGCCCTCTTTCTCCGGAAGACACCGGCAACCGGGAAAAGTCCCCCTTGTTAGTGGCGAAAAACCTGAATAAAGGGTTTGAAAACAACAAGCTGCGGTTGGATGTTCTGAAAAATGTAAATCTCGCCATTGGAAGCGGGGAAACCATCGCCGTGGTCGGGGCTTCCGGCATCGGCAAATCCACCCTTCTGCAGATTATCGGCATATTGGACCCGCCGGACAGTGGCACTCTTTTATTCCACAACCGGGATGTCTATACGCTGAACGAAGAAGAACTGGCCCGGCTGCGGAACCAATCGGTGGGTTTTGTTTTCCAGTTCCATCACCTGCTGCCAGAATTTTCCGCCCTGGAAAACACCATGATGCCCGCCCTGATAAACGGCATCGATCGACAGGCGGCCACTGCCGCCGCAGAGGCCCTGCTGGTCCGGGTAGGACTCCAAGACCGGCTGCACCACCGTCCTTCAGAGCTTTCCGGCGGCGAACAGCAACGCGTTGCCATTGCCCGGGCCCTGGTCCTCAACCCGGCTTTGTTCCTGGCGGATGAACCTACGGGGAATCTTGATGAAAAAACCAGCCACCGCATTCATGAACTTATTTCTGAGTTAAATCAAGAATTTGCTATGACATTGATCGTGGCCACCCATAACAGGGACCTGGCCTCCCGCATGTCACGAACCATGACCATTGTCGACCAACAGGTAAAAGAAATTGATACCTTTGTATAACCCCGTTTTTACCAATCCCCGGCGGAAACTCCGCCGCTTCTCCGGGACATGGGCAGTTTTTCTGCTTTTCGTGATGGCCGGAGCCTTACCGGTGCAGCCTGCGGAGTCACCCCCGGCTACTGCCGATATCATGCTCCTCCCCCTTACGGCACATCCCCAAACTTCGCGGGCAATGAATTTGGCCGAGCAGCTTTATCAGACCCTGAAAACCCAGTTGACCAACCGGGGTATCCATTTTGTGACTGCGCCGGCTGACACCATACCGGAAGCTGATTTTTACACGGAAACCGGGAGGGAAACACCATCCTGGGCAACCACCGCGGGGGCCGATTACCTGATGAAAGGCAGTTTGACGCTCTTCGGAGACAGTTTCAGTCTGGACCTCTCCCTGACGCCGATTCTATCTCCGGAGTCCACCCGTCATTTCTTTGCCGAAGGAAAATCTTTAGAAAATATGGCCGGAGCCGCCCGCACCATTACCGAAAACGTTTGTACAACGGTATTTCACAGACACAGAATTGCAGACGTTATTATTCGCGGCAATCAACGTTTGGAAGCCGATGCCATAAAACGGGTCATCCAAACCAAACCGGGGGATATATATGCACGGGAAAAACTCTCCGCGGACCTGAAAGCAGTTTACGATATGGGCTACTTTGAAAATATCCGCATTGAGAAAAAAGAAACCCCTGCCGGGAAAACCATTCTGTTTATCGTCCAGGAGCGACCGACTCTCCGAAATATTCTTATTAATAACAACAAACTTTACTCGGACGAAAAAATTGAGGAAGAACTCGCTCTGGATCGGGGCGCCATCATCAATATTGTCGAAATCAACAAAAGCATAAAAAACGTCGAGCTGATGTACAGAGAAAAAAATTATCATAATATACAAATATCTTACAATATTCTGCCGGCGGAAAACAATCAGGCGGATCTGGAGGTGACCATTGAACGGGGAGAAAAATTTCTGATCAAAGAAATTGTCTTTGAAGGCAACGATTCCTCTCCCCCCCGCAAAGGCTGGTTTTCCTGGCTGCCGGGGATCGGGGAAAAACCGCTGACCAGTGATGACAGACTCCGTGACATTATTCAAACATCGGAAAAAGGCTGGTTTTCCTGGCTGACATCCTCCGGTAATCTGAAAATGGACCAACTCCGACAGGATGTCGGACGGCTGGCTTCCCATTATCACAACAACGGATACATTGACGCCAAAATTGCGGAACCGCAGATCGATACCCGGGGAAAGTGGATATACATCACTTTTAAAATTGAAGAGGGGCAGCGATTCCGGGTCGGAGAAGTCTCCGTCACGGGTGACGACCTTCTGCAAAGCGAATCCGCGTTAAAAAAAATCCTGCAACTACCAGAAACAGAATATTTAAATCGGTTTTTGATGCGGCAGGATGTGCTGGCGCTGACCAACCTGTATTCCGATCAGGGATATTTTTATGCGGACGTCGTTCCCCGGACCACAAGAAACCCGGAAGAGCTGACGGTGGACGTCAACTATGAAATAACCAAAGGCGGTCTGGTCTATTTCAATAAAATTATTATTACCGGTAACACCAAAACGCGGGATAAAGTCATCCGGCGGGAACTTGAAGTTTATGAACAGGAACAGTTCAGCGGCAAACAAATGAAAAAAAGTATATACAACCTGTATCGCCTGGACTACTTTGAGCCCTCCCAGATAAAAGTTGATACGGTTGAAACAGACAGGAAAAATTTTATTGATTTGAAAATTGACGTTACCGAGAAGGCCACCGGCACTCTCTCTTTTGGCGGTGGATACAGCAGCACAGAGAACCTTTTCGCCATGGCCTCGATTTCTCAGCGCAATTTATTTGGACGCGGTCAGGAACTTCAACTGCAAGCCGAATTAGGGGGCACCTCCAGCCAATACAGAATCAACTTCACGGAACCGTGGCTGTTTGACATCCCGCTTACAGCCGGCTTTGACCTGTATAAATGGGAGGTTGATTACGATACCTACGACAAAGAAGCCACCGGCGGCGGTCTGCGCTTTGGCTATCCCATTTTCGAGGACACCCGTCTCTTTCTGTCCAACACCTACGAAGAAAATGAAATCAGCAACGTCGACTACACGGCAAATATTATTGCGGGAACCTATGATACCAGCAGTGTTGCGGTTTCTCTGCTATATGATACCCGTAACCGGCGTATCAATCCCACCAAAGGCGGAAAACAACAAATCACCATCGAAAAAGCCGGGGGTTTTCTGGGAGGTGATGTTTCTTACACCAAATATACAGCGGAAACCGGCTGGTACATTCCGCTCTTCTGGAAAACCGTGGGGTTGATCCACGCCGAAGGCGGCTATATCCGGGAAAACTCGGGAGGCTATTTGCCGGACTATGAAACTTTTTATCTCGGCGGCATCAACTCGTTGCGGGGTTTTGACTGGCGTGATATAAGTATAAAAGAAGACACGGACGGAGACGGCATTATTGATACGGAAAGGGGGGGGAACAAGTACATCCAGTTTAATCTGGAATTCATCGTACCCCTTTTGGGCGAGGAGATCGGCTTGGTGGGACTGGTTTTTATGGACGCCGGTAATGTATACGATAAAGACGAAGGCATCAAAAGTGGCACCCTGCGGGAGAGCGCCGGATTCGGTGTCCGCTGGAACTCCCCCATGGGCCCCATCCGTCTGGAGAGAGGTTATATCCTCGATCCCCAGGACGATGAAAGCTCCAGCGGCCGCTGGGAGTTCACCATGGGTGCCGCTTTTTAAACCCCGGGGGGACGGACCCCGATACCCGATTGTTCAATTGGCGAAAAAGGGAGAGATAAACATGAAAAAAACGACATTACCACTTGCGGCCGGTTTTATCCTGATTTGGATACTGTATGCCGGGCATTGTATGGCTGCTGATGTTGCCAAAATCGGTGTTGTTGACTTCCAGAAATTTTTCAGCATTTCAGAAATCGGCAAACAAGCCAACGCCAGGCTCGAAACACAATACAAAAAAATGGAAAACGAACTGCAGGGACTGGGAAGTGAAATCGAAGAGCTGAAGAAGTCTATTGAACGGGATGCCCTGGTGATGAAAAACGAAATGGTGGAAAAAAAACAGCGGGATTATAATATTAAAAAAATGGACCTGGACCGGTTGCAGAAAAAATACTTCCGGGATCTGAAAGAACTGGAACAAGAGTTGATCACCGATATCCGAAAAAAATTTCTGGCGCTGGTGGAAGAATATGGGAGTAAAGAGGGATACCTCTTGATCATGGACAAAACAGCCGCTGTCTATTATCCGTCGGCGATTGATATTACCGATAAATTAATTGAACTTGCCAATACCCAGGGAATGACGCTGGAATAATGGTTATAGAACCAGAGTGATGACCGTGCCCACCGGAACGAACAAAAAATTTCAGCTCGGAAAAATCGCTGAAAAGTTCGGCGTTCAAGCCGTCGGAGACCTTAACAGGACGGTTGGCGGGGCGGCACCGTTTGAAACGGCCACCAGTGAAGATATTACGCTGGCGGAAAGTGTGACCTTTTTAAACCGGATTCATGAAACCAGAGCGGCGGCCGTAATTGTTCCGCTGGATTTTACCTGCGACTCCGTTCCTCTGCTTTTGGCCGAAAACCCCCGGGTGGTATTTGCCAGAGTTTTGGGACTGTTTTATCCGCCCGGAATTTATCCCGAAACGATTCATCCCTCGGCATCAATCGGAAAAAATTTTTCCTGTGGCCGCCAGGTGCATATTGGCGCCGGTGTGGCTATTGGCGACAACGTCTCCCTGGGGGACGGTGTTACCCTGCATCCCGGTGTGATCCTTGGCGATGATGTTTCCCTCGGCAATGCGGTGGAAATACACCCCAACGTATCCATTCTCCGGGGATGTGTGATCGGTAACCGGGTCCTTGTCCAGGCCGGGACCGTTATCGGCAGCGACGGTTTTGGCTTTGCCCCCGACGGGAAACGGTATGAAAAAATTCCCCACACCGGCATCGTGCAAATCGACGATGATGTGGAAATTGGCGCCAACAACTGTATTGACCGCAGCACCTTTGGCCGGACCTGGATCAAAAGCGGAGTCAAAACGGACAATCTGGTCCAGATCGCCCATAATGTGACCATCGGCAACAATACGGTCATTGCCGCCGGCTGTGGTATCGCCGGCAGTACCACTATCGGCGCCCAGGTCGTCATCGCGGGGCACGCCGGCATTTCCGGCCATCTAGACATCGGCGACCAGGTCACCATCGGCCCCAAAGCCGGGGTTATGCAATCCGTGGATCCCCGGGAGATCGTCTCCGGCATGCCCGCCATGCCGCATAAATTATGGCTGAAAGTGCAGAACCTGGTGCGGAAACTGCCCACCTTCCGCAAGCAGATCCGCGACCTGGAAAAAAGAACGGCTGCTCTGGAAAAAAAAGGAGACCATCGTGATTCATCCCACAGCAATCATTGAACCGGGAGCGGAGATAAAATCCGGTGTATCTATAGGGCCTTACACTTATATTGCCGACCAGGTCTTTATCGGGGAAGGAACCACTATCGGCCCTCACGTGGTGATTGAACCCTATACCAGCATCGGGGCCGGCTGTCAGATTTATCAGTTCGCTTCTCTGGGCGCAGCTCCTCAATCCGTAAAATTCAGCGGTGAAAAAACCTATGTTAAAATCGGCAAAAATTGCATTATTCGAGAATTTGTTACCATCCATCGCGGCACTGCGGAGGATCGGGGGCTGACTGAAATCGGTGACGACTGCCTGCTGATGGCCTACACTCATGTTGCCCATGACTGCCGCATCGGCCGGAAAGTTGTCTTCGCCAACAATGCCACGCTGGCCGGGCACATTACCGTCGGTGATCACGCCACCATCGGAGGGTTGGTGGCCATCCATCAATTTGTTCATGTCGGAGAATATGCCTTTATCGGGGGAAAATCCGGCGTTGTCAAAGACATTCCGCCCTATGTAATCGCGGTAGGAGACAGGGCCAGGCTATATGGGCTCAACAGCGTAGGGCTCAAGCGTCAAAATTTTTCCCAGCACACGGTTTCCGCCCTGAAAAAAGCCTACCGGATTATTTTCCGTATCGGCCTGACCTTAAACGAAGCCATTGAGCGGGTCGCCGCCGAGGTGGAACAGACGCCGGAAGTGGTCCATTTTCTGGATTTCTTGAAATCGTCCAACCGGGGCGTTACCCGCTAGCCGGTCCAAAAACGGAAAGAACAACAAAGGTATGAAAATCGGATTGATCGCCGGAAGCGGCCGTTTTCCCCGCCTGTTTGCCGACGCCGCCAAAGCTGCCGGCTATGACGTGTACGCCGTGGCCTATGTAAATGCGGCAGAAATGGGGCTGGAAAAACATGTCCGGCAGATCAAATGGCTGCATCTGGGCGAGATTGAACGCCTGCTGCAATTTTTTGTCCAGGCCGAAGTCACAGAAACAGTCATTATGGGGGGCGTCTCCAAAACCCACCTGTTTGCAGACATCAAACCGGACGCCAAAGCGCTGTCAATGATCGGCGGGTTGACGGAAACGCATGACGATGTATTGCTGCGGCGATTTGCCGACCTGCTGGAGGAAAACGGTGTCCGTGTGCTTGCTTCCACCTTTCTACTGCCGGACATTCTGGCGCCGGAGGGATGCTGGACCCGAAAAACTCCGGAAGCGGTCCAGACTATTGATATCGATATCGGCTGGAAAGTAGCCAAAACGATCGGCCGCCTGGATGTAGGCCAATGCGTGGTTGTCGAAGAAGGTACCGTCTTGGCCGTGGAAGCCATCGACGGAACGGATGCCACCATAAAAAGAGGCGGCCGCCTGGGAGGAGGAAACGCCGTGGTGGTCAAAGTCTGCAAACCGCAGCAGGACATGCGATTCGATATTCCGGCGGTGGGGATAGATACCATCCGCACCATGCAGAAAGCGGGGGCAGGGACACTGGCTTTAGAAGCGGGTAAAGCGATCGTTTTTGACAAAGCGGATATGGTCGCGCTGGCAAATTCCGCGAATATCTGTATCCTGGCCCGAAAGGGGGAATAAGTCATGGCCAACATTCGCGCCGGTGTGATCGGCGTAGGATATCTGGGAAAATTTCATGCCGAAAAATACGCCCGCATGGAAGGCGTAGATCTGGTCGGGGTGGTCGACACCAATTCTGACACCGCCCGGCAGGTGGCCGAACGACTGCAGACTGCGGCCTATACCAGCCACCGGGAGCTGCTTGACAAAGTCCAGGCCGTCAGCATTGTGGTGCCCACGGACTGGCACTATCCCATCGCCATGGACTTTCTGCAAGAGGGAGTAGATATTCTGGTAGAAAAGCCCATGACCGCAACCGTGGAAGAGGCCGACCACCTGATTGACTATGCCCAGTCCCGGAAACTTATGCTCCAGGTGGGTCACCTGGAACGCTTCAATCCGGCGGTAGCGCCGTTAAAAGATATCGTCCACAAGCCGGCTTTCATCGAATCCCACCGGCTGAGCGTCTACCAGGAACGCGGTACCGACGTCAGTGTAGTGCTGGACCTGATGATTCACGATATTGATATCATTCTGAATTTTGCCCGGTCAGAAATAACGGATATCCGGGCCGCAGGAATATCCGTGGTTTCCGATCATGTGGATATTGCCAATGCCCGGCTGGAATTTGCCAGCGGTTGCGTGGCCAATGTTACCGCCAGCCGGGTCTCCGGCCGCAGCGAACGAAAATTCCGCATGTTTCAAAAGGACGCCTATATATCCGTGGATTTCGGCAGCAGCGAAATTATTATTATCAACAAAGACGGTGACCCGGCCAACGCCATTGACAGCAATATCATTCCGGGAATGAATATCCAAAAGCTGTCCTTCATGAAATGGGATGCCCTGGAGCAGGAGCTGAAAGCTTTTGTTCACAGCGTCCGAACCCGCGAATTTCCCGAGGTTTCCGGCCAAATCGGCCGCCAGGCGCTGCAAACCGCCATCCGGGTGATGGACCAGATACAAGAGACACGGCAACGTTTTGAACAGTAATCTTTCGCCAACCGTCCCGAACCGCCGACAGGTCATGATCGTCGCCGGGGAAGCCTCCGGTGACCTTCACGGTTCCCGCCTCATCACGCACATGCGGCAGGACCCGCGCGGAACCGGATTTCATTTCTTCGGGATTGGGGGGCAAGCCATGCGTAAGGCGGGGGTGGAGATCATCGTGGATGCCGCCCAATTGTCGGTAGTCGGGATCACCGAAGTCGTTGTCCGGCTGCCCGGAATCTGGAAGGGCATGTCCACAGCCCGGAAAAATCTGATGGGACGCCGGCCGGACCTGTTGATTCTCATCGATTTCCCGGATTTTAACCTGCGCCTGGCCGCCGCCGCCCGAAAAGCGGGCATACCGGTATTTTACTATATTACGCCCCAGGTCTGGGCCTGGCGCCGGGGCCGGGTCCGCACCATAAAAGAACGGGTGGATCAGGTGGCCGTAATTTTTCCCTTTGAAGAATCCTTTTTCCGCGCGCACGGCGTAGGTGCTACCTTTGTCGGCCATCCCCTGTTGGATGGAGAGTATGTCCGCCCGGAAGCGGAGCAACAAAAAAACGGAAAATCGGATACCCTTACCATTGGTTTACTGCCCGGCTCCCGCAATCGGGAAGTACAGCGTCATTTGCCGGCCATGCTGAAAGCGGCCGAGATTATCAACCGGCGCCTGACCTCCGTCAAATTTCTGATTTCCTGCGCAGACTCCGTAGACGCCGAGGCCCTGGCGGCCAATACCGATCCCTTCTACGACCGTTTCCCGTTTACCATCGTAACAGGAAACGTGAATCAGGTTCTGACCCGAAGCAATCTGGCCGTGGCCGTATCCGGAACGGTCACCCTGGAAGCCGCTCTCTTCGGCGTTCCCATGATTATTATTTACCGGGTCTCGGCGGCCAGTTATCTGCTGGGAAAAATGCTGATTTCCGTGCCCCACATCAGTCTGGTAAACATTGTGGCGGAAAAAGAAGTGGTCCCGGAGTTACTGCAATCCGCAGTCACCGCTGCCAATATTGCGGATCGCATCTGTGACCTGGCCAACAACAGTCGCCGCTATGAAAAAATCCGGGAGGACCTGGCGGCTCTGCGGAAAAAACTGGGCGGGCCGGGAGCTTCCGCCCGGGCGGCGGAAATCGCTCTGAACATGCTCTCCGCCCCTGCCCCCGGACGCAAACCATAACCCTTATCCGGTCAACACCAGATCACGGACAGTCCGGACGATTTCTTCCGGCTCGTCAATCACGCGCAGAATATCTATGTCCCTGGGCGAAATCATGTGATCGGCCATCAGATGCCTCTGTATCCACTCCAACAGGCCCGACCAGTAATCGCTGCCCACCAGAATCACCGGCAGAGGCTTGATGCGCCGGGTCTGAATCAGGGTAACCGCTTCAAACATTTCATCCAGGGTGCCAAAGCCGCCGGGCATGATAACATAAGCCTGGGCATACTTGACGAACATGACCTTGCGGATAAAAAAATAGTTGAACTCCAGCTTGATATTGGCATACTCGTTGGGGACCTGCTCAAACGGCAGATGGATGTTCAGACCGATGGAATCGCCCCCTTTCTCTGCAGCCCCCTTGTTGGCGGCTTCCATTACGCCGCCGCCGCCGCCGGTAATAACCGCAAAACCGGCTTCCGCAAACAGGGCGGCAATGCGCTCGGCTTTCTGATAAATCGGAGAATCGGTTTGTACCCGGGCAGAGCCGAAAATACTGACCGCCCGGCCAATATCGTGGAGGGACTCCACCCCGTCCACAAATTCACCGATAATTTTAAACAGGCGCCAGGACTCTTCCAGCTTGAACTCATCAATCAGAAACTGTTGTTCCATTGTTTTGGCTGTCTTTGATTGGGATTGTTTTTTCCGGCCTCCAGCCGGAACGGACTAAACACCTCAGGCGCGCCCGTTAAAGCCGATGGAAACATTGCCGTCCGTCTCCACAATTATCGGCACTTTCCGCCGGCCTTCCGAATAATCCAGCATGGCTTCAAGATTTTGCTCATCTTCCAGGACATCCCGATAATCCACCATTTTGCCGGCTTTGGTATAGGCCTCCCGGGCCGCAGTGGTAAACGGTCAGGTGCTTTTGCCGAAAATAAGAATCTTCTCTTCTGCCATCTTGACCTCCTTTGCGCCTGAAGTGACCATATTTATCCGGATTGCTTGTGCGCTAAAGAAGCCCGGATAAACCGGGCAAACAAAGGATGGGGCTTCTGGGGACGAGACTTGAATTCGGGATGAAACTGACAGCCCAGAAACCAGGGATGATCTTTGAGCTCCACGATCTCCACCAATTCCCCATTGGGTGATACTCCGCTGATGACCAACCCCTCATTTTCCAGCATTTCTTTATATTCATTGTTGAATTCATAACGATGGCGGTGCCGTTCGGAGACAGCGCTGTGGGTATAGGCCTGAAAGGCCAGGGTATCTTTGGCCACCGTGCAGGAATACGCCCCCAGCCGCATGGTCCCGCCCTTCTCGGACTGGCTGTCCCGCTGCTGGACGGTATTGGTCCGCTCATCATACCACTCCCGCATCAGATAAATTACCGGATGGGGGGTGTCTGAATCAAACTCAGCGCTGTGCGCCTTTTCCAGGCCGGCCACGTGGCGGGCAAATTCCACCACCGCAATCTGCATGCCCAGGCAAATACCGAAAAACGGAATCCGGTTTTCCCGGGCATAGCGGCAGGCCTCGATTTTCCCTTCAATTCCCCGAGCGCCGAAGCCGCCGGGAACCAGAATCCCGTGAGCCGCAGCCAGTTTATCGGCACAATTTCCACTGTCGATCTCCTCGGAATCGACAAACAGTAACTCCACCCGGCTGTCATTGGAAAAACCGCCATGATATAAAGCTTCATTAAGGCTCTTGTAGGACTCGGTCAAATCCGTATATTTACCCACAATGGCAATGGTCACCCGGTCTTGCGGGGCTTTGATCTTTCTGGCCAGGGTCTCCCAGAAATCCAGCTTGGGCGCCCGGGTCCAAATATGAAGCAAATCCACCACCTTTTCATCCAACCCCTCCTGGTTGAACACCAGGGGTACCTCATAAATATTGTCCACATCTTTACCGGTGATTACGGCGTCCTGACTGACGTTGCAGAACAGGGCAATCTTTTTCTTGATATCCTCGGAAAGAAAACTGCTGGTACGGCAGATCAAAATATCCGGCTGAATCCCGATACTGCGAAGTTCCTTGACACTGTGCTGGGTCGGCTTGGTCTTGACTTCGTTGGCGGTGGGAATAAAGGGCACCAGAGTCAGATGAATATACAAAACGTTCTCTTTCCCCGCATCGGCCCGCATCTGCCGGATGGCCTCCAGAAAGGGCAGACTCTCGATATCGCCGATGGTCCCGCCGATCTCCGTAATCACCACATCGGCCTCATTTTCTACCAGCCGGATACTGTTTTTGATTTCATCGGTGATATGCGGAATCACCTGGACGGTGCCGCCCAGATAATCTCCGCGGCGCTCTTTGGAAATAACGGAATGATAAATCTTGCCGGTGGTAAAATTATTATTCTTGCCCATCCTGGCGTGCGTAAACCGCTCATAATGGCCCAGATCCAAATCCGTCTCCGCCCCGTCATCCGTTACAAACACTTCGCCGTGCTGAAAGGGATTCATTGTACCGGGGTCCACGTTAATATAGGGATCCAGTTTCTGTATGGTCACAGACAGTCCGCGACTTTCCAGCAACGCGCCGATAGCAGCCGAGGCCAACCCCTTTCCCAGCGAGGAGCCAACCCCCCCGGTCACAAAAATGAATTTGCATTTTGAAGCCATAGGCTCCCCTTTGCCTTATTGATATAATTTTCGAAAAGCATCAATGGTCTGCTGGACTTCGTCGTGTGGCTTCTCCTTTGTCTCTATCGAGGCCTCTCCGGATAAAGGATATCGGGATTGCAGGTATTCGATATCAAAAAAATTATCTGCAAAAAAAGCGTGGGCCGCAACCTTCTCACAACAAATGACGCGATGCAGAATATTGTTCTGATAAACCTCGATGCGGCGGGGATGCAGAAAAGAACCCTGGTTCCGCCAGTCAGAATAAACAGCCTCAATGGACTCCGCCCCCGGCTGATGGATGATCAGCCGCCAGGGCAGCAGCGTATCTTTGCGGAGCCAAAACTGGGATCGGGAATCATCCGGATATTGGGCCCCGATGACAAAAGCGACTTTCCCCTCCATCCTTCCCAGACTGCTCACCGCAACATCTACCCCTAAAATGGAAAGCCTCTCAGACAAAGTTTTCCAGTCCCGAAAAAGAAGCGGCTCTTTATAAAGCATAAGACGGTTTTCTTCCATTGAAAAAATCGCCTGCTGAAAAATTGTCACCACCTCCCCGGCAGAGGCGACATAAAGATTTTTTCCCCCGTCGCCCCGAATTTCTGAACGAAAATCCCCTGGCGGACGATACCAGACGGTTTCCCGCAAACGTTCCGGATATTCGTTCTCTTCACCGCAGGGCAGCAGGTCCTGGCTGACCGCCTGCTTTACCATCAGACCCTGCGGTTGACCAATCTTTTCCGTCATTAAAAATAAAAGCAATTCCCCTTCGGGAACATAGCCAAAGGCCGGAACCGTCAGCAAAAAACAAGAGCCGATTATGAATAAAATTCGTCTGAATGTATGCATTCCGCCACAAAAGGAAAACTTAGAATAACACCAGATCTTGAGACAAGACGGCCATTTGTCCCAGCTCTTCCTCAATGCGAAGCAACTGATTGTATTTGGCCACCCGGTCCGACCGGGACATGGAACCGGTTTTGATCTGCCCGCCGTTGACCGCTACTACCAGATCCGCAATAAAAGTATCCTCCGTCTCTCCCGAACGGTGGGAGATTACTGTACTATAGCCCGCCGCCTTGGCCATATCAATGGTTTCGATTGTCTCGGTCAGAGTCCCGATCTGATTCAACTTGATCAGGATGGAATTGGCCAGGCCCTCTTGAATCCCTTTTTTGAAAATCGCCGGATTGGTGACAAAAACATCGTCCCCGACGATCTGGGTCAGCCCGCCGATGCGGTCCGTCATCATGGTCCAGTTGTCCCAGTCCTGTTCCGCCAGACCATCTTCAATGGAAAGAATCGGATACACGTCCAGAAGCTTTTCATAATAGCCCACCAGTTCTTCCGAAGAGTAGCTTTTCCCTTCCGAGGCCAGGGAGTAAGTGCCATTGTTATAAAATTCGTTGGCCGCGGCATCCAGGGCCAGACCGATATCCTTTCCCGGGGTATAGCCGGCCGCTTCAATGGCTTCCATGATAAACCGGAGCGCCGCCTCATTGGACTCCAGATCCGGAGCAAAACCGCCTTCATCTCCTACGCCGGTGCTGAACCCCTTGTCTTTCAATAATTTTTTTAAATGATGAAAGGTTTCCGCCCCCATTTGGACACACTCTTTAAAGGTTCTCCCGCCCACCGGTACAATCATGAACTCCTGAATATCCAGATTATTGGCGGCGTGAGCGCCGCCGTTGACAATATTCATCATCGGCAGCGGCAGATGCCGGGCATAGATGCCACCCAGGTAACGATACAACGGCATGGAAAACGCATCAGCCGCTGCTCTGGCCACGGCCAGGGAAACGCTTAAAATCGCATTGGCGCCCAGCCGGGATTTGTTATCGGTACCGTCGATTTCAATCATCTGCCGGTCAATCATGGCCTGCTCATCCGCCGGCAGGCCGGCCAGTTCCGGAGCAATAATCATATTCACATTCTCAACCGCCCTGGCCACGCTCTTGCCCATAAATCGTTTGTCATCCGTGTCCCGCAACTCCAGGGCTTCCCGCATACCGGTCGAAGCGCCGGAAGGAACCGCCGCACGACCGGTGGCGCCACAGGCAAGGACAACATCTGCTTCCACCGTGGGGTTCCCTCTTGAATCCAGTATCTCTCTTGCATTAATATCAATGATTTCCAGCATAAAATCCTCCCGGAATATGGATTGAAAGGTTTTCGAGCACTTGACAAAATATTGATTGATGCTACTATCAAAAAAAAAAACTGTCAAGGAAGATGGACTCGTAAAAAGTCGGAAAACAGCTTTTTTGTCATACCGGGCTTGACCCG